>NZ_JBHYVC010000035.1:0-73932 GCF_042749965.1 Streptomyces sp. NPDC059454 | reverse complement strand
GGCCGCGCCAGACCGGCCTTGCCCTGTAGCCGAGTCAGTCGTCCAGGACTGCCAGGGCGTCGATCTCCACGAGCAGTCCCGGAGGGAGCTGCATGTAGACGGTGGTGCGGGCGGGGAACGGTTCGCCGACGGCCGCCGCGTACGCCTCGTTCAGCTCGGGCAGGTGGGCGGGGTCGGTGAGGTAAGCGCGGAGCATCACGACGTCCTTCAGTCCGGCGCCGGCCGCCTTGAGTACGGCGGTGACGTTGCGCAGGGTCTGCGTGGTCTGCTCGGCGACCGTGGTGCCGACGACCGCGCCGGTGGCCGGGTCGAACGGGAGTTGCCCGGAGACCTGAAGGATCGGACCCTTGCGGATTCCCTGGGACAGCGGGGCTGCCGGAGTGGGTGCGTTCTCGGTGGTGATGACGGTTTTCATGGTGTGTCCTTGACGGAAGGGCGCACAGAGCGATCTGTGCGACGGGGTCAGGCCCAGGCCTGTCGTTCCTGGCTGCGGGGGTCGTCGACCTGGGTCCACTCGGCGTCGATGTGCATCGTGGTCCGGCGTGTGGTGTCGTACTGGTCCCAGCCGGGGTTGCCGGTCCTGGCGAAGCGGATCCAGGCCTCGTGCGTGCGGGTGGCGAGGTCCCCGGGGGGCTTGTCGGGGCCGAGCAGGGCGCCCTCACCCGCCAGCTGCGGGAGTTCGGCGATGTCGAAGACGAAGGGGAGTTCCATCGTGTGGGTGGCGCCGAGGTCTCCGCTCAGGGCCTGGGAGCGCCAGGCGAACTCGTAGCTGAACGTGGCGGACTGGGGGTGGGCGGCATGTGCGCCGACCAGGGCCCAGCTGCCCGCTCCGAACAGCGCGTCGCCCATGATGGCCGACCGCAGCTCACCGAAGGACGCCTCGGGGCGGGTGGTGCGGTACGTCTCCACGAGCTGCGCGGGCTTCGGGTGCGAGCGCGCCGCCGTATCGTCGACATCGTCGGCGGTCGAGGTGGCGTACTTGTCCACCGGGACCAGGTAGAGGTTTCCCTCCTCGGTGTTGGTCCCGATGAGCAGGTCGACATCAGCGCTCAGGCCGGCGCCGACGGAGACGGCAGGCTGTGTGTCGAGCACCAGGCTGAAGGGGCTGAGGCCGATCAGCGGATCGTGGTGTGTCTCGGTCTGCAGGTCGATGCCCGCGAGCCGGGAGGCGGCCTCCACCAGGCGCTCGTCGGAGATGTCCGCGAAGGCGTCGGCGTGCGGCTCGATGCCCAGTTCCTCGGCCGCGGCCTTGGTGACACGGGCGGCCTGCTCGGAGGTGAACGCCCCCAGACCGCTGCCGCTCTGCACGATCGCCCGGCGGAACAGGCCCGCGGCCTCAGGGGTGGCGAGGATGCCGCCGACGACGGTCGCCCCGGCCGACTGGCCGAAGAGGGTGACGTTGTCCGGGTCACCGCCGAAGGCGGCGATGTTCTCCCGCACCCAGCGCAGCGCCGCGACGACATCGAGCAGGCCGCGGTTGGCGGGCGCCCCGGGGATGTCGAGGAACCCGGCGATGCCCAGCCGGTAGTTGAGTGTGACCAGGACGACGCCGTCGCGGGCGAAGGCGGAACCGTCGTACAGCGCGGACCGCGTCGATCCGGCGACGAACCCGCCGCCGTGGACGAACACCATCACGGGCAGGCCGCTGTCCGCGGTGGTGGGCTGGAAGACGTTGACGGTGAGGTAGTCCTCGCCACGGCTCCAGCCGGCGCCGAAGTAGGGGGCCATGTCGATGCTGCCGAGCTTCCGCTCGGACTGCGGGGCGTTGGGGCCGGGCACGGTGGCGTCCCGTACGCCGTCCCAGGGCTCGTGCGGCTGCGGCGGGGCGAACCGGCCGGCGCCCATCGGAGGAGCGGCGTAGGGGATGTTCAGGAAGGTGGCGGTGCCGTCGTCCTGACGGAGACCGCGGACGGCTCCCTGTGCGGTGGTGACGACGGGCTCGGGTTCGTGGCTCACAGCTATGCCTTTCCGGGGCGTCAGCCCTGCTCGGAGTACGGGGCGAAGGGCGCCCAGCCCTTGATGTCGAACGTGTTGCCGTTACGCGCGATTTCGGCGGCACCGTGACCACCCAGGTGCGCGGGGATCAGGAGCGCGTTGTTGTCGGCCGCCCAGCCCAGCACCTTGCGGCGGGTGGCGCGGGCGCCCGCGGGGTCCTCGCAGAAGCAGCTGTTGGCGTCCGGCTCGACGATCTGCACCGGGTTGTGCAGCAGGTCACCGACGAACACCGCGCGGTCCGTCCCGGAGCTGAGGGTCAGCACGGAGGAGCCGGGGGTGTGTCCGGGAGCCGCGTCCAGGCGCAGGTCGGCGTCGATTTGATGGCTGTTCTCCCACAGCAGCGTCTGGCCGGCCTGGTGCACCGGGGCCACGCTGTCCTCGAAGACGTTCTGGTTGCCGCGGCCGAGCAGCGGCTGGTGGCCGTTTGCCGGGTTCCAGAAGTCGAAGTCGTCCTTCGGCATCAGATAGGTGGCGTTGGGAAAGGTGGGAACCCAACTCCGCCCGTCCAGGTACGTGTTCCAGCCGACGTGATCGATGTGCAGATGCGTGTTGATCACGATGTCCACGTCCTCGGGCTGGACACCTGCCCGGGCGAGGTTGGCCAGGAAGTCCGTCTCCAGGTGGCTCCAGACCGGCGCGTACGGGCGCTCCTTGTGGTTGCCCACACCGGTGTCGACGAGGATGGTCTTGCCTCCGCTGCGCAGCAGCCAGGTCTGGATCGCGGAATTCACGATGTTGGTCTCGGAGTCCAGGAAATGCGGGGCCAGCCAGTGGACGCCGTCCTTCCAGACTTCCTGCGAGCTTTCCGGGAAGAAGGCGTGGGGCTCCATTTCGACGGACCCGTAATATTCCCAGACGCGGGTGATGGAGACGTTGCCGAGCGTGATCTGTTCCATGTGATTTCCTTGGAGTCCGTAGGGTTTACCCAACCGTACGAGCGGCTTCGGCGGGCGCGGTATCCGTCACGTGACTGCACCGGTGTGTACGGCTCTGAACAGGGACTTTTCCTCTTCTAGGCCAGGTGAAAGGCGAGGCGGCTCCCCGTTTCCAGTTCCGTTCCCGGATGCCTTGCGAATGAGCGCGTGGCTACCTCGCCGCCTTCACGAGACGGCAGCCTGATCCGTATGCCCGCTTGTCGGCCGTGTCGTGTGCGGTGGCTGTCCCTGCCTTTCACACCGACGGCTTTGATGCCTGCAAATCAGCAAAATGCAAGGGGGTACGGTCACCCCGTGATGCGTTCTGGCGGGTGTCAGACGGCTTGGGCGTTGCATGGGTCCTCGAGATCGACGCAGCGCACCGCGACAACCGGGGCCGGCCCGTGCGGCGACGGGATGTCAACGCTCTCGGGCGGGACCATGGTGGTGCGGCCGGGGTCCGGGACGAGCGGGTCCGCAGCTCGCACCAGCGCGGTCAAGGTCGCGTCGAGGCGACTGATGTGCTGCTGCAGGCGACACTCCGGCGACGGCCGGCTGCGGCTGACGCGCGGCTCCTCCGAGAGCAGGGACAGTGCCCTGACGACTCTGGGGCGTGCCGTGTGCGAGGAGAATCCCGGTCGATGGCCGGTGACGCGGATCAGGTGGGCCACGGTCTCGTGCGCACGGTCGGCCGCGACAGTGAGGCGGGAGGCGCATTCCGAAGCATGGCCCGCTGGGAGACGCTCGGCCGTGTCGGCCAGGCTCCGTGCGTGGTACGCGCCGGCCTCGAGGAGTTCCAGCAGGTGGCGGGTGTGGTGCCGTCGGCCGCGCTGCGGATTGAGCGGATGGGTGAGAGGCAGGCAGGCCTTGCGGAAGGACTCCAGTGCCTGGTCGAGGTCGTGTGCCGCGCGGACCCAGTTCGCCGGGGTTTCCGCGTCCGTGCTTCCTGACGCGATGGCCCGAAGGAGGCGGTCGAGGACGCGCAGGAAACCGACCAGCTCATCGTCACTGGCCCGGCGGACCGTGGTGGGAAGGACGAGGGTGGCGGCGAGGATTCCGCAGGTTACTCCCAGTGCGGTCTCCTGGACACGCAGAAGCAGCACGTGCGTCGAGAAGGTGTCCATCAGCGCGAGCAGCATGCTGAGTGTGCCGGTGATGAAGAACGTCACGGCCCAATAGGCCCGTGATGGGGTGTAGAAGATCCCGAACATGCACAGCAGGAGCAGGATCAGGAGGACTGGGCCGTCTCCACCGACCAGGGCGGCGAGGCCGTAGCCGAAAATCACGCCGACGACAGTGCCCGCCAGCCGCCGGGCACTTTGCAGCAGCACCTCGCCGGTGCTCTCGGTCCTGATGAAGACGACCCATGCGGTCACTACTGCCCAGTACCACAGGTGCGGAGACAGGAGATGACCGCCCGCGACTGCGAGGGCCGAGGCTGTTGTCACCTGGACCGCCTGGCGGGTGACTTGTCGCTTCAGGCTGTCGGTGTCTGTGTCCCTGCGCGGTACCGCGCCCAAGGCTGATGGGGCGGCTTTGTAAGGAGGTGTCCCGAACCCTGCTGGGCGGCCGCGTGGGCCGAGAACCCGTAGGGCTGTGGTGAGTTCGTCGACCGCTAGGAAGCAGTCCTGCACATGTGCGGAGCCGGCCGGCCGGTTCGCCGGGCCGCCTTCGTCCCTCTCCTCGTACTGTTCGGATGTGCGGGCCGTTCCCGCGGTGACCCGGTGCCCGAGAGCCCGGATCCGCTGCGCGAGCCGCTGCCGCGCCCTTCGTTCCGCCAGATCGTCGCGGGCCGCCGGTGTGCGGACCGCGCGGACGGTGAGTACGGCCAGGCGCTGCGCGGCCACCTCCACACGACCAATGTGCCGCAGCGGGGCCTCGGTGCCCTCGTCGACCGCGCACTCGTCGAAAAAGTCCTCGATCAGCAGCGCGGCTGCGTGCAGTCTGTCGAGGCGCTCCTGCAACAGACGGCTGCGGGTGCCGTCGTCCTGCCCGGTGGCGACCACCGAGGCCGTGTCCCGGAGGACGTCGTACAGACGCACGCCGAATGCGTGCCGCAGCCGTCTCAGAGCTCCGGCCGCCGTGACGGGGCCGACGCAGTACCACACGGTCGTAACGGCCGCGAAAGCCACGAGTACCGATGCCCCGAGTTGCGGAAGCTGGTCTGCTCGGGCCTGGACGAATTGGGACAGCAGGAAGAACATGAACCCGAAGATCCCCAGGCCCAGCCCTCGTGAGCCGAACCGGCGGGCCTGAACGGCGAGGTAGATCACCACCAGAAAGATCAGCTTGGCTGCCGTCGGGTACGGCGTCAGCACAGCTCCGGCGGCCAGGGACGCGAGAGAGAGCGGAGCGCCCAGCCCGAGGGTGATGAGCTGGTTGCGCGGATGCAGGTCGCTGATCGCCAGTGACGTCGTCATCGCGGTGAAACCGCCGACCACCAGCACCGTTTCGGGCGCTCGCAGCGCTGTCAGCACGGCAAGTGCCGCGGCTGTGCCGAGCACGGCGCGCATCGCGGAGGTCAGACGCGTGAGCCCGGGGTCAAAGGCGGCGAAGCGGTCCCACAGCGCTGCCGTTGTCCTTGCCACCATGGTGCTCCGTAGGTCCTTTCGCGGGTGCACGACCGCCAGGGTGTCTCGAGGTTCTGGCCGGCCACCGCCCGCTTCGCCAGTCTCGGTACGCGGGGATCCCCTCCGGTATGCGTCAGGTGACTGCTCTCGGAGGTTCTGCAGCACGCAGGCGTTGTCACGTTGGCTGATCGGTGAGGCTGATCTCCTGGTTGATCAGCCTGGGAAGGGTCGTCCATGGGGGCCGTGTCGCCGTCGTACAAGGGCCACCGGTATCCGGTCGAGGTCATCTCCCACTGCGTGTGGCTGTACCACCGCTTCCCGCTGTCGTTCCGCGAGGTCGAGGAGCTCATGCTCGAGCGCGGGATCGCCGTCTCCTACGAGACGGTGCGCCGCTGGTGCGCCAAGTTCGGTCAGCAGTACGCGAGCGCGCTGCGTCGCCGGCAGCCCCGGCCTGGTGGCACATGGCACCTGGACGAGGTCTTCCTCAAGACCAGCGGGGAACGGAAGTACCTGTGTCGGGCTGTCGACCAGGACGGCAATGTGCTGGACATCCTGGTGCAGGACCGCCGGGACAAGGCCGCGGCCAGGCGCTTCTTCCGCCGCCTGATGAAGAGGACTCACACGGTGCCGCGGGTGATCGTCACCGACAGGCTCCGCTCCTACGGCGCGGCCCACCGCGAGGTCATGCCCTGCGTCGAGCACCGGCAGTCGAAGTACCTCAACAACCGGGCGGAGAACAGCCACCAGCCAACGAGGCAGCGCGAGCGCGCGATGAAAGGCTTCCGCTCCGTGGGCGGAGCCCAACGATTCCTGTCCGCGTTCAGCGGCATCTCGCCCCACTTCCGCCCCCGCCACCACCTGACGACCGCACACGACTACCGAGCCGAGATGGCCATCCGCTTCGCGATCTGGGACCAGATCACCGGCACTGTCGACCAGCCCACCACAACCTGACCACAGTCCCAGGTCGCGGGCCCACATGCCGCGTCACACCATAAAACCACCACACGTCCAACAACGTGACAATGCCGGTCGGCCGGGTCCGCTCCGACCGCGTCATGAGACTGCCGAAGCCGCCTCGTGTCTCCGACCCGAAGGGCGGCCGGCCGCCAAAGCACGGCCCGGAATTCCGCGGTCTTCACCGGGTTCCACGGCAGGCCCGTCGCCCGGTCGCGAGCGGTCCGGGCCTGCCGCGGCCGGTTCATCTACCAGGTGCCGCGCCGGATGTGCTGACCTGCTTCGGGAGGTTCAGCAACGTCCGCATGTCCTGCCGGGCCCGGTCGCTCGCGCTCGGCGGGGCGGCCTGCACGGCGCCCGACGCGCGGCTGCCGGCCGGTCGGGGCGCCACCACGCAGTTCGACTTGCCGGACTCGTAGACGCCGTTGACAGCGGTCACGCAGAACTCGTAGTTCCACACGCCGGGGAACAGGAACCCGATCCCCTTGCTCGTGCCCTCGATGATGTCCTCGTCTGCCTTGGAGGTGCCGCCGTCGTGGTCGTCGCCGTTGATATTGCGGACCCACACGCGGTAGCCGGCGGCCGCTTTCGACCCCTTCCAGTCCAGCTGGACGGACGTCGCGTCGGTGGAGGTGACCCGCAGGTCCGTCGGCGCGGGCGGGGTGCCGGCGCCGACGGTGACCGGGCGGGCCAGGCTGGGCAGGCCGCCGCCGGCCGCGTTCCAGGTCGCCACCGCGACGAGGTAGTGGTGCCCGGGTTTGAGGCCGTCGACGTGCGCGACCGTGCCGCGCGCCCCGGTGCTGGTGAGGAAGGCGCCGGGGGTGTCCTTGTCGTACAGGACGATCTCGTAGCGGTCGATGGTGTCGGTGTACGGTCCCGTCGGCGGGGTCCAGGCGACGTCGACACCGGTGGCGCTGGGCCGGCTGGCGATGTTGGTCGGGGGCGGTGCGGTCTGCGGGTGGGCGGTGGCGCCGACCGTGGCGGACCATCCCGAGGCGGTCTCGGTGCAGCCGCGTGGATCATGGGGGTCCGTGTTCCAGCGGCAGCCCATGTTGGCCCGCACCTGGTATTCCCAGCCGATGCCGTCGACGGTCCAGGTGGTGTCGGTCCGGTTACTGAAGGCCCTCCCCTGGCTCCACGCCGTCTGACCGGCGATCCGCGAACGTACGTCGTAGTCGACGGCTCCGTACACCGGGTCCCAGGTCACCGTGACGCCGCGCGCGCTGGACACCGCTCGAACGTGGGAGGGAAACGCCGGAGTGAGTCGTGCGGGCACGGTGGCGGGCACGTCCATGTCCCTGGCACCGAAGCCGTAATCCTGGTGCAGGACCTGCGCGAAGGCCGCGGCGAGTTCGTATTCCCCGTGTTCGTTCGGGTGCAGGCCGTCATATCCGGAGGGGCAGCTCGTCGGAGAGCACGAGTACCGGGCCGCCCAGTCGACGAGATTGATGTTGGAGATCGGGTTGTCCGCATGCCAGGTCTCCATGGACTGCGGAAGGAGACGGTTGTAGTGGTCGGTCTTGGCGATGAGGTCGTCCCGGCCGCCGATCTTCGTGCGCTGCGGTACGTTCGCCAGTGCGAAGTCGACACCCGGATGGGCGTCGCGGGCCTGCGCGACGATCTGCCCGACATTGCTCAACGTGCCGTGTTCGTCGCTGACGAACCAGCCCATGTCGTTGAAACCGATCGCGAGCAGGATCAGGTCGGGCCGGTAGGTCGCGACCTGCTTCCGGATGTCCAGCTTGACCTGCGCGGCCTGGCGGCCCCAGTGCGCGTAGTGGTCGCTGTCGAAGGCGATGTCGGTCGGCGGTCCGGACCCGGGGTTCTGGGGTTCGCTGACGTCGGGGGCGTAGCCGCCCGACGTGCGGAGGCCCTGGCTGGGCGGCGCCTCCTCCGGAAGCCGCGGGGGTGTGGGCGGGGCCGGCTGGTCGGGGGTGAACGTGCCGGAGTACGGCCCGACGAAGTCGACGGCGACCTTCTGGCTCCGCAGCCACTGCCACAGCCGGTAGCGCCAGGTGAAGTCGCCCTCCCGGCCCTGCGTGATGGAATCGCCGACGATCATCACCCGGTGGACCGGGGCGAGGACCCAGCGGCTGCCTCCCCCCTCGTCGGCCGCCGCCCGCTTCGAGGAGGTGCCGCAGGTGCGCCAGACACTGTAGCCCGAGTAGTCGGCCGGCTGCTTCATGGTGTGGACCGAGTACAAGCACTTGTCCGGCTTGAAGGAGGACCTGATCTCCACGTCCCGCCCGGCGCCGGGAACATCCGCGTCGACGATGGTCATCTTCTGCTCCGGTGGCACCTGATCGCGCGCCGCGACGCACGGCGCCGTCCGCATGGCACCGCTCTCCACGAAGATCATGCAGCCGATGTCCGGATCGACGTTGGCGATCTGCGCGCTGTTGTCCTCCGGGTCGTAGTTCCGGAAGCGCCAGTTCTCCGCGCCGTGCAGATTGTCGTCGAGGATCGAGTCCGCCGCCGGGCTCGGTATCTGCACCGTGGCGCCCACGCCGGTCGGCACGTCGGTCGCGGTGATCTGGTACTCGGTCGCCGCGGCGGCCATCGCCGACCTGAAGCCCACGGGTGTGTGGTCCGCGCCGCCGGGGTTGTCCAGGCGCGCCGGAGCGAGGATGCCGGACAGGTCGCCGGAGGTGACCATGTAGTCCAGTTCACGGCCGTTCACGTGCGTGGCGAGGCCGGTTCCCGCCACGACACCGATGCGGTTGCCGGTGCTGTCGCGCGGCATCGCCTGTGTCAGGTTGACCGGATCCCGGTTGAAGTCGCCGAGCGCGACCCAGCTGTCCCCGCCCACCGCGGCTTCGATGTTCCTCAGCAGCCCCGGCACGTCATTGCCGCTGCCGGACAGCCCGTGCAGGGTGAACACCCAGGTCGTGCCGAACCTCAGCCCGAACGTCGCCCGGCCGGCGGGGAGACCTGACGGAACGATCCGCACCTCCCGTGGAACGCGGTCGGTCACGAACGCAAGGTTCACGCGGTGCCCGTTCGGGTCCGTCTCCATGAAGTACACGTAGCGGAATGTGTTTTTTGAGGTGAGCCGCCAGAGGCTCTCGGTCACCTGTGAGACACCGGACTGGGCGACGACGCCCATGTGCTGCCCCGCTGGGCGGGAACCCGCCTCCTGTAGTGCCACGATGTTGTGCGGGAGCATGGCATCGGACGATCTGCCGTTCGTCAGCGCGGTGACGCCCGTCGACCATTTGGCGTCCATTCCGGCGGTACCGCCCTGCATGTTCCAGGTGGCCATGCTCAGGTTCGTGATGTCCTGCGGAGCGGCGCTCGCCTCCCGCGGTTGGCTGATGAATGCCGCCATCAGCACGCCGCACGCCAACATCGTGATCATGCCGCGGAGCGTTCGGGATCTTCGCGGGCGGCCTTCCGTCCCGGGCCTGCGATGCCGGACTTCGTCCGTTCTCATGAGCTCCCTCAAGGTGACTTGGCATAGCCGCCGCGCGAACCGCGGCCGCGGCGGTCCTCCCGCACGGCCGTTCCTGCCCGCCGTCCCGGAAAGACGCGGCCGTGCCCGCTTGACGATTCTGCGGCTCGACGAACAGTCGGGGTATGCGTCACGTGACTGCATCGGTGCCCCGGACGACGACTGCGCTCTGAGTGCTCTGAGCTGGGTTCGATACCGCTGCCGGGCGCTGCTGCCGTAGCACCACGCTAGTGTCTGGGATATCTCGATTCCTTGGAGCATCCGTGCAAAACGATGGAAGGGCTCGTAGGGCTCGTGGGGACCAGCGCTCGACGCGTAATTCCGGTCCGGCGGTGGTGGGCCGAGAAGCCGAGACCGCAGAGATCATCCGGCGTGTGGGCACTGACCGGTCCCACAGCGACGTTTTGATCGTCACGGGTGACCCCGGTGCCGGAAAAAGCACGCTGCTCGACCTCGCGGCCGATCGCGCACGGGGCGCGGGTGGCCGAGTGCTGCGGGTGGTGGGGAGCGGATCCGAGGCGCACCTCGGATTCGCCGGTCTTCATCAGTTGTTGCGCCCGGTACTCGCTGAAGCGCAGGGACTGCCGTCGCGGCAGCGCTCCGCGCTCCGAGCCGTCCTGGGGCTCGAAGAGTGTGCGGAGACTCCCGACGCGATGCTCGTCGGTCTGGCGGTCCTGACCTTGTTGTCGGACCTGGCGGAAACCGCCCCGCTGCTGGTGGTGGTCGACGACGCCCAGTGGATCGACCGCGCATCACTGGACGTTCTCGCGTTCGTGGCGCGACGCATGGACAGTGAGCCTGTCACGCTGCTGGTCGGAGTCCGCACCGCGGCCGCCCTGCCTGGATTCGACAAGGGATACGAGCGCCTCGAACTCGGCCCGCTGGACGCTGAGGCGGCCAACCTACTGCTGGACCGGCAACCCACGCCGCCCACCGGCCGAGCCCGGGTGCGGATCCTCCAGGAGGCGGCCGGCAACCCGCTGGCCCTGGTGGAACTGACCCACGCCACCGCGATCCGGCACCCCGAGGGCAGTGGCGTGCAGGGCCCGCTGCCGGTCACCGACCGACTGGAGCGGATCTTCGCGGGGCAGACGGCGGACCTGCCGGAACCGACCCGCCGCATCCTGCTGCTGCTCGCGGCCGCCGACGCGGCGGACGCTCCGGCGGCGGCCGTGGGACTTCCCGAGGCGGACGACGAGGCATGGGTACCCGCGGACCGGGCCGGTCTTGTACGCCAGGACGGATCCCGGATCTCCTTCCGTCACCCGCTCATCCGCTCCGCCGTCTACCATGCCGCGTCGTTCGAGGAACGCCGCCGGGCCCACCTCGCTCTCGCGGAGTTGCTGCGCGAGGAGCCCGACCGCCGCGCCTGGCACCTCGCCGCCGCGACCGTACGCCCCGACCAGGACGTGTCGGCCGCACTGCAGCAGACGGCCGACCGGGCCCGGCGCCGGGGTGGCTTCGCGGCCGCGGCCGCGGCCCAGGAGCGCGCCGCGGAACTCAGCCCGCGCCGCGAGGACCGGGCGCGTCTTCTGACCGAAGCCGCCACCACCGCCGTCTTCACCGGTCAACTCGGCTGGGTGGAACAACTGGCCGCCGCAGTCCGCCAGTGCACCGACGACCAGGCACTGCTGGGCAAAGCCGCGCTGGCCACCGGACAGCTCATGTCCCTGGACTCCCATCACACGGCAGCCTTCGCTCTGCTCATGCGTGTTGCCGACGAGGCGACGGACGCCCGGTCGCCCCTCGTTCTCGACGCGCTGGCCGCGGCGGCGGTGGTCTGTTACTACTCGGGGGAGGAGTCCCAACAGCGACAGATCCAAAGCCTGCTCTCCCGCATGCCCGACGATGCCGCCGCAGCGGCGCTGCGCGCCTGGGTCCTGGCCGTCTCCGACCCCAGCAGCGCAGGAGCCTTCCTCACACCGGCCCTGCCCGGGCTCATCGCCAAGGCCAAGGGCGACGCCAGTCGCCTGACCGCGCTGGCCATCGTCGCCTGGCTGCTCGACCAGACCACCCTCGCCGCCAGGACCTTCGGCGAGGCGTTCGACCAGTGGCAGGCCCGTGGATGGCTCCCGGACGGACTGGGATGCGCGGCCGGCTGGACCCGCCTGGAGCAGGGCCGATGGGCCGAGGCCCGCTCGGTGGCGACTGACATCGCGGCCATGGCATCGTCGGCCGGACTCGACCATGCCGAGGCGTGTGCTCACGCACTCGATGCCACGGTGGTCGCTCTGCTGGGCGACCCGGCCACCGCACGCCGGCTCGTCGAACGAGCCCTGGCTCTCGTCGATCCACTGGAGAGTCGCTCCGTCGCGGTCTTCGCGCGTCGGGCCCTGGGGATGGCGGCCGTGGCCGAAGGCGACTACGACACCGCGTACACGCAGTTCCGCTCCGCGTTCACCGATGACGGCGATCCGGTCCACTACCACGTCTCCTACACCCTCCTGGCCGAACTGGCGGCGGCGGCCGTCCGCCGAGGACGACAGGAGCACGCCGCAGAGCTACTGGAACGGTCGGCGCGGCGCCTCGGTACAGGCATGTCGGCACGGGTGAGGACACTGATCGACCGGGGCCGCGCCCTGCTGGCGGAACCCGAGCACGCGGAGCTGTTCTTCCGCGCGGCGCTCAAGGAACCCGCAGGTGAGCAGTGGCCGTTCGAACGGGCGCAGACACAGCTCGACTACGGGGAATGGCTTCGGCGGCAGCGCCGTATCGCCGAGGCCCGTCCACTGCTGAGCGCCGCCCTCGAAACCTTCCAGCGGCTGGGCGCGCGGCCGTGGGGCGAGCGGGCACAGGCAGAACTTCGCGCCGCCGGCATCGAGGCCGGCGACGTCGTACCCACTGCCTTCGCCGAACTCAGCCCCCAGCAGCAGCAGATCGTCCAGCTGGCGGCCCGTGGTCTGACGAATCGTGAGATCGGGGAAAAGCTGTTCCTCTCACCGCGCACGGTCGGTTCTCACCTCTACCGGGTGTTCCCCAAGCTCGGCATCACCGCCCGCTCACAGCTCCGCGACGTGGTCGAAGGCATCCTGTCGGGTACCGGCGTCCAGGGCTGAGTGCAGTTTCCCCGTAATAGTGGACACTCGATGCCTACGCTGCGAGGGCGTGTTCTTGCTCGTGTCGCTGCCGGGTCTCCAGCGGGGTGAGGTAGCCCCGCACTGGATGCCTCCGCAGCCGCTTGCGGTGGTAGAAGGTCTCGATGAAGGTGAGAATCTCAGCGCGGGCCGTGGTCCGGTCGGGCCGGCGGCAGGTGCCGATCTCGGCTTTCAGCAGCGCGAAGGCGCTCCCCTCGGCGAGGCGAGCGCCTGGCCGGGATGCTCCCGGGCCACCGGCAAGTCCGAGGAAGGACAGCACGGTCGATCGGAGTGCGGGTCAGGAGGTCGCGAGAGCATCCCGGCACCCGCATCCTGGCGCGTCCATCGCTGTGCGGGGCAAGAGGACCGGAATATCCGGTACTTCACATTTTCACTGTCCGAGTGCGCATGCAGCCGGGCTGGAGGCCTCTGCGGCCGGTGCCGTCGTCAGTGCGTCGACCACGGGGATGCACGGTGGGGCTGGCCATCAAGTAGCCGACGATCTCGCGGGTCGCCAGGTCCAGTCACGTCGCCAGATACAGCCAGCCCTCGTTGGTGGGGATGTCGGTGATGACACCGACCAGATTCCGCCCCGGGGCGGCGGCCGTGAAGTCACGGCCGATCAGCGAAGCCTTCCTCGTCCCACGCCTCGATGTCCCCGGCAGTCTGCCCCGGGGGAGCGTTGCCTGCCGTCGCCGATGCCTTGCATCACCGCAGGACCGACATGGATCTCGGACAGGTGGACAGCGTCGTCGTCCAGCCATCGGCGCAGCAGAGGACGGGGTGTGCGGATCTCCATCATGGTCCCATCCTGCCGACGCGGCGGCGGGAACATGAATCGCGGTGCCGCACAGCTCGTCACTCGGGACTCGGGCATTCGGCCCGACTCCCAGGAATCGAATACGCCGGCGCAGATACCTGTCGGCCGACCAGCTCCGCCGACGGGTCCGTACCGGCCACGACGATGCCCCTGCGACTCCAGAGCCTGCGGCTTCGACGCCGGAAAGGGAATCAACGGCCGCAAGAGACACATCGCGGTCGCCGCCTCGGGCTCCCGGTGACGGCCACGGTGACACCCTCGGACACCACCAGCCCTGACACCACCCGCGAAATGCTCTGGCAGCTGCGGATCACGCAGCTCCAGATCGTCCGGGCCCGGGCCGACGACTCCGCCGACACCGGCTGCTCACCTACTCGTCCGACGACTCCCCTCCACCTCGACGGAAGCCGTACGCAGCCCTTGGCTCAGGGCCCTGTCCAGCTTCTTGCCGACGGGCCGGGACAGCGGGGAATGAACCCGGCCGGCTGGTGGTTGCCGAAACCGAATCTGATTCGGATAACGGAAGGACAGCCATGACCGACTCGTCGCAGCGGGACGCACTCCTGGAAGCCCGCTACGGGCAGCAAGCGACGCCGAAGAACATCATCTGGAACGAGCAGATCGAAGCGCTGCTCGCGCACCGCTCAGTGCGCGCGTTCACCGACGAGCCGCTGCCCGACGGCGCTCTGGAGACGGTGGTGGCAGCCGCCCAGTCGGCGTCCACGTCGTCGAACCTTCACCAGTGGAGTCTCGTGGCCGTCTCGGACCCGGAGACGAAGGCCGAGCTCGCGAGGCTGACACACGGCGTGGAGTTCACCGGGTTCGAGTTCGTCGCCCAGGCCCCCAGCGTGCTGCTGTGGGTGGCGGACATGTCGCGCAACCACGCGATCAGCGTCGAGCAGGGCGGCAAGCCCGTCGTCACCGACTACGTCGACGCCTTCCTGATGGCGTCGATCGACGCGGCCCTGGCCGCCCAGAACGGTCTCGTCGCGGCAGAGGCGATCGGCCTGGGAGGCGTGTACCTGGGCTCGCTGCGCAACCATGCCAAGGAGCTCGCCGACCTGATCGGACTTCCCTCGTACGCCTATGTCGTGTTCGGCATGGCCATCGGTACCCCGGACCCGCACCGCCCCAGCGCGATGCATCCCCGCCCGGCGCAGGACGTCGTGCTGCACCGCGAGCGCTACCGGACACGGCCGACCGAGGAATGGATCGAGGACTACGAGACCGCGTTCAAGGACTTCCGCGCCGAGTACGGACTGCGTGACAAGACATGGAGCCACTCCGTCGCGGTGAGCACGGGCCTGGATTACATGGACGGGCGTGAGAACCTGCGCCGTACGCTGGAGGAGCGCGGCTACCTGCTGCGCTGAAGGACATTCGACAGGAAGTGGGGGCACCGGGCGTGGCCAGGCCGAAGACGCCGCTGTTGTCCGCTGCACGCATCGCGGACGGTGCGATCGAACTCGCCGACCGCACCGGTGACGTCCAGATGGTTCAGCTGGCCCGGCACCTCGGCGTCGCCCCGTCCTCCCTCTACTCCCATGTCACAGGCCGGGCGAAGGTCATCGACCTCGCCCGGCTGCGGATGCTGGAACAGATGGAACCCCTCGGCCCCGCACACGACTGGCGCGAGGCCGTGGCCAACCTCCTGCGCCGGCTCACCGCCCTGTACGCCAGACACCGACGCATTCTGCCGCTCCTGTCCACCACCCCAATGGCCTGCGACCGTTCCCTCGCGGTTTACGAGCCGATGTTCGCCGCACTGATCGAAGGGGGCTTCCGGCGAGACCAGCTGCGCCTGGTCGTCGCCATGGTCGAGTTCCAGGCGTTCGGTCTCGCCCAGGGACTGCCGGCGCCGGCCATGTCCGACCACATCCGCGAGACCCTTCCCGCCTACACCGCATCAGTGGACCACTCACGCTACGACCTGGCCACCGCGACCGAGTTCTCCGTGGCCATGGTCATCGGCGGGCTGGAAGCGATCCGGACCCACCCCGGTGGGCGGTGACGCACTCCGGCACAAGACCGACGAGCTCCTTGGACGGCCCTCCCCGTAGGCACTGAGGGAAGCCTTTCGGGCTGTCCGACGTCGGTGAGGGCTGCGACGTCTGACGCGGTGCACAAAGCGGCCCGGGTCCCCGGCTTCCGATGTGCGGCGCGGTGGAGCGGGCAGCGGATGCGAGAACGGTGGTGGTGCTGCGATGCGCAGTGAACCTCCTTGAGCCTCCCCCAACTTGAAACCGCAGGTCACAAGGCTGGTGTGACTGGTCCTCGGGTTACTCGTGCTGGTCGCGGGTGGGAGTCCGCAGAGAAGATCATTAGTCAGCGGTTGACTTCGAGGTTCGTCAGGACGAGCAGGGCACGCATGAGACGGGTGGCGCGGGCGGTTCGCGGCGCGCGGTATGAAGGGCCTGCGCGATGTTGAACGGCCGGGACGACCGAGATCGTACGGGCCCCAGGTGCGGGTGGCGATCGTCGCGACCGCTACCAGCACGCCACCGCATCCGGAGGCGACCTGGTCGCATCGTGCCATCGCCCAACGGATGGCCGACACCTGCTTCGCGCCGGTCTCCGCCTCCCGGGCCGGCCGGATTCCGGCAGATCTGGATCTGAAGCCGCACAAGGTCAGCGGCCGGCTCACTCGCCGGGACACCCCGACTTCCGGCAGCGCGCCGCCGCTGTGTGCGTCCTCCACCTCGCGTCGCCCGAGGGCGCGGTGGTCCTGTCCATCGACGAGAAGACCGTGATCGCCGCCCGCTCGCGCCGCCACCCCGGACAACCGGCGCGTCCCGGCGAACCCGCCCGGCACACCAAGACCTGGCCGGCCGCCCACGCTGGCACGTCCGCTGGACCCCGCCGCACGCTTCCTGGCTCGACCATGTCGAACTGTTCTTCTCCGCCCTGACCCGCCGGATTCTGCGGTACGGCGACTTCGCCAGCCGCGATGACCTGATCGACAAGCTGGAGGCATACGCGATAGCGCACGACGAAACCACCGAACCATACCGCTGGACCTACGAAGGAACCCCCCTCAAGGCTGTCTGGCCCTTCAACGAACTTCTGCGGAGCAGCACTGGACGGGGACGGCTTCAGCGTCCTGGCGGAGGACTCCACAGCGGAGCGGTTCCGGCCCGGCAACGGCATGCGGTTGCCGTACCCCCGATGCCCCTTCATCCGTGTTCACCTGTGCGCCGACGTTTCCTCGCGAGGCCGTGCCGTCGAGGCGCGTACCACGAGTTCGGTGGCGAGTTCGATGTGGTGGGACTCGACCTTCTCGCCGTTGGCCAGTCGGAGGGCGGTGCGCAGGGCGGCAGCGCCCATCTCCCGGAGCGGCTGGCGCACGGTGGTCAGGGGCGGTGAGGCCATCTGGGCGAGGCTCGTGTCGTCGAAGCCGACCACGCTCAGGTCTTCGGGAACGCGCAGGCCCCGGGCGCGAGCGGCCTCGATGACGCCGAGGGCGATCTCGTCGTTCCCCGCGAAAACTGCCGTCGGAGGTTCTTCCAGGTCCAGCAGCACCGTGGCGCCGAGCAAACCGGTCTCGTACGTGAATTCTCCGGGCCGGACATAGGCGTCCGGTACCCGCGCTCCTTCGGCCTCCATGGCGGCGCGGTAGCCGTGCATGCGTGCCTGGTTGCAGACGGCCATGGTCGGTCCGCCGAGATAGGCGACGCGGCGGTGGCCCAGGGAGAGCAGGTGCCGGGTCGCGGCCAGACCACCGGCGAAGTTGGTCGCCCCGACGCTGTTGACCCGGCTGTCCGGCAGGTGCAGTGGGTCCAGCACGACCAGCGGCAGCCCGGACCGGGCCAGTTCGTTCAGGTGGGCCGTGGTGTACACGCTGGTGACCGCGATGACGGCGCGGCGCCCGGCCGAGACCAGGTCCCGGGCCCAGTGCGGGGCGCTGGACGCCTTGCTGACCACCACCGAGGCTCCCGATTCGGCGGCGGAGTCGATGATGCCTTCCAGGGTCTCCGCCACGTACGACTTGAGGCCGCCCTTGAACTGCACCTCGATGGTCGGGTTCTCGACGACCTCGGCGTGGCGGAACACGGGCGCGAGGTAGTCGTGTTGATGCAGCAGCTCCTGTACACGGATGCGGGTGTGCGGCGCCACGTCACCGCGACCGTTGACCACCTTGGACACGGTCGCGACGGAGACCCCAGCCGCTTGGGCGATGTCCGCCAACGTGGTGCGCCTGGCGTTCGGTCGCATCGGTTCCTCTCAGCTGTAGGTCCACCGGTGTGGTTACCCGCCGGTCGGCCCGGCCACGCGGACGGAACCGGTCAACCGTACCTGTGAACCGGCCCCACTGCCGCGTCCGTTTCCCACTGCGCGGCGGCGCGCGCCGGTGTCGTCTCGGCCAGGAGGGCATCGACTCGTCCGGAGAGGGCGGCACCGGACCCCGATGGCCCGGTGTGACCTGCACCGACAGTGTGTCAGCCCGCAGCCACTGCGTCACCCTCGTTTTCTACCGACCATTTCGAAACGTTTTCGAGCTCCGACAGGGTCCCTCGGGAGCCGCTCAGGCGCTGATATTGAGCGGGAGTCTTCCGTACGGTAGCGCGGCTGCACGCATCTTGACACGGCGTCAGCTCGAAACCTAGCTTGCAGCAACAGAGCTCGAAGAAGGAATTTTCGAAAACCTTTCACCATGACTCACGAGAAGCTGACGGCTCTCGAGTGCGGAGAAAATCATGGCGCTCTCTCGACGTACCCTCCTCGGCCTGGCGGCCGCCGTGCCGGCCTCCGCGGCGCTGACGGCGTGCGGCGGCTCGTCAGGACCCGGCAAGAGCGGTGGTGCCACGTACTGGTACCTGAACGGACAGCCGCAGGAAGGCGTCAGGGCCGGCGCCGTGGATGCGTTCAACAAGGCCCACCCCGACGAGCAGATCGACGACACGACCTACCAGAACGACGCGTACAAGACGAAGATCAAGACCGCCATCGGCGCCGGGCAGGCGCCCACCATCATCTGGGGCTGGGGCGGCGGGACGCTGCGCACCTACGCGGAAGCGGACCAGGTCGAGGACCTCACCTCGTGGTTCGACGAGCATCCAGACGTCAAGAAGGGGCTGTTCCCGTCCTCGTTCGGAGCGGCGACCGTCGACGGCAAGATCTACGCGATGCCGTGCGAGACCGTGCAGCCGATCATCCTCTACTACAACAGGAAGGTCTTCGACCAGGTCGGTGTGAAACCACCGGAGTCCTGGGACGACATCATGGCGCTGGTGCCCAGGTTCAACGCCAAGGGCATAGCGCCGTTCGCACTCGGCGGCCAGTCCCGGTGGACCAACATGATGTGGCTGGAGTTCCTGTTCGACCGCATAGGCGGTCCCGAGGTCTTCCAGGCCGCCATCGAGGGCGAGAAGAACGCATGGTCCCACCCGGACGCGATCAAGGCGCTGACCGCACTGCAGGACCTGGTCGAGGCCGACGGTTTCGTCAAGGGCTTCTCCTCGATCACCGCGGACTCCAACGCCGACCAGGCGCTGCTGTACACCGGCCGAGCCGCCATGATGCTGCACGGCGCCTGGTCGTACGGCATCCAGCAGACCGACGGCGGGGACTTCGTCTCCAGCGGCTCGCTCGGCTACATGACCTTCCCGCCCGTCGAAGGCGGCAAGGGCGATCAGAGCAACACGGTTGGCAACCCCGCCCAGTACTTGTCCATCTCCTCCAAGGCCGGGGCCGAGCAGAAGAAGATCGCGAAGGAATACTTCGCCACCGGTGTCCTTCAGGACGAGGAGGTGAAGAAGTGGATCGGCAACGGGTCGGTACCGATCCGGCTCGGCACGGAGAAACTGCTGGCCGCCTCCGAGAACGCCGACTTCCTCCAGTTCACCTACGACATCGCCAG
This sequence comes from Streptomyces sp. NPDC059454, assembly GCF_042749965.1. Classification (NCBI taxonomy): domain Bacteria; kingdom Bacillati; phylum Actinomycetota; class Actinomycetes; order Kitasatosporales; family Streptomycetaceae; genus Streptomyces; species Streptomyces sp. NPDC059454. Next base: position 54,294 of record NZ_JBHYVC010000035.1, on the reverse strand, counting down.
CAAGGCCGAGGTGTTCGTCCAGTCCTGGGACCAGGCGCTCAGCCCGACGGCCGCCGAGACGCTGCTGGACAACATCGTCAAGTTGTTCCAACTCTCGGTCTCACCCAAGCAGTTCGCAAGCAACCTGAACGCGGTCACCGGCGTATGAGTGCGCTCACCAGCCGGCCGCGGCATCGCGAGCCGCGCAGCATTCTGCCGTGGCTGGCGGCGCCGGCGCTGGTGGTCTTCGTCGGGTTCGCCGTGGTACCGCTCATCGGCGTCTTCGCGCTGAGCTTCACCACCTGGGACGGCATCGGCGCCATCCGCCTTTCCGGACTGACCAGTTGGCGTGCGGTGCTCACCGACCCCGGACTGCCGCACGCCCTCTGGGTGACGTTCCTGGTGATGGCCGTGTCCTGGGTCGTGCAGACACCGCTGAGCATTCTGCTCGGCACGTTCCTGGCCGGCCGCCAGCGCTACCGCGCGGTGCTGGGCGTGGTGTACTTCGTCCCGCTGATGCTCAGCTCCGCGGCGATCGCGATCGCCTACGAGGCTCTGCTGGACCCCAACTTCGGGCTCGGTGCCGGGCTGAAGATCCAAGCGCTCAGCCAGGACTGGCTGGGCCGGCCGGGGCTCGCGTTCGGAGTCGTCGTCTTCGTCGTCTCCTGGCAGTTCATCCCGTTCCACTCCCTGATCTACCAGGGCGGCGTACAGCAGATTCCGAAATCCCTCTACGAGGCGGCACAGTTGGACGGAGCCGGACGGATCCGGCAGTTCTTCAGCATCACGCTGCCGCAGCTGAAGTACACCATCATCACCTCGTCCACGCTGATGGTCGTCGGGTCGCTGACCTTCTTCGACCTCATCTTCGTCCTGACCGAGGGCGGCCCCGGCGACGCCACCCGGGTTCTCGCACTGGACATGTACAAGCGGGGTTTCCAGGCCAGCCTGATGGGACCGGCCAGCGCCATCGCGGTCATCCTGGTCCTCGTGGGTCTCGCCCTCGCCCTGCTGCTGCGCCGTCTCGGAGGCCGGGACGCCGGCGCGAGCCAACTCGAGGGGGCCTGACGTGGCCACTACGCTGACCAAGACACAACGACCGCAGAAGGCCACCCACCGTGAGGGGCAACGCCCCTCCCGCCCGGCGGCCCGCCGGCGCAACTGGGCCGGAGGGCTGGCCGGATGGCTCTGGCTGGCCGTCGTCGCCGTGCCCCTGTACTGGACCCTCATCACCAGCCTCAAGGAGCGGAGCCGCTACTACGCGAGCAACCCGCTGGTGCCGTCGAGCGAGCCGACACTGGAGAACTACCGGCTGGTCGTCGAGTCCGACTTCCTGCGCTACTTCGTGAACAGTGTCGTGGTGACCGTCGGCGCCGTGGTGCCGGCGGTCGTGTTCTCCTTCATGGCGGCCTACGCGATCGTCCGCGGCTGGCGCATGCGGGTCCTGCGGGCCATGAACGGACTGTTCCTGATGGGCCTGGCCATCCCGCTGCAGGCCACGGTGATCCCGGTCTACCTGATCATCATCAAACTGCACCTGTACGACAGTCTGCCGGCGCTGATCCTGCCGTCGATCGCATTCGCCATCCCGCTGTCGGTGCTGGTGCTCGCCAACTTCATCCGCGACGTGCCCAAGGAGCTGTTCGACTCGATGCGGGTCGACGGCGCCACCGAGTGGACGACGCTGTGGCGGCTGGCGGCACCGCTCACCCGGCCGGCCATCCTCACCGTGAGCATCTTCAACGCACTGACCATCTGGAACGGATTCCTGCTGCCTCTGGTCCTCACCCAGAGCCCGGACCGCCGGACCCTGCCGCTCGCCCTGTGGACCTTCCAGGGGCAGTACGGGGTCAATGTCCCCGCCGTGCTCGCCGCCGTCGTCCTGACCACACTGCCCGTCCTGGTGCTGTACGCCTTCGGCCGCCGCCAGCTGCTGAGCGGTCTGACCGCGGGATTCAGCCGTTGACCCACGCCCACACCGACGCAGACACACACGCAGACGCCGGAGGCGCCACGCGGTCCGCCTCGCCCCAAGTCCCACTCGTTTACCGGTTCGCCCGTCCAGCCCTGGTCCAGGGCCCGACGGGCGTGGGAGGAAAGTGAACGCCGACGTGGCTGTAGAGAACACCTCCGCAATCTCCCTCTGGAACGACCCCACCGCCTCCGTCACCGCGAGAGTCGAGGCGTTGATCGACGCGATGACCCTCGAGGAGAAGACCGCCCAGCTGTACGGCGTGTGGGTCGGCGCGTCCGCCAACGGCGGCGAAGTGGCGCCGCACCAGCACGACATGGAGGAGGCAGTCGACCTCGACGCGCTCCTGCCCACCGGACTGGGCCAGCTCACCCGCCCCTTCGGTACGGTCCCGGTCGACCCCGCCCTGGGGGCTCTTTCCCTGGCTCGGACCCAGGCCCGGATCGCCGCCACGAACCGGTTCGGCATCCCGGCGCTCGCGCACGACGAGTGCCTGGCCGGCTTCGCCGCCTGGGGCGCCACCGCCTACCCCGTCCCGCTCTCCTGGGGCGCCGCCTTCGACCCGGACGTGGTGCGCCGGATGGCCGCCGCCATCGGCCGCGACATGCGGTCCGTCGGCATCCACCAGGGCCTCGCCCCCGTCCTCGACGTGGTCCGCGACGCCCGCTGGGGCCGGGTCGAGGAGACCATCGGCGAGGACCCCTACCTCGTCGGCACCATCGGCACCGCCTACGTCCAGGGCCTGGAGTCCGCCGGGATCGTCGCCACCCTCAAGCACTTCGCCGGCTACTCGGCCTCCCGCGCCGGACGCAACCTCGCCCCCTCCTCCATGGGGCCGCGTGAGCGCGCCGACGTGCTGCTGTCCCCCTTCGAGATGGCGATCCGCGAGGGCGGCGCCCGCTCCGTGATGAACGCCTACACCGACACCGACGGCATGCCTTCTGCGGCCGACGAGGACCTGCTCACCGGTCTGCTGCGCGACACCTGGGGCTTCGACGGCACCGTGGTCGCCGACTACTTCGCCATCGCCTTCCTCAAGACCCTGCACGGCGTCGCCGCCGACTGGGCGGGCGCCGCCGGCACGGCGCTGCGCGCGGGCATCGACGTCGAACTGCCCAATGTCAAGACCTACGGCGCGCCCCTGACCGAGGCCGTCGCCGACGGCCGTATCCCGGAGAAGCTGGTCGACCGCGCCGTGCGCCGGGTGATCACCCAGAAGGTGGCGCTCGGCCTGCTCGACCCGGACTGGGACCCCGTGCCGGCGGCGCTCGACGGGGCGGACCGGGCCGACCCGGAGGCCCTGCGCGGCCGGATCGACCTGGACGGCCCGGAGAACCGCGCCCTGGCCCGCACACTCGCCGAGGAAGCGGTCGTGCTGCTGAGCAACGACGGCACCCTGCCGCTCGCCACGCCGCGCCGCATCGCCCTGATCGGCCCCAACGCCGACGAACCCGTCGCCGTCCTGGGCTGCTACTCCTTCCCCCAGCACATCGGAGTCCGTCACCCCGGCACCCCCCTCGGCATCGAGCTGCCCACCCTGCGCGAGACGCTCGCCACCGAGTTCACCGACGCCGAGATCACCTACGCCCGCGGCACCGGCATCGACGACGGTGACCTCTCCGGCCTCGAGGAGGCCGCGCGGGCGGCGCGCCAGGCCGACGTCGCCCTGGTGGTGCTCGGCGACCGCGCCGGACTCTTCGGGCGGGGCACCAGCGGCGAGGGCTGTGATGTCGAGACGCTGGCTCTGCCCGGCGCGCAGCAGCACCTGCTCGACACCCTGCTCGACCTCGGGACACCCGTGGTCACCGTGCTGCTGGCCGGACGGCCGTACGCCCTGGGCCGCGCCGTGGAGGAGTCCGCGGCGATCGTGCAGTCCTTCTTCCCGGGCCAGGAGGGCACCCATGCGATCGCCGGGGTGCTCAGCGGCCGGGTCAATCCCTCCGGACGTCTCCCGGTCGGCGTGCCGCGCGGGCCGGGCTCCCAGCCGGGCACGTATCTCGGGGCGCGGCTCGCGCACGCCAGCGAGGTGTCCAACATCGACCCGACCCCCGCGTTCGCCTTCGGCCACGGCCTGTCCTACACGCGGTTCGACTGGACCGACCTGACAGTGCGGGCCCAGCAGGCCCCGACGGACGGCGAGTTCGCGCTTTCCTTCACCGTCCGCAACACGGGTGACCGTTCCGGCACAGAGGTCGTCCAGGTCTATCTGCACGACCCGGTCGCCTCCGTCGTCCAGCCGGTGCAGCGCCTCGTCGGCTACACCCGGGTGGCACTGGAGCCGGGGGAGACCCGGCGTCTGAGTGTCACGGTCCCGGCCGATGTCGCCTCCTTCACCGGCCGCGACGGCCGGCGCGTCGTCGAACCGGGTGAGCTGGAGGTGCGGTTGGCCGCCTCCAGCGCGGATCCGCGTCTGACGGCCAGGGTCGTACTGACCGGGGCCGAGCGCCACGTGGACCACACACGGCGCCTGCACGCCACGATCGTGAAGGAGCCGCTCACCACCTGAACCAGGGGTGCGCGGCACACGTCAGGGGCGCCGCGCACCCCGGACCGTCGGGAGGTCTCACAACAGGCCGCGCCGGGCCAGGCTGCGCATCAGCGCCCCCACACCGAACGTCCACGGCGCGGCCTCCTCGCTGGGGACGACGGTGTTGACCAGTGCGCCGAGGCACGGGCTGGAGATCCGTACGACGTCGCCGTACTCGTGGGTGAAGCCCGCGCCGGGCGCCTGCCGGTCCTCGGTCGGGGCGAACAGCGTGCCCGTGAACAGCACGAAACCGTCCGGGTATTGATGGTGCGCGCCGTGCGTGGCGGCCACCAGGTCCAGCACGTCGCGGCTGATCTCGCGCAGCGAACTGCTGCCCCGCAGCACGTAGCCGTCCGCGCCGTCGACCCGCAGCGCGATGTCGAGCCCGCGTACGGCGTCGAGGCCGAAGTCCTCGTCGAGCACGCGGACGAACGGTCCGATCGCGCAGGAGGCGTTGTTGTCCTTCGCGCGGGACAGCAGCAGGGCGCTGCGTCCCTCGATGTCGCGGAGGTTGACGTCGTTGCCGAGCGTCGCGCCGCGTACCCGGCCGCGCGAGTCCACGACGAGGACGGCCTCGGGCTCGGGGTTGTTCCACACGGAGGCACCGAGTACACCGATGTCGGCGCCGGTGCCGACGGCGGACAGCACGGGGGCCTTGGTGAACACCTCCGGGTCCGGCCCGATCCCGACCTCCAGGTACTGCGACCACAGTCCTTCGGCGACGAGCAGTTCCTTGGCCTTGACCGCTTCCGGTGATCCGGGACGGATGCCGTCGAGCCTGCCGCCCACCACTTGCCCGACGCGGGCCCGTACCCTCGCGGCCTGTGCCGGATCGCCGCCCGTGCGCTCCTCGATGACGCGTTCCAGCAGGCTCCGGGCGAAGGTGACGCCCGCCGCCTTGATCACCTGGAGGTCGACGGGGGCGAGCAGATGCGGCACGTCACGGCGGCCGGGCGGTGCCTGCAGCAGGTCGTCCAGGCGCCAGGCGCGTCCGCCGTCGGCCTCCCGGACGACCGTCGCCGCGTCGCCGCGTTCCATGAGGTCGGAGACGGTGGGTGCGAGGGCCGTCAGGTCGACGACGTGCTCGCCGCGGACCGCGGCCACGCACGGTCCGTCCCCTTCCGGGTCGTGGACGCGTGCGACGAGGGCGGCCCGGTCGGCGTCCTGCGGCAGGACGGAGCCGGCGGTGAGGACCGGACGGGGGCGCGCTGCTGCCGATTCCACGATCGATGCTCTCCTGGTTGCGAGGGGCGGTCGCCGGGGCGGGCTCAGTGGGAGTCGCGGGGGACCTCGTGTCCGCGGCTTCCGCGCAGGAACCCGAAGTCGGCGCCCCGGTCGGCCTGTTCGACGTGCTGGGTGTAGAGCCAGGTGTAGCCGCTGGTGTACCGCTCGACGGGCGGTGTCCACTCCTGCCGGCGTCGCGCGAGCTCGGCGTCGTCCACGTCCAGGCGCAGGGTGCGGTTCGGGACGTCGAGGACGACGGGGTCCCCGTCGCGCACCAGGGCGAGCGGTCCGCCGACGGCGGCCTCGGGTGCCACGTGGAGGACCACCGTTCCGTAGCCGGTGCCGCTCATCCGGCCGTCGCACACGCGCACCATGTCCGTGACGCCGGCCTTCAGCAGCCTGGCGGGCAGCGGGACGTTGGAGACCTCGGGCATGCCGGGGTAGCCCTTGGGCCCGGCATTGCGGATGACGATGACGGTGTTCTCGTCGACATCGAGGTCCGGGTCGTCGGCGACCTCGTGGTACGCCTCGGGGGAGTCGAAGACGCGGGCGGGGCCGCGGTGGGTGAGCAGGTGCGGTGACGCGGCGGATTGCTTGATCACGGCGCCGTCGGGGCACAGGTTGCCGCGCAGGACGGCGATGCCGGTGCCGGCCGGCTGGAAGGGGGCGTCGAGAGGGGTGATGACGTCGGAGTCGACGCGTTCGGCGCCGTCGGTGTTCTCGGCGACGGTGCGTCCGGTGACGGTGAGTGGCCCGCCGTGCAGCAGCCCGCCGCCGAGGAGTTCGGCCATGACGGCGGGCAGGCCGCCCGCGTAACAGAAGTCCTCCATCAGATACTTGCCGCTGGGCATCAGGTTGACCAGGGTCGGCACCGCGCGGACCAGGTCGTCGAAGTCCCGCAGGCTCAGCTCGATGCCGACGCGTCCGGCGAGGGCGGTGAGATGGATGACGGCATTCGTGGAGCCGCCGATGGCCGCGTTGACCCGGATGGCGTTCTCGAACGCCTCCCGCGTCAGGATCCGGGAGGGCCGCAGCTCCTCCTCCACCATCCTCACGATGCGCTGCCCCGCCGCCTGCGCGGTCTCCATCCGCCGGGAGTCGACCGCGGGCCACGCCGCCGAGCCCGGCAGCTGCATGCCGAGCGCCTCGGCCATGCAGGCCATCGTCGAGGCGGTCCCCATCGTCATGCAGTGTCCGTTGGAGCGGGCCATGCAGCCTTCCGCGAAGAAGCACTCCTCCTCGGTCATCCGGCCGGTCTTCAGGTCCTCCTCGAACTTCCACACGTGGGTGCCGGATCCCACGTCCTGGCCCCGGTACTTGCCGTTCAGCATCGGCCCGCCGGTGACCATGACGGCGGGCAGGTCGACGCTGGCGGCGCCCATGAGCATGGCGGGGGTCGTCTTGTCGCAGCCGGACAGCAGCACGACACCGTCGAGCGGGTTGGCCCGGATCAGCTCCTCGACCTCCATGGCCATGAGGTTGCGGTACAGCATGGCGGTGGGGCGCATCAGGGTCTCGCCGGTGGCCATGGTGGGGAACTGCAGCGGGAAGCCGCCCGCCTGCCACACTCCCCGCTTGACGGCCTCGGCGACGCGGGTCAGATGGGCGTTGCACGGGGCGAGTTCGGAGGCACTGGTCGCGATGCCGATGACGGGACGCCCGTCGAACACCTCGTGCCCGAACCCCTGGTTGCGCATCCAGGAGCGGTACAGCATCCCGCTGCGGCCCTGTGCTCCGAACCATGCCTGACTGCGGCGGTCCGTCCTCCTACCGTCGGTCATGTGGACACTCCCGTTGGCTCCGGCGTCGTCCGCTGCGTGATGCGGCGCTGTCGGGTGCGGGCCCGCTACCCTGGGGGTCAATCATTAAATGATTCGATGAATGGCGTCCAGGGGGCGAGCGGAGATCGTGGTGGACTTCCCGACCATGCACCAGCGCGTGGTCGACGAGCTCGGGCGGCGCCTCGTGGGCGGCGCGTGGGAGCCGGGGGACGCGCTACCGGTCGAGGACGCACTCGCGGCCGAGATCGGCGTCAGCCGGGGGGTGTTGCGGGAGGCGGTCAAGTCGCTGGTGGCCAAGGGGATGCTGCACGTACGGCCGCGCACCGGTACGCGCGTACTCTCCCCGGAGCACTGGAACCACCTGGACCGCGACGTACTGCGCTGGAAACAGGCCGAGGACGCCGCGACCCTGCTGCGCGACACGGGCGAACTGCGGCGGATCGTCGAGCCCGAGGCGGCCCGGCTCGCCGCCGAACGGGCCGGGCCCGACGACGTGCGCGTCCTGTACGACGCCCTGGCCGCAATGGAGGCCGCGGCGGCGTCACCCGGTCGCGGCGGCTACGTCGAGGCCGACATCGCCTTCCACCGGGCCCTGCTCGACGCCGGCGGCAACCGTCTCCTCGGATCACTGGGCCGCGCCGTCGAGATCGCGCTGGAACACAGCTTCGTCATCAGCACCCAGACCGCGGGCGCGGTGGAAGCCTCGCTGCCGGGTCACCGCGCCGTCGTGCGGGCCGTCGAGGCCCGCGATCCCGCGGCCGCCGCGGCCGCCGTACTGTCCGTCATCGAAGCCGCCGAACAGGAGATCGCCCGGTCACCCGGAATGCCGAGCGACGCCGTGTGACCCGTCACGGCTGCGTCCCCGCAGTGTCACGGGAACCACCGATGCCCACGGGCGCCGCCACGGCCGGGTGAACCGGCACGGGGTCACACGGCGGCCCGGGCGGGCCGACCGGGCAGCACCGCTCTCCTCCCGCGTGTGACAGGCGCCGGGGGCCGGGGCTGTTGCCGTAGGGGACCGCGGAGGCTTGTCCCTCCTCACCCACGTACGGATTCGGGTTGCGGACCGCCGGTGGGGGAGGCAGCGGTGACGGCCGCGGGGCACAGCCCCGCCACAGGTCCTGCAGCCGACCGGCGTACTCCGTCCAGCCGGGGTGGACGGAGTACAGGCTGTTGACTACGTCGTCCCTGGGCCTTGACCCTGGTTCCTGGACACGGGTTATGCGGCTTGGGTCAGCGTAGTTGGTGTCGTTCGGAGGGTGTTCTCGTAGGCGGTCGGGCTGCGGTGGCCGAGGCGGGAGTGACGGCGTCGGGTGTTGTAGCGATGGAGCCAGTGGAACGCGTCGAGGCGGGCCTCGCGCTCGCTGGACCAGTGCTTTCGGCCCTGGAGCGTCTCGCGTTTGAACGTCGCGTTGAAGGACTCGGCGAGCGCGTTGTCCGCGCTGGAGCCGATCGCGCTCATCGACTGGCGGACGCCGGCCTGTCGGCAGGCGTCGGCGAAGGCCCGGCTGGTGTCTGGGCCCCGTGGTCGGTGTGCATGACCGCCCCGGCGAGGCTGCCGCGGGTGCGTTCGGCGGCGACCTGCCTGATCGTCGCCTCGGGCCGCGACTGATACAGCGCGACCGCGTCCGCCTTGAACTGCGGCGGATAGTTCTTCATGACCACGAGATGTCCGTTCTCAGATCCTCAGGATCCAGTGTCTCGTGTGTCCAGGATCAAGGGTCAAGGCCCAGACCGTCCGTCGGCGCGGCAGGCGCATCTTTGGCTGACGTGGCCGCGGTCGCCTGCCGTCGGCCAAGTGGCGGTCCCCGAGCACATCCTCGGATCGGCCGATGCGGTTCCGTTATCGTCCGAGCCAGGTCCGGTCACACAGCGGACCTAGCTTCAACGACCGTGATCGCTCAGCGCGTGAGGTCTTCGGCATCCCGGTCCCGCGGCCCGGACGGTCTGCCTCCGGCGGCGGACCCACTGCCGGCCTGTCCTGGTCGGCGCGGGACGGCGTGACGTTTCAACCTCGGAGTCATCGCGGGGCGGGCCTGTGTGCTCCAGCCCTTCGTTCCTTCATCCCTCGACGAAAGAGATGGCATGAGTATGTCCTTATCTCCCGGCAGACGAATACGTGCGGCCGCCCCGCTGGGGGCTCTCGCCATGGCCGCCGTAGTCACCGCGACCGGGATGCCGGGGGTGAGCCAGGCCGTCGCCCTGACCCCTGACGCTCCGGCAGGCTCGGGGAGGGCCCTGTCCGTTCCGGGGGCGAAGAGCGCCAAAACGGTGACGCTGATCACCGGCGACAGGGTGTCGATCGCCGCGGACGGCTCTGTCGCCGGGATCGAGAGGGCCAAGGGGCGCGAGGGCGCGTCGTTCTCGGTCCGGAAGGTCGACGGGCACAGCTTCGTCATACCGGGCGACGCGGCGCCGGCTGTCGCCCAGGGAAAGCTCGATCGGCGGCTGTTCGACGTGACGCAACTCGTCGCGTACGGGTACGACGACGCGAGCCGGTCCGACCTGCCGCTGATCGTCACCTACGCCGGGGACGAGACACCCCCCGCGAGCGCCTTCCGCGACGCACGGGCCAAGGCCGGCCAGGAGCTGACCAGCGTCAACGGCGTGGCGCTACGGGCCGACAAGCACGGCCACTCCGCGTTCTGGGACACCTTCACCGACGGCGGGGACGGTGGACAGGGCACGGCGCGGCTGTCCGGCTCACCGGCGGTGAAGAAGGTGGTGAAAGTCTGGCTGGACGGCAAGCGCCAGGCCGGCCTGGACAAGAGCGTGGCCCAGACGGGCGCGCCGACGGCCTGGGGCGCCGGGTTCGACGGCACGGGCGTCAAGGTCGCCGTGCTGGACACCGGCGTCGACCAGACGCACCCCGACCTGGCGGGCCAGGAGATCGCCGAACGGAACTTCTCCGACGCCGAGGACAGCGTCGACCGAGTCGGCCACGGCACCCATGTGGCCTCGACGGTGGCCGGTACGGGTGCCAGGTCGCAGGGCAGGTACAAGGGCGTCGCGCCGGGCGCGCGCATCCTGGACGGCAAGGTCCTGGACGACAGCGGCGGCGGCTGGGAGTCCGGCATCATCGCGGGCATGGAGTGGGCGGTCGCCGAGGGCGCCCAGGTCGTCAACCTCAGTCTGGGCGGCACCGACACCCAGGGCATCGACCCGCTGGAGGAGACGGTCAACCGTCTCTCCGCCGAGACGGACACGCTGTTCGTCATCGCCGCGGGCAACACGGGCGAGGACGGCGAGAGCACCGTCGAATCGCCCGGCAGCGCCGAGTCCGCGCTGACGGTCGGCGCGGTCGACAAGGCCGACAAGCTCGCCGACTTCTCCAGCCGCGGCCCGCGCGTCGGTGACGGAGGAGTCAAGCCGGACCTGACCGCGCCGGGCGTCGACATCACGGCTGCCGCCTCCACCGCGAGCGACATAGAGCAGGTGTTCCCCTCGGGGACGCCCGGTTACGCCACCCAGAGCGGCACGTCGATGGCCACTCCCCATGTCGCGGGCGCCGCCGCCATCCTGGCGCAGCAGCACCCGGACTGGACCGGCGAGCGGATCAAGGCGGCGCTCACCGCTTCCGCTGAGCCCGGCCCGTACAGCGCGTACCAGCAGGGCACCGGCCGCACCGATGTGGCCCGGGCGATCGGGCAGACCGTCGTCGCCGAGCAGGGGCCGATCGGCTTCGGCCGCCCGAAGTGGCCTCACACCGATGACGAGCCGGTGACGAGGGAGATCACGTACCGCAATCTCGGCACCGAGCCGGTCGTCCTGGACCTGGCAATCGAGGCGCTCGGGATGGACGGCGGGCCTGCCCCCGAGGGCATGTTCGAGATGTCGTCGCGGCAGCTCGCCATTGCGGCGGGCGGTGCGGCGAGCATCACGGTGACCGCCGATACGCGCGTCGGCGGCGAGGCCTACGGCTCGTACGGCGGCTCGGTGACCGCAGCCTCGGCCGACGGCCGGACCCGGGTGCGCACCGCCTTCGGCGTGGAGCGCGAGATCGAGTCGTACGACCTGACCATCAAGCACCTGGACAACAACGGCAAGCCGACCGGCAAGGGTTTCACGACGATCGACGGCCGGGACCGCGACTACTACCAGGAGTTCGCCGACGCGACGGACGGCGAGATCACGGTGCGCCTGCCCAAGGGCGGTTATGCGCTCACCGGGATCCTCAACGCCGGCGGCGAGTCCGCCGCCCCCGACTCCCTCTTCCTGGCCCCGGCCCTGCAGCTGACCGAGGACACCACGGTCGTCATGGACGCCCGGGAGGCCAAGCCCACGCGCATCACCGTCCCCGACACGGGAGCCGAGAACCACCACGCCCAGCTCATCCCGGGCTACACCCGCTCCGACGGGCAGCCCTTGGGCTTTACGCCGTCCATCTTCGACTTCCCCGATTTCCAGAGCTTCAAGGTCGGTCACATCGGCCCGGAGGCGCCGAAGGACGCGGCATACGCCCAGTACAGCGGTTTCTGGACACGTCAGCCGGCCGACGGGCGCGCAGTGAACTACCGTCTCGCGTGGAACCGTACGGGTTCGCTCGGCGGCTTCACCACCGACGTCCGGCGCGAGCAGCTGGCCGAGATCGACTTCGCGGCCGGCAGGCCCGGCCCTGAGCCAACCGCTCAGGTCGCGGTGATGCCCCTGACACCCATCGGCGAGTTCGCGGCCGACTTCAGCACCCCCACCCAGCGCCAACTGCCGCTGCAGACCTCTGAATACGTCCTCGGCAACGGCGTCAAGTGGTCCTACTCCGTACACCAGTGGGAGTCGGGGAACGCGCAGATGGGAAGGTTCACGGCGTACCAGCCGAAGAAGAGCTACACCGCGCGGTTCAACGTCGGTGTCTTCGGTCCGCTCCTGCCCCCGGGTGAGGGTGAACCGCGGTGGGGGCGTCCCGGGATCGCGCGGAGCGGGAACACGATCAAGGCGCATCTGCCCATGTTCGGCGACAGTGACGGGCATGAGAGCAGCAGCGGTTACACGGAGCTGGAGAGTTCGCTCCGCGTCGACGGCGAAGAGATCCCCGCCGAGGGCGATCCGCTGAACATCGCCGAGTACACCGTCCCCGCCGGGAACGGCCGGTACGAACTGAGTGTCGACGCCTCCCGGGACCCCGAGCTACTCGCGGTAAGCACCCGCGTGCGGGCGCAGTGGACGTTCAGGTCGGCCGGCGTGTCCGGGGAGAGTTGGGCCCGGCTGCCGCTGTCCGTGGTCCGCTTCTCCCCCGAGCTGTCACTGACCAGTACGGCGAAGGCCGGCGAGAGGTTCCAGGTGCCCTTCACCGTGGAGGGCGCGGCCACCGCTCGGACAGCCAAGAAGCTGGAGTTCGAGGTGTCCTACGACGACGGCAGGACCTGGACCACGGCCAGAGCCGTCAACGGTACCCACCTGTCGCTGAACCACCCCGCGCAGCCGGGCACCGTCTCGCTGCGTGCCAAGCTGACCGACCGTGACGGCAACACCCTGGTCCAGACGATCGACCGCGCCTACCTCACGGTCCGGTAGGGCGAGGGCCGAAGGGCACGTTCCGACAGGGCCCGGGTCGAAGACCCGGGCCCTGTCGGTGTGGTCGCGCTCCGGTGGACGGGCTTGGGACCACCGGAGCGGTCACCCGGTGAGGAAGGCCACGCGCGGCAGCCTCCCTCAGCGCGAAGGGGGACTGTAAATCGTTCGGTGTAACTCCCGATCATGGAGGATGCATCGACGACCAGTGAGAACGTGACCGAGCAGGACGCTGTCGAGTCGGCAGCGGCTGTGTCGGCGAAGGCCGTGGACGACCAGCTGATCGACGAGCTGGTGGGCCGTGCCCAGGCCGAGGGCCTGCAGTTGACCGGCGAGGGCGGGCTGTTGCAGCAGCTGACCAAGCGGGTGCTGGAGTCCGCTCTGGAAGGCGAGATCACCGACCATCTCGGCTATGACAAGCACGATCCGGCGGGCAAGAACGGCGGCAACTCGCGCAACGGCACACGCTCCAAGACCGTGCTGACCGACGTCGGGCCGGTGGACATCGTCGTGCCCCGCGACCGGGACGGCTCCTTCGAGCCGAAGATCGTCAAGAAGCGGCAGAAGCGCCTGACCGGTGTCGACGAGATGGTCATCTCGCTGGCCGCGAAGGGCCTGACCACCGGCGAGGTCCAGGCCCACCTGGCCGAGGTCTACGGCGCCGAGGTCTCCCGCCAGACCATCTCCACCATCACCGACAAGGTCCTGGAGGGCATGGCCGAGTGGCAGAGCAGGCCCCTCGACCCGGTGGTTTTCATCGACGCCATCCACGTGAAGATCCGCGACGGCGCGGTCGCCAACCGGCCTATCTATGTGGCCTTGGCCGTCACCACCGAGGGCCGGCGGGAGATCCTGGGCCTGTGGGCCGGCGACGGCGGCGAGGGCGCCAAGCACTGGATGCACATCCTCACCGAGATCAAGAACCGCGGTGTGAACGACGTCCTTATGCTGGTCTGCGATGGGCTCAAGGGCCTGCCTGAGGCGGTGGATGCGGTCTGGCCGCAGACCATCGTGCAGACCTGCGTGGTGCATCTGCTGCGGAACTCCTTCCGGTATGCCGCCCGTCAGGACTGGGACAAGATCGCTCGCCTCCTCAAGCCCGTCTGCACGGCGCCGACCGAAGAGGCCGCCCTGGAGCGGTTCGCCGAGTTCGCCGACGCCTGGGGCAGGAAATACCCGGCGATCGTGAAACTGTGGGAGAACGCCTGGGAAGAGTTCACCCCCCTTCCTGCGGTTCGACACCGAGATCCGCCGGATCGTCTGCACGACGAACGCGATCGAGTCGGTGAACGCCCGTATTCGCCGGGCGGTCAAGGCCCGCGGACACTTCCCCAACGAGCAGGCCGCCCTGAAGTGCGTCTACATGGCGATCATGTCCCTCGATCCCACGGGCAAGGGACAGGCCCGCTGGACCATGCGCTGGAAGACCGCGCTGAACGCCTTTGACATCACCTTCGACGGCCGTCTGCCCGCAGCCCGTCAGTAGCCCCAACCACCCCAGTCACACCGCTCGTTTGACAGACTCCTTGCTGGGTGTGAGCCCTCCACAGGCACGAGGCAAAGATGAAGCAACGCCTGCCTTTGGGCGCGGGGGCACGTCGCGGGTGAAGGTGAGTACGACGGCTGCCCGCGCGCAATCGGCGAGCGTGGGCCCTGCTCGACGACCGACAGAGGCCAGTACCGGGGCTCCTGCGGAGTCGGGAGTCGCGCACCGCCGGAAGAGCTTCGCACCGTGCCGTTGAGGGCCGGAGTCGGGTTTTCGGCGACCGCCTGACACGTCGAGGCTGCCCGGCGGGTCAGCGCAGTGCGTAGTCGGGCAGGCGGACCACCTCCGCGCGGGTGTTCTCCGGGGCGTCCGCGGCGAACTTGTCCAGTACCTCCTGGGTGGGGGCGGGCATGAAGAACCTACCCCACGGACAACAACCGGCGCCGGGTGACGACCAGGGGGTCGACTCATGATGACCGAGTCCGACCGAGCGTGGGCCTTCGGCGGAATCCTGTTCGGCGGAGCCATCCCCCTGTCCGCCGCCGGCTGGACCGGTGCGCTGGGCGTTCCGCTGGTTCCGTAACCCGTCCGGCCCGGCCACCCCGCACCAGGTGCGCGAACTGCATCAAGCTCCACCCGGACCACATCAAGGACCTGTTCCGCCACCTCAACGTGGCTGCGGGCCCCGGCAGTAGCGGCGCCCGCGGAGCGGTCCGCGACAAGCTCGAACGCAGCCTGCCGGTCCTGACGACGGCTGCCTGCAGGCAGCCGCCGGCCGATCGCCGGCCGGCGTGTCCGCGAGGAGCCGCCGCAGCTGTGGGGGCAAGCTGCCCGTCAGTGAGGTGAGCTGGTGTCACTACTGCCGCACGGGAGCGGACAGACTGGTCGAAGAGCGGTCCTGCTGACGCGGGCGAGGCGCCGCCCCGGCCCCCGGCTGCGGGTCGGTACGTGGCTCCGCGCTGGTGCGCAGGGCGAGGAGCACGCTGTTCTCGGAGGCGCCGTACGCCCAGGCCTGTGCGTACTCCTGGGCGCTCAGGGCCGCCCGAACCCGGCGCTCGGCGGCGACATGGGCGTCGTGGAACGGACGTAGGCCGGTCAGTGCGACGCCGGTGTCCTGCCGCAGCCGGTGCGCCGCACCTAGCAGCCGGGCGGCGTCGGTGTGCCGGTCCGTCTCGGCGACCGCCCAGGCCAGCGTCTCCACCCCCCAGACGGGACCCCAGTTGTCGCCGAAGGAACTCTGCCGGGCGAGGGCATCGCGCAGCGGGGCCAGGGAGCCGGCCGGATCGCCGTGGCGCAGCTCGACCAGTCCTGCGCACCAGCAGGCCCAGGTGCGGGCCCATGGCGCGCCGCTGGCCTCGGCCTCGGCGGTGTACTCCCTGCTGGCGGCACAGGCCGAGACCGGGTCGCCGAGGAAGGCCTCGGCCATGGCCCACATCATGGTGGCCATGTGGGCGTCACCGCGCCCTCCGTCCCGCAGGAACTGTTCCCGCGCGGCGGCCAGGCGGGGGATCGACTCCGAGGTGCCGTCGACGAGCAGGGCGTGGGCGCCTTCGATGAAGGTGAGCGAGGCCACCGCCGGGCCGTCGGAGCCTGCGGCCTGTGCGCGGCACTCGGCCAAGAACGTCTCAGCGGCCGGATTGTCCCCTTGGCACAGCGCGATCCACACCTTCATCGCCAGCGCGCCGGCCGTCAGGTCGGGGGGCAGGTCGGGAGGGGACGCGAGCAGACGTTCCAGCCAGTAGCGGCCCTCACCGAGCACGCTGCTGAAGAACCAACAGCGGGTGCGGGCGAGGTCGACGGCGACGGCGACCGCTGTTCCGACGTGCTCGCGCCGGGTGGCACAGAAGTCCAGCGCGGCCCGCAGATTGGGCAGTTCGTCGCGCAGCCGTAGCAGCCAGTCGACCTCGTGGGGGCCGCACCACTCGGCGCCCGCGCGCAGGGTCATGGCCCGGTAGTGGGCGCTGTGCCGGATGCGTAGACCGGTGTGCTGGGTCAGTTCCCCCAGCCGCTCGAGACCGTACTGACGGATGGTCTCCAGCATGCTGTACCGGGCGCGCGGGCCAGTGCTGTCGACCGCGACCAGGGACTTGTTCACCAGTGTGGCGAGCAGGTTCAGGATCTCTTCTCGCTCTACGCCCTCCCCCGCGCAGACGGCTTCGGCGGCGGACAGGTCGAAGCCGCCGCTGAACACGGACAAGCGCGCCCACAGCAGTCGTTCCTGCGGGGTGCACAGGGTGTGGCTCCAGTCGATGACACCGCGCAGGGTGTGCTGATAGCGCCTCTCGGTGCCTGGCATGTCGGGGAGACAGAGCACGCGGAAGCGGTCGTCGAGGCGTTCCAGTATCTCCTGGGCCGTCATCGCGCCGAGACGTACGGCTGCGAGTTCGATGGCGAGGGGGATGCCGTCGAGGCGCCGGCACAGCTGGGCGACGGCGGCGCGGTTGCGCGACGTGATGCCGAACGCCGGAGCGGACGCGGCGGCGCGCTGCGCCAGGAGACGCACGGATTCGGAATGCTCGGAGGGCTGCTGGGCGTCGCACGCGGCGTCCGGGTCCGGGAGCGTCAGGCAGGGCACGGTCAGGATGTGCTCGCCGGGTACCCCCAGACGGTGCCGGCTGGTGGCAAGGACGGTCAGTCCCGGTGCGGCCCGCAGCATCCGCAGGACCAGTGCCGCGACGGCGTCGGCTACGTGTTCGCAGTTGTCCAGAAGGAGGAGCAGCTGCCGATCGCGCAGGCGGTCCTCGATGGCTTCCGCGGGCGGCCTCGCGGACTGGTCGCGCAGTCCCAGGGCTTCGGCGACGGCGCGGTCGAGCAGGGCCGGTGCGGTGAGCGGGGCGAGGTCGGCGAGATGGATGCCGTCCGCGTACGAGGCGGCGAGCTGTGCCGCCGACCGCAGCGCCAGCCGTGTCTTGCCCACACCGCCCACACCGGTGAGGGTGACCAGCCGGGCGGTCGACAGCAGGGCACGGAGCTGGGCCAGTTGCGCCTCGCGGCCGATGAAGCCGGTCGTCTCGACGGGCAGAGCGTGCCGGCCGGGGGCGTTCGGCAACGAGGCGGCTTCTGTCCTGCCCGGCGACCTCCCGAGATCGGGGGCGGCCGCGAGGAGCCGCGCGTGCATGTCCCGCAGCGCGGGGCCGGGAGTGACACCGAGCTCGTCGGTGAGGAGCGCGGTGACGGTCCGGTAGCACTCGAGGGCTTCGCTCTGTCGTTCACAGCGGTAGAGCGCTAGCATGCGCTGGGCCCAGAAGTGCTCACGCAGCGGATGGGCTTCGACCAGTGCCCGCAGTTCCGGCAGGACGTCTGCGGAGCGGCCTGCTGCCAGGTCCGCGTCGATGCGCAGCTCGAGCGCGGCCAGGTGCTGTTCCTGCAGGGTGAGCCGCAGCTCGGGAAAGACGTCACCGGGCAGGTCGCACAGCGGATCTCCGCGCCACAGCTCCAGGGCTTGACGCAGCAGTGCCGCCGCACGCTCGGCCGTGTTCCGCTCCAGCGCGGTCCGGCCGAGACGGACGAGCGAGGTGAAGCGGCGAACGTCCAGCGTCTCCGGATCGGTCTCGATCAGGTAGCCACGGGGGTGGGTCCGTACGGGTCCGGTGTCCGCGGGGCTGCCGAGTGCGCGGCGCAGACGCAGCACGTAGTTCTGGAGGGTGTTGCGGGCGCGGAGCGGAGGCGTCTCGCCCCACAGACGGTGGACCAGAGTGTCCACGGTCACCACCCGGTCAGCCTCGACCAGCAGAGATGCCAACAGCATCCGCAGCTTGGCGGCGCCGACGTGTGCCGGTGCGCCGGACCGCCGGACCAGCAGCGGCCCGAGGATCCCGAACTCGTATGTGTTTTTCACTGTTCCCCCATCGGGCCCTCGCCCGGACACTCCATAGCCTACAACGGTGCGTGACCAGACAGATACTTACTGTAGTGGCGCGAGGTCGCCGAGTGACCGGCGCGCGACCGGGATGACGGCCACGGCGGAGATCGTGGATTCCTTCCCGTGCCGCACCCCGGAGGCAGCCATGAACCCACCCGCCCCCTCGGGCTACACCCTTCCTCCGGAACGGAGCATGGGTGTCGTTCCGGCGACGTCGACGTTGCGGGAGCACCTGGCCGGTCAGCTTCGGCGACTGCTCGATGCCACGGACGTGACCTGCTCCTGGGCGCAGGACGTTGTTCGGCTGCTGCCCGCACTGCTGGGCCCCGCGGCAGGGAGCCCACTGGGTGCCGGGCCGCCTTCACCGTCCTTCGTAAGCGACGATCACTCGCCAGCCGAGCTGTCCGTGTCGTTCGCCGCCGACGGCGCGCCGACGGTACGGGTGCTGGTCGAGCCGGGCTGCGGCGCGGGAACCGTCGCCGACAGCGGCCGGGCGGGATTGCGGGCCCTGGACCGGATGGCGACCTGCTGGGATTTCACCGCAGAGCCCGTCGCCCGGGTCATGGATCTCTTCCTTCCCTCGGCGGCCCGTGGCCCCTTCTCTCTGTGGTGCGCCATGGACCTGCGTCGGTCAGGGCCGCCCGGCGTGAAGGTCTACCTCAACCCCGAGGCTCACGGCGGCGACCGCGCCGCCGAGGTCGTCGAAGAGGCACTGACCCGTTTCGGGTTCCGGCTGGCTTGGCCGGCGCTGACGGCTCGGGCCGCGTCCTGGTGCCCGGACCGGGGCCGCTTGGTGTTCTTCGCACTGGACCTGGGCCACTGGCAGGAACCACGGGTGAAGCTGTACATCGCCCATCAGGGTTTCTCCGTCGAGGAAGCGGAGGCCGTGGCCGGACTGCTGCCCGACGGAAACCCTCGACATGTGGGGGACTTCTGCCGCACGGTCGGAGGTGGTGCCCGTCGTTTCGACGGCCTGCCCCTGGTCTCCTGCCTGTCCTTCACACGACGGGACAGGGAACGTCCCAGCGGCCACACCCTGCACGTCCCGGTCCGCGACTACGCCCGTGACGACTGTGTCGCCCGCGACCGCGCCGCCGCCGTCCTGGGCGCCCGCGGCGGGGGCGCCGCCCTGCTGGACAAGGCGCTCGCCGCCATGACGTCCCGTCGTCTGTCCGACGGCGTGGGGTTGATCTCCTACGTCTCCCTCGCCCGGAGCACCGGCGGCCCACCACGCGTGACGGTCTATTTCTCACCCGAGGCGTACGCCGTCCACCCGCCGCATGACCCACCCCGGGACACCGCTGCCGGCAAGCGCGCGTGATCACCACGTCCACATCCCTGCGACACCGTGCCCGCGGATCCGCTGCGGCCCCGCAGGCGCCGCACCGAGGAGCAGAACCATGGAGCCATACCGGATCAAGGCCGTCGAACCGATTCCCACGACTACCCGCGAACAGCGCGTCAGGGCCCTGAACCGCGTCGGGTACAACCTGTTCGGACTGCGCGCCGAGGAAGTGACGATCGACCTGCTGACGGACTCGGGTACCGGCGCTCTGTCGGCGGCACAGTGGGCGGCCGGTGTGGCCGGGGACGAGTCGTACGCCGGATCGCGTTCCTTCCACCGCTTCCGGGAGGTCGTGGCGGAACTGACCTCCTATCCGCACATCCTGCCGGTACATCAGGGCCGGGCCGCGGAGCGCGTCCTGTTCTCCGCGCTGCTGATTCCCGGCCGGATCACCCTGAGCAACACCCACTTCGACACCACGCGCGCCAACGTGGAACTGAGCGGCTGCCAGGCCCGTGACCTGCCCTGCCCGCGGGCGCGGAACCTGCATAGTCCCGAGCCGTTCAAGGGCGACATCGACCTGGACGGTCTGGCGGGGGAACTGCGCGGCCCGGACGCCTCCCGCATCGCCCTGGTGATCATGACGCTCACCAACAACGGCGAGGGCGGCCAGCCCGTCTCCATGGACAATCTGGTCCGCGCCGCCGCCCTCTGCCGGGAGCACGGCGTCCCGCTCTTCCTGGACGCCGCCCGCTTCGCCGAGAACGCCTACCTGGTCACGCAGTGCGAGTCCGCGTACGGCGGCCACAGCCCGACGGACGTCGCCAAGGAGGCGTTCCGCCTCGCCGACGGCTGTCTCATGAGCGCCAAGAAGGACGGCATCGTCCATATCGGCGGCTTCCTCGGTCTGCGGGACGAGGCACTGGCCCGCCGGTGTGAGCTGACGCTCATTGCCACGGAGGGCTTCCCGACCTACGGCGGACTCGCCGGGCGAGACCTGGAGATGATCGCCCAGGGCCTGACCGAGGCCTTGGACCCCCGCTACCTGCGTTCCCGGGCCGAGGCAGCCGCCCACCTCGCGGCGCTGTGCCGTAACGCGGGCGTCCATCTGGTCGAACCCCCCGGCCTGCACGCGCTCTACCTCGACGCGGGTCACCTCCTCCCGCACATCGCCCCGCATCGCTTCCCCGGGCACGCACTCGCCTGCGCGCTCTACCTGGAGGGCGGTATCCGTTCGGTGGAGCTCGGCTCCCTCTACCTCGGCAAGGAGGACAGCAACGGGGACCCGGTCACCACCGCCCCGTACGAGCTGCTGCGCCTCGCGCTTCCCCGCCGGACGTACACCCGAAGCCATCTGGACCACGTCGGACAGACCCTGGAAGCGGTAGTCAAGAACAAGGACCGGGTCCCGGGGTACCGCATCGTCGAACACGCCCCGCTCTTGCGCCACTTCCGCGCCCGGCTGGAACCCGTGCCCGCCGGGCCGGGAGCCGTTGCCACGACCGGGTGAAGCTCCTGATCACGGGGAACGCGCTGATGACTGGTGAGACCAGGATCGAGGCCGAGTCCGTCGAGCCGTCGCCGCACCGCCGGCCACCGGTGACAGGGGCCCGGCGTGACGTGCCGCCGCCGTTCGGACCACCACGGCGCACCCCGAGCCCGACGCTCCGCGCTGCCGGCCCGAACGCGGGCCTCCGGATCCGACCGGGAGCCTGGAGCCCTCCCCGCAAGCTTCCACGCGCACCCCCACGTGCGCCGCTGAGCCACAGCGTTGGTGCTCTCCGTCACCCACATCAATGACAGTTCGTAGCGGATCAGGCATGGCACTCCACGGGGAGTCGCCGGGAAGAGTTGGAGAGGTCTCATGAAGTCAGGTATTCGCCGGGCGGCCCGGATGTGCCGACGTTTGACGGCCGCGGCGGCCGTCGCGACCGTCGTCGCCCTGCCGGCCGTCGGTGCCGTCCCGGCCCACGCGGGTCCGTCGGCCAGTGAGCAGCACAGCCGGAGCGCCCGAGGCGGGCTGTGCCACTACTTCACCACCTGCGTCGTCAACGCGAACAACGTCTACTACCGGGACGCTCCCGGCGGGCGTGCGCTCGGGCAGGTGCACCGGGGCCAGGAGTTCCGCGTCCTGGGAGGCCAGGCGGGGACCCCGTGGTTCCGAGGCGACATCGTCGGCGGCCGGGCCGACGTCTGGATCCACGGTGACTACCTGGAGGACCACCTGTGAAGCGACGGCACAGACAAGCAACGACCGCACCGGCCCGGACAGGAAGGCACCTCTTGAACACCAAGCGCACCGCCGCGAAGACCGCCCCCGTGACGACCGTCGCCGTACTGACGCTCCTGGGGACGCTGTTCTCGGCACCGGCCACCGCCGCACCACCCCAGGGTGACTTCACCGCCACAGGCGTGAAGATCCACGTCAGTTACAGCACCACCTCGTTCGCCCGGGGCCACGGCAACCCCGGCGACGGGTACACCTGGCTGGGCGGGCAGAGCAACGCGGAAGCGGTGCCCTGCCCGGACGGCAGCGTCAAGGATCACTGGACGTACGTCCACAACAACCGCACCGGAGTCGAGGGTTATGTCTCCGACTGCTTCATTAGGGAGTACTGAAGGGAGTGCTGACCGGGGCGCCCGGTGATCTCCCCTTTCGGTCCGGGCTCTGGCACACGCCCGATGCGGATCGACGCACCGGCCGTACCTCCAAGGCGTCGGCTGGGACCGGTGAAGAGGAGGTCACCGCTGACTGTCACGGACGGCGCCGCAGCTCCGCTGGGCCTGCTGCCGCGCCGGCGCTTGGCGGAGGGGCGACGGACAGGGACCTCCCGTGGCCGGCCGACGGGTGGTGTCGGCCACGGTGGTCGACCGTGACCGGGAAGCAGCCCGAGCCGAGAGTTGTGCTTCCGTCAGGAGATCGGCGGGCAGCCACGGCTGACCGGACCGGATCTGCTCGTGGGCGGCCGCGTCCAGCTGGGCGCGCGGTGTCCATGCCCGTGTGGGGTGCCGTGCGCAGGATGACGGCGGCGGTCGCCTGCTCGGCCTCCATGACGTGCTCGTAGTGCTCGGCGATCCGTCTCGCCTGGTGACCGGGCAGGGGACAGAAGCGATGCACGGCCTACGGGGGCGGGTGATCCACGTTGTCGGTCACCAGCGTGGATGCGATGTGCCGGACGACGGCGGGCACGGCCGTCAGACCCGCTCCAGGGGCCGGTGCGGCCCGCTGGGCAGCTCCGCTTTGATCGTGTCGCCCGGACGCACCACGCCACCCTCTTTCACGATGCTCATGATTCCGGCCTTGCGTACGATGTTCCCGGTCTCGTCGCGGCCGACAACCTGCTTCAGGAGCCCGTCCTGGAAGTTGTCGATCTGCCGGCAGGGATTGCGCAGGCCGGTCACCTCCAGCACTGCGTCGTCGCCGATGCGCAACAGCGTGCCGACCGGCAGGCCGAGCAGATCGATGCCACGGGTGGTGATGTTCTCGCCGAGGTCACCGGGTACCACCTTGAATCCCTCGGCGAAGAGCTCTTCATGGATGAGGTGGACCTGGCGCAGGTTCGGCTGGGTGGGGTCCTGCGCGACGCGTGAGCGATGCTTGACCGTCACGCTCGCGTGTACGTCGCCCTCCACACCGAGCCCGGCGACCAGCGTGATGCTGTCCCGGTTCGGCTTGGTGAATGAGTACACGCCGTTGCTGCTGACTGCCGCCACTGTCCCGCTCATCCTCGGACCCCCTCCTCAGTGACAATGATCAGTCACGACTCTGACCTCCAAGGCCCAGCAGCCACGGTCAATCACGGGTGAGGCCGTAAGAGGTCCTAACAAAGGCGTTGGACGTGTCGGTGGGTGATGAGGCAGGTGGCGAGGCCGAGGAAGGCTTCGTGGATGTCGTCGCGTCTCTCCCAGCGGATGCGCAGGCGACGGAAGCCGTGCAGCCAGGAGATGGTGCGTTCTACGACCCAGCGGAAGATGCCCAGGCCGGAGCCGTGCGGCTGGCCGCGTTCCGCGATCACTGGACGGATACCGCGCTTCCGTAGCAGTCGCCGGTACTTGTCGTGGTCGTAGCCGCGGTCCGCGAAGAGCATGTCCGGCCGTCGCCGCGGCCTGCCGGCGACCGGTGGGACCTTGTCCAGCAGGGGCAGGAGCTGGGTGACGTCGCCCGCGGTTTCCGCCGGTCAGCGACACCGCGAGCGGGATGCCCTGGCCGTCGGTGAGGACGTGGTGCTTGCTGCCCGGCCGTGCGCGGTCGACCGGGCGTCGTAGTGGGTCTTCCGCAGATCCTGATGCGCTCAAAACCCGGTGAACCAATTCACGACCGACTTCGTCTAGACGGTTGAGATTCGTAGACGCTGTTATCCGGGTGCGCTCTTACCGGCAAGCTGCAATCCTTCCATAGAGGTGGATATGTCCCTTTCTGTAATCCTGTTCTTCTTTGTCGCAGTCGTCACGCTTTCTGCATACAGGTTTGTGCGGCGCCGACTGACCACCGGCGCCGCGTTGGGAGTGGCGGTTGGCGCTCTGGGGCTCCAGCTCTTCGGCCTTTGGGTCATGGCCGAGCTCACATTCGCCAACATGGGCTGAGCTCGACTCTGTCGGGGATCTTGGAGTTTTCCGGTGCGTCGCGGTGACCGGTGGGCATGCTCGGGGTGTTCCTGGAGTCCGTGCAGTTGTCGAGGTGTCCATAGTCGCTCCGTCCTCGTTCCGGTGAGGAAGTTCCGCCTCTGACCGCGCAGATCGCGCGGGCGAGCAACCCGGGCGGCACGGTGGCGATGTGGGTGAGAGACCGTCTGAACGGGCTCTGGCGTGACGAGGACTTCGCGGACTGGTATCCGCGGGATGGACGTCTGAACCGTTCCGGGTTCGGTAGAGATCTCGGAGTGTCCTGAGTTTGGTGGTTGTGAGGTAGTGGTTGTTCTCGTATTCGACCGGTGGGACGTGGCCTATCTCACCGTGGAGTCGTCGGTGGTTGTACCAGTCGACGTATTCGGCGGTGGCGAGCTCGACGTCGGACAGCGTCTTCCACGGCCGCCGGGGTTTGATCAGCTCGGTCTTGAACAGCCCGATCGTGCTCTCCATCAGGGCGTTGTCGTAGGCGTCGCCGACCGAGCCGATCGAGGCGGCGATGCCGGCGACGTCCAGGTGCTCGGCGAGCCGGAAACTCGTATATTGCGACCCGGCATCCGAGTGATGAATCAACTCGCCCGGCTGGACGGGGTGTTGGTCACGGTCGCGTTGCCAGATCGCCATCTCCAGGGCGTCCGGCACGAAGACCGTTTCCTTCACGGTGGCCGCGGACCAGCCGACGATCCGGCGGGAGAAGGTGTCCACGACGAAGGCGACGTAGACGACGCCTGCCCAGGTCTTCACGTGGGTGAAGTCCGCGGCCCAGCACCGGTTCGGGGCGCCGGCGACGAAGTCGCGGTCGACGAGGTCCGGGGCCCGCCCGGCCTGGCCGCCGGGAAGCGTGGTGATCACGCGTTTGCCGCGGACCGCGCCGGTGATGCCGTGCTCGCGGGCCGCGCGGATGTCGTGGACAGCGCCGGGCAGTGCGGGCGAGGCCCACAGGAGCCTGCCTGCTGGGTCGGTGAGGACCTGCACGTTCATGCCGTGCTTCTTGTGCTTGCCGGAGTAGAAGGGCCGGTCGGCGGCGATGCGGTCGATCGGCAGCAGCGTGCCGTCCAGGATCACGAAGGCTTTGCGGGAAGCGGCCCGGACGGCCTCGGCGAGGCCGGGAGCAAGCGCGGCCAGCAGTTCGACGGCCTCGGACACGTACCGGCAGATGGTGCTGACGCTGATGCCGAACCCGGCTGCGAGCTGGGCGTAGGTGTGCCCGCACCGCAGGTGGGCCAGGACCAGCAGAGCCTGCCGGTCCGTTCCCAGCCGGCGCCACCGTGTTCCGCGCTCACGCCGCAGCACGGTCAGCTTCCCGGCCAGGAACCGCAGGGCTGAACTGGACAGATCGAGACCAGACGGGTAGACAAGCATACGAAGCTCCGGGCGGACAGGTTGATCTTGGTCGACAACCCATCTACCAGGAGCTTCACCTCTTCCCGCAGCCACCCCCACGCCAACTCGCTTACCAAGCCAGCCAGGTTGAAAACGGCTCAGTAGATGTTGGCCGCGACCTCGGGGCCGTCCCCGCGCCCCGCGTTGATCTGCGCGCGCAGCGAGATCTCGTCGTAGACACGGACCTCCTTCACGATGCGGCCCTCCTGGATCAGGAACTGCGAGACGCCGAGCACCGTGACCGGCCGTCCGGTGAGAGGGCCGAAGGCGGGGATGCCGCGGTAGGTGCCGTGCATGGTCCACAGGACGGCCACGCGCAGGCCGGCGTACCGCGGGGAGTGGTTCGTCTGGATGTCACGGACGGCGAACCGGGCGTCGGGGAAAGGGCCGACCATGGCGAGCAGGTCGCTCTGGTAGCGCTCGGGGCGGATGACGGTCCGGTCGCCGATCGTGTGGAGGAACAGGTCGCGGTCCATGAAGTCGTTGACCCTGTTCAGCCGACGCTGCGTCCACACCTCGTCGATGAACTCGACCACCATCTCGCACTCGGGACGGAATGCGTCCGGACGCGGACCGCTGACCCCGTTCAGCAGCACGTCCTGCGGCGGCTCGTCCAGCATGGAGCCGCTGTACCCCTGGAAGGTCAGCTCGCGAGCCGCCTCGGCCGGGTCCAGGCCGCTCTGCAGGCAGTCGGCCAGATCGTCGCGCACCACCCACTCCTCGACCATCCGGCCGCGTCGGTACAGGCAGTTGGCCACCGTGCGTTTGCGGATGCCGACGAGGCGGCCGTCCACGAGGTGCTCGTCGGCGGAGAAGACCAGGTGGGAGCTGAGGAAGGCGTCGTTGCCGCGCGCCTCCCACACCACGTCCTCCGCCTGGCCGATGTGGCCCGGCGTGCTGCCCATGCGGATCGTACTGCCCTCGATGACACCGTCACGGCCGACGACGGTGCCGAGGCTGGTGTGCACGATCGAGTCGGGCTCGTAGTTGTCGACGATGTGGGCGATGTCGCGGTCGACCCAGATCCGGTCGGTCACCTCGCGGATGAAGTCGTCCGGGTCCTTGTAGGGGAGGTAGGCGACGGGGTCCAAAGGCATGGTGCTTCCATTCCGGTAGTGATGTGAATGCGTATGTAGGTGCTTGATCGGGAGGGTAGCCGGGGAGAGGGCACGCCGGGTCGCCGGGAGGGGGTCTCCCGCCGCGCTAGCGGGCGAACTTGTCCGCGCCCAGGTGACTGCGGTACGTCTCCGTCATGAAGGCGCTCACGACGACCAGGGCCAGGAGGGCGCCCACCGCCAGGTAGGCCCAGACTGCGTAGATGGTGCCGAAGGTACTGACCAGCAGCGTCGCGACGAACGGCGTGATTCCCATGAAGATGGAGAACGAGCTGTTGTACGCGATGGCACTGGCGCTGAACCGGGTGCGGGTGGAGAAGAGCTCGGCCGCGCAGACGGTGACGATGCCCGTGAGGAAGAACTCCGGCACGATGTAGATGAGCTGGCTGGCCACGGCCGCCCCGAAGGTGCCCTGCTCGCCGACCCGGAAGGCGATCGGTACCAGCACGATGCACGCGATGGCGCCGGTGACCAGCATCGGCTTGCGTCCGATGCGGTCCGACAGCATGCCGGCCAGCGGCAGGGCGGGGATGAGGACGGCGATGGAGATGGCGTTCGAGGCCAGGCCCATCCAGCGCGGCAGGCCGAGCGTGTCGGTCAGGTACTGCGGATAGAACGTGACCCAGGTGTAGGAGAGGATCGCGAGCATGATCGAGACGCCGCAGAAGACCAGGATCGGCCGCCACTGCGAGCGCAGCGCCTCACGGATCGGCGCCTCGACGACGTCCGCACCCTCCTCGGTCGCGCGCACGAACTCCGGGGTCTCCTCGATGTGACGACGCAGCCACATCCCGACCAGGCTGAGCGGGACCGCCAGCAGGAACGGGAGGCGCCAGCCGTACGAGTCCAGGGCCTGGCCCTCGAACACCCAGCTGGTCAGGGCCGCCGTACCGGCACCCGCCAGGATGCCGACGAAGCAGCTGTTGGAGGCGTACGACGTGTAGTAGGCCCGCCGGTTCGGCTCCGCCCACTCCACGATGAACGCGACGGCCCCGACGTACTCGCCGCCCGAGACCGCGCCCTGGACGACGCGGAGCAGCAGGAGCAGGATCGGCGCACCGATGCCGATCTGCTGGTACGTGGGCAGCATCCCGATCAGGCCGGTGGTCACGCCCATGGCCACGATGGTCCACAGCAGCGTCCTCTTGCGGCCGACCCGGTCGCCCCAGCGGCCCACGAGGGTGCCGCCGAGCGGGCGGAACAGGCAGGCGATGGCGATGATGGCGTACGTGCCCAGCACCGCCACGGTCCTGTCGCTCTCGGGAAAGAACGCCGGGGCCATGATGGGTGCCATGTAGCCGTACAGGCCGTAGTCGAACTGCTCGACGAAGTTGCCGATACTGCCCGCGCCGATGGCTCGGCGTATCGCCTTCCGCTTGTGCGGGTCGACCTGGGGGGAGTCGACGGCTTGGCTGGGTGGCGCTGCGGCGGACATGGGTTCTCCGATCGCGCGGGAGGGGGGATGGGTAGTACATACGTATGAACTGGTCGGGAACGCTAAGGATCCGGATGTAGGGCGTCAAGGGTTCGCGCCGGAGGATTCGACAACCCCGGAAGACGGCAGCCGAGAGCTCGGCGCGCGTCACGCAGGGTGCGGGACGCCCCCCGCCGCCGGGCGGGTCCGCCGGTGCGGGCGGCCCGCCCCCGGCCGTCAGACGGGGTCTGCGGTCGCGCCCGTCGTCCCGGGCGCGGCCAGGGAGCGCAGGGTGTCCATGAGCACGTGCGCCATGTTGTAGACGATCAGCTGGAAGCCCTGGCGCTCGGCGGCCCGGGCGGCGTCGAGGCTCGGCACGATCGTCATGACCGCGCGCTTGTGGGCCCGCGCGGCGTCGTGCGTCCGGGCGATCAGCCCGTCGACGACGCCGGGCTCCGGGAAACCGCAGTCCGCGGCCAGGTCGGCGGGGCCCACGAGGACCGCGTCCACCCCCTCGGTGCCGGCGATCTCCTCGGCGTTGTCGCAGGCGCGTCGCGTCTCGACCATGGTCACGACCAGGGTCTCGCGGGACGCCGCCACATGGTCGGCCGCCGTGACCGTGCCGAACCGGCCCGCTCTGCTGTAGGTGGCGAAACCCCGCTTTCCCCACGGCGGGTAATGGCTGGCCTCCACCGCCCGCCGGGCATCCTCGCGGCTGTCCACGTGGGGGTGGATCAGCCCGGCGGCGCCCACGTCGAGGCAGCGCAGCGCGAGCGCCGGCTCGGCCGAGCCCACGCGGACCAGGACGTCGATCCCGTGCGCCGCCGCGGCCGTGACGTGCTGCTGGAGCAGCGCCGTGTCGGCCGGCCCGTGCTCGCAGTCGATGACGACGAAGTCGAATCCCGCGACCCCCGCCATCTCCACCAGCGTCTCCGAGGGGAGCCGCAGCAGGGCGCCCCGCAACTGCTCGCCGTCCGCCAGCCGCTGTTTGAGGCCGCGGTGCGGTGCGCCGTGTGCCGTCATCGGGCCACCATTCCCGCGGAGAGGTCGATGTCGGCCCCGCACAGTCCGCGCATGCGCAGCATCGCGCTGACGGCCTCGCCCACCTCGTCCTCGGTGACCATCCGCCCCAGGGCGGAGCGTGCGACGAACGCCTGCTCGGCCTGCTCGTAGGTGCTGCCGGTGCGCTCCGCCTCCAGGCGGAAGTTGCGCTCCATGCGCGGCCCCGAGACGGGCCCGGGGGACAGGGAGTTGACCGTGACGCCCAGCGGCCCGACCTCGCCGGCCAGCGTGGCCGTGAGACCGATGACCGCCATCTTCGACGCGCAGTACGGGGTGCGCCGCAGGAGCGGACGCTTGCCCGACACCGAGGCGATGTTGACGACGTCGCCCGCGCCGCGCCCGGTCATGGCGGGCAGGAAGGCCCGGCACATCAGGAACACCCCGCGCACGTTGATGTCGAAGACCTCGTCCCAGTCGCGCGGGGTGATCTCGGTCAGCGGCGCCACCGGGCCGGCGATCCCGGCGTTGTTGACCAGGATCGATATCTCCTCACCGGCCAGGCTCCGGGCGAGCTCCTCGACGTCGTCGGGGCGGGAGACGTCGCAGACCCGGTACGAGACGTGCGGACCGAGCCGGGACGCGGTCTCCTCGAGCGTGGTCGCGTCGCGGCCCGTGATCACCACCCGGGCCCCGTCGGAGAGCAGGGACCTGGTGATGGCCCGGCCGAGGCCGCTGCCTCCCCCGGTGACGAGTGCGGTGCGGCCGGCCAGCGGTGCGGGGAGGCCGCTCATGCGACGCCCTCCTCGTTCCACGGCAGGGTGCCCCTGCCGTACTTGGCGGCGCGGACGTCACCGGAGCGGGCGTGGCCTTCGAAGAGCTCGACGCGCGCGGCCCGGCCGCACACCTCGCCGAGCAGCGCGGAGGACGCGGTGTCGGTGACCTCCTGGTACGTCACCGTCTTGAGGTACTTGCCGACCCACAGGCCACCGGTGTAGCGGGCGGCGCCACGGGTGGGCAGGACGTGGTTGGTGCCGATGACCTTGTCGCCGTAGGAGACGCAGGTGCCTTCGCCGAGGAAGAGCGCACCGTAGTCGCGCATCTTGTCCAGGGCCTGGCGCGGGTTCTCGGTCAGCACCTCCACGTGCTCGCTGGCGTAGGAGTCGGCGATCTCGAAGGCCTCGTCGAGGGTGCCGGCCACCACGATCTCGCCGTGGTCGCGCCAGGCCGGTGCGGCGAAGTCCCGGGTGGGCATGGAGGGCAGCAGGCGCTCGATGTGCCGCTCGACCTCGCGGCCCAGCTCCTCGGACGTGGTGACCAGCACGGCGGGGGAGTCCGGGCCGTGCTCCGCCTGCGACAGCAGGTCGACGGCCACCACGAACGGGTCCGCGTGCTCGTCGGCGATCACCAGGATCTCGGTCGGTCCGGCGAACAGGTCGATGCCGACCTCGCCGAACAGCTGCCGCTTGGCCTCCGCCACGTACGCGTTGCCCGGGCCCGCGAGCATCGGGACGCGCCCGATGGTCTCGGTTCCCACGGCCAGCGCCGCGACGGCCTGGACTCCGCCCAGCAGGTAGATCTCGTCGGCGCCCGCGAGGTGCATCGCCGCGACCGTCGCGGCGGGGATCTCGCCGCGGATGGGCGGGGTGCAGGCGGCGACTCGGGGGACACCCGCCACCTTCGCGGTCACGATCGTCATGTGGGCCGACGCGGTCAGCGGGTAGCGGCCGCCGGGCACGTACGCGCCGGCGCCGGACACGGGGACGTGCCGGTGGCCCAGGTGGACGCCGGGCAGCGTCTCGATCTCGACGTCACCCAGCGCGTCCCGCTGGGCCTGGGCGAACGTGCGGACCTGCTGCTGCACGAAGCGGATGTCGTCCAGGACCGTGTCGGGCACCTGGGAGACGATCCGCTGGATCTCCTCGGGAGCCAGCCGGAACGACTCGGGGCTCCAGTTGTCGAACTTCTCGGAGTACCGGCGGACCGCGTCGTCGCCGCGCTCGCGGATGTCGTCGAGGATGACGCGGACGCGCTCGGCGACGTCCGCCCGGGCCGCGGTCACTTGCGCGGCGGGCACGGGGGACTTGAGGTGTCGGGGCATGACGGCTCTCTTCCACTGGGGTTGACGGTGCGGGGGGTCCGGGGAGGCGTTACGGGGCGGCGGTGGCAGGTGTCGTACGAGTGGCGGCCGCGACCAGTTCGCGCAGCGCCGCCGTCACCGCCTGGGGCTCTTGCCACGGCAGCAGGTGACCCGCGCCGGGCAGCAGCGTCAGGGCCGCTCCGGGGACCGCGTCCGCGATCGCCCGGTGGAAGGCGGGCGGGCACAGCGTGTCCCGCGCCCCGGCCAGGACCACGGTGGGGCAGCGGGCCGTCCGCAGCGCACCGGACGCGTCCGCGCGGGTCGCCTGCGCGGCGAGCTGGGCGCGGGCGGCGGTGGCGCCCACGGCGTGCGCCATGTCGCGGTAGCGCCGCGCGGCCTCGGGTGTGGGGCAACGGTCGGGGAACATGTCCGGCAGCGTCCGCTCGACGACGTCCCCGAACCGGCCGGCCGCGATCAGCTCGTCCATCGCCCGCCAGGCCGCGTACTGCTCGGGACGCGGTGCTCCGGCGTTGGTCGCCATCACGCACAGGCCCGCGATGCGCTCGGGCGCACGGCGCAGCGCCTCGAAGCCGACGATGGCCCCCAGACTGAGCCCGACGAGCACGAACGGGCCCACAACCGCGGCGAGCACGTCCTCGGCGAGCGCCCCGATGTCCGCACGCCGCAACGGGATGTGGTGGACGTCGTGGCCTTCGGGGAAGTCGACGTCGCCCCACAGGCTCGCGTCGCAGAGCATCCCGGGCACGACGACGAGCGGAAGTGGACCGGCCGTGTCCTCGTGCGCCATGCCGGTCACCAGGAGCGCGCGGAGCGGGGCAGCAGCGCGTACGGGGCGACGTACCCGTTGTGGTCGATGCCCACGCCCGCGTCCGCCGCGCTCTTGCGCACCTCCTCGTCCCACTCCAGACGGACCCGTCCGTCACCGGAGTTGACCACGAGGAGGTCGCCGCGCTCGTCGCCGACGTTGCGCACGGTGCGCCAGGCGTCCTGGGGGACGGAGAGCATGTCGCGCGGGCCGAGACGCACCGGGACGGGGTCGGTGCGGTTGAGGGTGACCTCCCACAGACCGTCCTTCACGATCAGGGTCTGGGTCTCGTGCTGGCGGTGCGCCGAGACGCCCTGCCCGGGGTCGGCGCGGAGCCAGGCGACGTTGTGCCCGTGCGGGTTGAACACGCGGGGCTCCTGGTGCGGGTCCTCGGTCATGCCGTAGCCGATGACGCAGCTCAGACGGGCGCCGCCGCCGGGCAGGGTGCTGTCGAGGAAGGGGTGGTCGGAGAAGACCAGCTCGTCCGCGGCGGCGATGCGCCGCTTCATCTCGTCGGGGGTGTAGCGGCGCAGCCGGTCGAGGTGTTCCTGGGCCAGGGGGCTGACGAGCTCGGACTCCGGCGGGACGGTGTCGCCGGCGACGGTGTCGACGAGCTCGTTGTCGGCGGTGAGGTACAGGCCGTGCTTCCGCGCCTCCCGCAGGACGGACGGGCCCCAGATGATGCCGCCGGTGTCGTCCATGCCCAGCACCGTGAACAGCCAGCCGTCGTCCGGGCCGGTGTTGGTGAATCCGCGGAAGATCCAGGTCGGGATGGACGCGATGTCACCGGCTTTGAGCGTGAGTTCGCCCTCCGTGCCGTCGGCGCCCCAGCGCAGCAGGTACTCGCCCTCGGTGCAGATGAACACCTCGGCCGTGTAGTGCAGGTGCAGGTTGTTGGTGATGCCGTGCGGCATGGCGGCGGCGCCGATGTTGTAGCCGTGCGGCAGCCGCAGGTTGACGTGCTGGTCGGCGGACTGTGAGACGCCCGGCCCGATCATCGCGTAGTTCTCCTTGCGGTCCGAACCGGGCGTACGGCAGTCGATGAAGGCCTGGTTGCAGGAGACGAAATCGCTGCGGCGCACCGTGCGGCGGGCCAGCTCGGCGGGGGACACGACGACATCGGGCATGACTGCTCCTTCACTCGTGAATACGTATGCATTCCATGACAGGCTCCGGAGGGCAGGATGTCAAGAGGGAGGGCCGAGACAGTTGTGGTCGAGTCCCGTGTCGCAGGGCTCGGCAGGCCCGGCCGGCGAGGCGCGGGCCGTGATATTGACATACGTATACTGGCTCGGGGGCGCCACCGGGCGGCGCCGGTGGTAACGAGGAGAGAGCCGATGGGCATCACCAGTCACGACGTGGCCAGGCTGGCAGGTGTCTCGCAGCCCACGGTCTCCCGGGCGCTGCGCGACGACCCCCGCGTGTCCCAGGCCACCCGCGAGAAGGTCAAGCGGGCCGCCCAGGCGCTGAACTACGTGCCGAGCGAGGCCGGACGCACCCTCTCGACGCGCGCCACACGGCGGGTCGGCGTCATCGTCACCGACCTGACGAACCCGTTCTACCCGCATGTCATCGCCCCGCTCCACGACGAACTGAGCAGCCTCGGCTACCGGATGATGCTGATCACCGAGCGGTCCGACGAGGCGGTCGCCGAGGAGAAGCTGCTCGACCAGTCGATGGACGGCGTCGTGCTCGCCACAGCCACCACCGACTCCCGGCTGCCGGCCCAGCTGGAGCGACGAGGCATGCCCTACGTCTTCCTCAACCGCGACACCGGCCGCGCCGGAGACTTCGCCTCCGTCGTCGACAACGAGGGCGGCGGGCGGCTCGTCGCCCGAGAACTCGTGGCCCTCGGGCACCGGCGCATCGCCGGGGTCTTCGGCGCGGCCAACACCACCACGGGGCGCGAGCGCGAACTGGGCTTCCGGCTGGCCCTCGCCGAGGCGGGCGTGGGGCTGCCGGAAAGCCGCGTGGTGCGCGGAGCGTTCGAGTACGACACCGGCTACCGGGCGCTGCCCGCCCTGCTCGCGGCGGACGAGGCACCCACCGCGGTGTTCTGCGGCAACGACGTCGTCGCCATCGGTGTCCTGAACGCGGCCCTCGCGGCCGGCGTCAAGGTCCCCGACGACCTCACCGTCATCGGCTTCGACGACCTTCCGATGGCCTCCTGGGAGGTGTTCAGGCTCACCACCGTCCGGCACGACCTGCGTGAGCTGTCGCGCCAGGCGGCGCGCCTGCTGGTCCGGCGGATCGCCAAGGACGTCGACCCCGCCGGTGAACGCCTGGTGCTGCCGACCGAGTTCGTCCCCCGCGCCACTCACGCCCGCGCCCGCTGAGCCGTCACCGCCGCCGGTCCACCCGCTCGTCATCGGGGCGATCGAGCCGCTGGAGGCCATGAGGTACGAGAAGACGTCCGGCGGCGGACGGCCGGCGATCACCCCGGCGACGCCGCTGACGGTGGAGGCCACGACCGCGTTGCCCGGCCAGGGGCGTGGTGGGCCGGGCGCACCGGCCGTGCCGGCACACGCGACGCGCCGGCACGAGCGGGGATCAGAGCTGGTCGCGCAGAGCGGCCGGAATGCCGTCGAACGCGCCGGACGTCCGCCCGACCCGGTCGATGCGGAGCGTCGCGGTGGCGCCGTGGGCCGCCAGCCCTTCGAACGCCGAGATGCGCTCGACGGCGGGAGCCAGGGACGCGGTCCCCTCCCGCGAGGCGCGCTGGTACGTCAGCGGCTTCAGGAACCGGGAGACGGAGAGCCCCGCGTTGTACCGGGCGGCCTTGCCCGTGGGCAGCACGTGGTTGGTGCCGGCGATGCCCTTGTCGGAGTATGCGACCGTCGACCACGACCCGATGAACAGCGAGCCGTAGTTGGAGAGGTTCTCCAGGTAGTACTCGTCGTCCTCGGTCTGGATCTCCAGGTGTTCGGGAGCGATCACGTCGGCCACGGCGACGGCGTCGGCCCGGTCACCCACCACGACGACGGAACCGAAGTCGCGCCACGCCGGGCCGGCGATGTCCCGGGTGGTCAGGGACTCCAGCTGGCGTTCGATCTCCGCGATCACGGCACGCCCCTGCTGCTCGGATGTGGTGATCAGGGCGGCGGGCGAGTTGGGGCCGTGCTCGGCCTGGCCCAGCAGGTCCGCCGCGACCCACACCGGGTCGGCGCTGTCGTCGGCGATGACGGCTACCTCGGAGGGGCCGGCCAGCAGGTCGATGCCGACCCGGCCGAACAGCTGCCGCTTCGCCTCGGTGACGAACGCGTTGCCCGCGCCGACCAGCATGTCGACCGGGGCCTCGCCGAGCAGACCGAAGGCCATCGCTCCGAGCGCCTGGACACCACCGAGTGCGAACACCCGATCGGCGCGCGACAGATGGGCGCCGTACAGCACGGCGGGATGCGCGCCGTGCTCACCCGACGGGGGAGTGCACGCCAGCACCGTGGGTACCCCGGCGGTCTTCGCCACGTTCACCGTCATGAAGGCGCTGGCGAGCAGCGGGAAACGACCGGCCGGCAGATACGCGCCGACGCGGGAGACGGGAACGTAGCGCTGGCCGCCGACGACACCGGGAGCCACCTCGACCTCGAAGTCCGTCAGGTGCTCGCGCTGCGCGGCGGCGAACCGGTGGGTGCGCTCGTAGCCCATCTCCAGAGCGGTGCGGACGTCCGGGGGCAGGGCGTCACCCGACTTCTTCAGCTCGGCCGTCCCGATCTCCAGGTCGCCGGACCAGCCGTCCAGCTCCTGGGCGTAGGCGCGCACCGCGTCCATGCCCTTGCGCTCGATCTCCTTCAGCATCTGCGAGACCCGCTCGACCACCTTGGGGTCGCGCTGGGCGGGGGGACCGTCCACGGACGGCTTCTTGAGCCACTGGAACGGGGGGAGGGCCTGTGCTTCGTCATGCGTGATCTGCATGGCAAAGGACGCTAGACGCCGCGCCGCCACAGGACCAGAGGGGCCGTTCCTGTCCGAACCACAGGGTTTCCCTGACCCTCTGGGCGTGCGTCCAGGCCCCGTGCGCGCGGCCGATCAGAGGCCGAGGTCGGTACGGAGTTCGCGCAAGGTGTCCTCGGCGAGCCGGGCGAGCTCCCTCGTGGCCCGCGACAGCGGATGCCCCCGCCGTCTGACCAGGGCGATCGTGTCGTAGAGGGGCTCGGCAAACGGGGTGGTGCGCAGCCCCGCGGGGAACGCCGGGCCGGCGATCACCGCCCGGCTGGCGATCGTGTCGCCCACCCCGGCGGCCACCAGGCCCAGCGCGGCCTCGACGTGCTCCAGCTCGATCAGCGGCTCGATGCCGACCCCGGCGAACTGGGCCCGCTCCGCGAGCTGCCGCCGGGTGGGGTCCTGCCACCCGTAATGGGCGTCGTAGAGGACCAGGGGTGCCCGGGCGAAGGCCTCCATCGTCATCGGTGCGCGGGTTCGTTCCTCGCTCGCGCTGACGAAGAACACCTCGTCGCGCAACAGCGGGGTCACCACCAGCTCCTCGTCGTCGATCGGCAGGACGACCAGGCCCGCCTCGATCCGTCCCGCGGCCACGGCCGCCGCGGTCTCGGCCGAGTTCTGCCCCACGAGCCGGACCCGGACGGACGGATACCGGGCGTGGAACATCTGCACGAGGTTGGACAGGAGGTAGTAGTCCGCGTTGCGGAGCACACCGAACGTGGCGGTCCCCCCGCCCAGCGAGCCCAGGGAGCGCACCGCCCGCGTCCCGCTCTCGGCAGCCTCCACCGCCTGCCGGGCGTACGGCAGCAGCTCCTGGCCGGCCGAGGTCAGGGTCAGGGTGCGGCTGCCGCGCGCGAACAGTTCGGCGTCCAGTTCCGACTCGAGCCGCCGCACCAGTTCGGAGGCCGACGCCTGGGCGATGTCCATGGCCCGCGCCGCTGCGGTGAACGACCCGAGCCGCTCCGCCTCGACGAAGGCCCTCAGCTGGTTGAGGGTCATCCGTTCGCCTGTCCTGTCGAGTCGGTGAGTCCGCGTCGCGCACGCGGTGATCCTCGTTCTACCACGGGGTTCCGGCGCGACCGCCGGGACGGACGCCGGTGCGGATCCACTGGGTCGTCCTGTGGATGCCACTGGAGGAAGGGATCTTGTCCCGTGGAAGGCGCGATGATTGGCTCGTCCGCGCCCCCGGAGACCACCCTGCGCGGAAGGTTGCCCCTGCGATGACGATCCCCCTGCCGATCGGCCTCGTCCAGACGGCCGCACGGCATCACGCCGCCGACGACCCGGACGCGTTCGCCGCGGACGTACGCCGCGTCACCGAGGCGCATCCCGGAATCCGGCTGCTCGCCTATCCGGAACTGCACCTGTGCGGTCACCAGCCCGGCGAGGATCCCGAGACGGTCATGACCGAGGCGGCCCAGCCGCTCAATGGACCCCGCGGCACCCGACTGGCGGCCCTCGCTCGCGAACTGGGCATCTGGCTCGTGCCCGGCAGCGTCTACGAACAGGGCGAGGACGGCAGGATCTACAACACGGCCCCCGTCTACTCGCCCGCGGGCGAACGGGTCGCGGAGTACCGCAAGATCTTCCCGTGGCGGCCCTACGAGACCACCGCGTCCGGCAGCGGCTTCGTGGTCTTCGACATGGAGGACCACGGACGCGTGGGCCTGACGATCTGCTACGACGCCTGGTTCCCCGAAATCACCCGCCACCTGGCGTGGCAGGGCGCCGACCTCGTACTGAACCTGGTGCGCACGCCCACCGTCGACCGCGCCCAGGAAGTCGTGCTCGCGCAGGCCAACGCGATCGTGAACCAGGTGTTCATGGCCAGCCTCAACGCGGCGGCGCCGGACGGTGTCGGGCGCAGCCTCGTCGTGGACCCCGAGGGGCACACGCGCGCCGCAGCCGGGCCGGGCCCGGAAGAGATCCTGACGGACGTGCTCGACCTCGCCGAGGCCCGCCGGGTGCGCACGCGGGGAACCGCGGGCCTCACCCGGGTGTGGGACCCGTTCGCGGACGACCAGCCGCCACTCGAACTCCCCCTGTACGAGGGCCGGATCGACCCCGAGCGCTGGCGTCGCGGGGCCCGCCCCTGAGCCGGCCGGCCGCGCGGTGACTGCCTGAACGACCGCTGCCGTCGGGCCGTACGTTCCCCGACGACCGGCCCCGTCCGTTCCACGACGTCCGGCCGTCCGTCCCTCGACGTCCGGCCCCGTACGTTCCCCCGATGTCCGGCCGTACGTCTCCCGACGTCCGGCCGGACGGCACCACCGGCCGGCCCCACGACACGAGGGGCCGGCCACCGCTCCTCAGCGGCCGGACGCGGATCCGGTGCGCAGCCAGACGGAGGTCCACGGCGGCAGTTCGTCACCGGTCAGCGGGCCGGAGGCGAGAAGGACCTCCCCCCGCGGCAGCGCGACGGGCTCGTCCGACAGGTTGCTGACGGTGTGCCAGCCGCCGGCGCGGGCGAAGTGCAGCAGCCCTCGACGGGTCTGCTCCCGCGAGCCGACCCACTCCAGCGCCTCGTCGGCGACCAGGGTGCGGCGCAGCCGCAGGGCCTCGCGGTACAGCTCCAGGAACGATTCCTTGTCACCGCTCTGCACGTCCGCCGCGTACCGGCCCCATTCGGCCGGCTGCGGCAGCCACGAGCCGCCGGGGCCGAACCCGAAGGTCGCCCCCTCACGGGTCCACGGCAGCGGCACCCGGCAGCCGTCGCGGCCCTTGACGCGTCCGCCGCCGCGTACCCACATCGGGTCCCGCAGGTCCGCGCGGTCCAGGTCGGCGACCTCGGGCAGACCCAGCTCCTCGCCCTGGTAGACGTACGCGGACCCGGGCAGTGCCAGCATCAGCAGCGCCGCGGCGCGCGCCTTGCGCACACCCGTCGCCAGGTCCGGGGCCGGTTCCCGGCCGTCGGTGAGCAGCCACGCCTCGATGTCGCGCTTGGTGCAGTCGCCTGGCAGGGCGTAGCGCGAGACATGACGGACCACGTCGTGGTTGGAGAGCACCCAGGTGCTGGTGGCTCTCGCGGCGCGGGCGTCGGCGAGCGCGCCGTCGATGAGGGTGTGCAACTCGGCGGCGTCGAGCCGTGCGCCGAGGAAATCGAAGTTGAACGCCTGCCCCAGCCCGGCGGCGGAGGCGTAGGCCGTGCGCCGCGAGGCACGCACCCAGGCCTCGGCGACGGCGAAGCGCGGCGGGTCGTAGGCGTCGAAGACCTGCCGCCAGCCGCGGTAGATCTCGTGCACCGCGTCGCGGTCCCACAGCGGATGGCTGCCGTCGGCCGGAAGGGCGTCGGGCTGGTAACTCCGCTGCTCGCCGAGGTCGCGCAGCGGCGCGCGCAGGTCCTTGGCGAGGCCGTGGGCGACGTCGACCCGGAAACCGGCGACGCCCCGGTCCGACCAGAAGCGCAGGGTGTCGTGGAAGTCCTCGCGGACCTCGGGGTTGTCCCAGTTGAAGTCGGGCTGCTGGGGGGCGTAGAGGTGCAGGTACCACTGGCCGTCCGGCACCCGGGTCCAGGCGGGGCCGCCGAAGCTGGACGGCCAGTCGGTGGGGGGCAGTTCACCGTTCTCGCCCCGGCCGTCGCGGAAGACGTAGCGCTCGCGGGCGGCCGAGCCGGGCGCGGCCGCGAGCGCCTCCTGGAACCAGACGTGCTGGTCGGAGGAGTGGTTGGGGACGATGTCGACCATGATCTTCAGGCCGAGCCGGTCGGCCGCGGCGACCATCTCGTCGAAGTCGTCGAGGGTGCCGAGCCGGGGGTCGACGTCGCGGTAGTCGGCGACGTCGTAGCCGCCGTCGGCGAGCTGCGAGGGATAGAACGGGCTCAGCCAGACGGCGTCGACGCCGAGGTCGGCGAGGTAGGGCAGGCGGGAGGTGACGCCGGGGATGTCACCGATGCCGTCGCCGTCGGAGTCGGCGAAACTGCGGGGGTAGACCTGGTAGACGACGGCCTGCCGCCACCAGTCCGCGGCGTGCGGGGAGGGGGCGGGGGAGTCGTGGTGGGGCATCTGTGAACCTCTCGGGCGCGTGCCCAGGGTGGGGTGCGGGTGTGCGGACAGGCGGCGGGAACGGCCGGAGGCGGCCGTCACCGGGAAGGGGGCTTCGTGCGGGGCCGCTCAGCCCTTCACGGCGCCGGTGGTCATGCCGGAGACGACCGACCGGCGGAAGATCAGCACCAGGAGCGCGATCGGCACGGTGGCCACCATCGCACCGGCGAAGATCACCCCGTAGGGGACCTGGTACTGACTGGTGAACAGCGCGATGCCGACGGACACGGTGCGCCGGTCGTCGGAGCCGTTGAACGTGAGGGCGAGCAGGAATTCCGACCAGGTCGCGGTGAAGGAGAACACGCCGGCCGTGAACAGCCCCGGCCGGGCCAGCGGCAGGATCACCGTCAGGGCGGTGCGCAGCGGGCCGGCGCCGTCGACGACGGCGGCCTCCTCCAGCTCGCCCGGAATGCCGCTGAGGTAGTTGCGCATGATCCAGATCGCGAACGGCAGGTTCAGCGCCACGTACGGGATGATCAGGCCCGGATAGCTGTTGAGCAGCCCGGCCTGGCGTTCCATCAGGAACAGCGGTACGAGCAGGGCGATCGGCGGGAAGACCGACAGCATCAGCAGCGCCGTCATGACCGCACCGCGCCCGCGCAGCGGCAGCCGGGCGAGGGCGTATCCGGCGAAGAACGCCAGGGACAGGATCAGCACCGTGGAGAGACTGGCCACGACCACGCTGTTGAGGAAGTAGTGGCCGATCCCGTTGCGCTCGAAGGCGGTCTCGTAGTTGCTGAGCGTGGGGTCCTTCGGCAGCAGGGTGGGCGGCGTCGCGCTGATCTCGCCGGGCCCCTTCAGGGAGGCGGACGCCATCCAGAGCAGGGGCAGGGTGGCGCAGACGGCGATCAGCAGCCCGCCGAGGTTGACGGCGTTGACGTAGCGGCGCACTCCGGTGCGCGGGACGCGGCGGCTCATGCCCGGCCCCCTTCGTCGACTTGGGCGCGGAAGACGCGCAGGAACAGCAGGCAGCAGCCCAGGACGATGACGGCGGTGGTGACCGCGACGGCGGCGCCGCCTCCGAAGTCGAGGTTCTGGAAGAGGATCCGGTACCCGAGGATGGCCACCGACTGGGTGGCCGTGCCCGGGCCGCCCTGGGTCAGTACGAACGGCAGGTCGAAGATCCCGAACGCCTGGAGGATGCGGAAGAGGACCGCGATGGCGACGATGGGCCGCAGTTGCGGCAGCGTGACCTTCCAGAAGGTGGTCCACGCGCTCGCGCCGTCGATCTCGGCGGCTTCGTAGACGTCGCCCGGGATGAGCATCAGACCGGCGAGGACGACGATGGCGACGAACGGCGTCGTCTTCCACACGTCGACGGCGACCATCGCGGCCATGGCGGGCACCGGCTGCCCGAGGATGTCGGGCTGGGTGCCGAACATCTGCTCGCACAGCCAGCTCACCGCGCCGTAGGTGCCGTTGAACAGGTACGACCACAGCTGGGCGGCGATCACGTTGATCAGGGCCCAGGGCAGCAGAAGCAGGGCGAGGATCCAGCCCCGGCCGGCGCCGAGCCGCTCCAGGACGAGCGCCGTGAGCGTGCCGAGGACCAGCTCGATGGAGACCGAGACGATGGTGAAGCCCAGCGTGAACGCCAGGGCCCGGTACCACTCGGGGTGCGTCAGGAGCGCCTCGTAGTGAGCGAGGGTGGGCGAGCCGAACCGCAGGCCGCCGTACTCGAGCCGGACCTCGCAGAACGACAGCACCAGCGAGAAGACGACGGGGAAGACCGTCACCGCGGCGATGACCAGGAGGGCGGGGGAGGCGAACAGCCACCCGGCGCGGGCGCGACGGCGGGCGGTGGAGCCCGGGGGCGCGCCCGGGGACTTCCGCGGGGTCCCGGCGCGCGCACCGCCACCCTCGCCTTGCGACGGCGTCCCCGCCGTCTTCTTGTGCAGTACGGAACTCACAGCGCTTTTCCTTCCAGGGCCGTGCGCAGCCCCTCGCGTGCGGCGCGGACACCGTCCGCGGGGGAGAGGCTGCCGCGCACGACCGCGTTCGCCGGGGTGTACAGCGCCTTGCTGACCTGCGGGTAGTACGGGGTCTGCACGGGCCGGGCGACGAGTCGCAGGTCGGCGGCGCGCAGGACGGCCGGGTCGCCGGCGGCGCGCGCCTCCGGGCTGCCGAGCACGGAGGTCATCGCGGGGATGACCCCGGCTTCCCGGGCGAGCAGGCGCTGCACCTCGTCCCCGGCGCAGAACCGGGCGAACTCCATGGCGGCGCCCAGCTCCTGGGAACTGGGGTTGACGAAATTGCTCCAGCCGCCGGCGCAGGAGACGCCGGAACGGCCGGTGCCCTCGAAGCCCGGACGCGGCACTGCCCCGATCTTCCCCGCGACCCGGGAGACCCCGGGGGTGCTCGCGTTGACCCAGGCGTACGACCAGTTGCGCAGGAACAGCCCGCGCCCGTTGACGAAGGCGTCCTGCGCGTCCGACTCCTCGTACGTGGTCACGGTGCGGGGCGTGACCCCGCGGGCGGTGAACTCGGCCATCAGCGAGAAGGCCCGCTCCGCCTCGGCGCCGCCCAGTACGGCCCTGCCCCGCCCGTCCAGGACGGTGGCGCCCGCGTCGGCGAGGAACTCGGTGACGTTGGCCGTCAGCGACTCGGTCACCGCC
Source organism: Streptomyces sp. NPDC059454 (assembly GCF_042749965.1). NCBI lineage: Bacteria > Bacillati > Actinomycetota > Actinomycetes > Kitasatosporales > Streptomycetaceae > Streptomyces > Streptomyces sp. NPDC059454. The sequence goes on along the minus strand of NZ_JBHYVC010000035.1, from coordinate 11,633 downwards.
GCCTGCCACAGGAACCCGGCCTGGACGTCACCGGCCTGCTGCACCGCGCGGGAGGTGCGCAGCAGCTCCTCCCAGCTGCGGGGCACGCGCAGCCCGTGCTTGGCGAGAAGGTCCTTGCGGTAGAAGAGGTAGGTGCTGTCGGTGAAGAACGGCACCGCGTAGGCCGTGCCCCGGTACGTGGAGCTGGTGCGCAGGGCCGCCGGGTAGGCGTCCCAGAAGCCGCTCGGGAGCAGCTTCTCCACCGGCAGCGCGAGCGCGGAGTGACCGAACTGCGCGGGCCACGTCGTGTCGCCCAGGTACACGTCGGGCTGGGGGGAGCCGCCGGCGAGCTGGGTGGCGATGGCGCTGCGGTTGCCGTCCGAGGTGGACAGTGCGTTGATCTTCGAGACGCGGATACGGGGATGCCGCCGCTCGAAGGCACGGATGATCAGATCCGCGACGACGGAGCCCCGCCGGGAGGGGATCTCGGAGACCCACCAGGTCAGCCTGGCCGGCCTCCGGGGAACGGTCGCGGCCTGCGCCAGCAGGTCGTCGAGGTCCTTTCCTCCGCATCCGGCCAGCGAACCCGCCGCGGCGGCGCTCAGGGCGCCGGCCAGCAGTGTTCTGCGGTTCAGGGACATGGCGTACTCCTCCCTTCTGGGACTGCCTGATGACAGCGCTGTCACCGTAAGGAGCGCCGTATGGGGTGTCAATGGTCGCGGTCGGTCGGAGTTATGGAGGGATTGAAATGACAGCGCTGTCATCGCCTCTGGCCTGGTGAGGCGGCCGTTGTGTTAGCGTCCCGCACATGGTCGGTGAAGCCGTTGCGAAGGGCGCCACACTGGCGGATGTCGCCCAGAGGGCCGGAGTCTCGCCCTCGACCGTCTCGCGCACCCTGCGCGGTCTGTCGACGGTATCCCCCGAGACCCGGGCACGCGTGGAAGAGGCGGCGCGCGAGCTGTCGTTCGCGATCTCCCGCAGCGCGTCCAGCCTGGTCACGGGGCGCACGGGCCGGGTCGCCGTGCTCGTACCCAACCTCGACGCCTGGTTCCTCGGCGCCGTGCTCGCCGGCATGGCACCCGCGCTCAACGCGGCCGGCCTGGACATGCTGGTCTACAGCGTCACCACCGCAGAGCAGCGCGCCCAGTTCTTCGACCGGCTGCCGGCCCGCCGCAACGCCGACGCCCTGCTCGTCGTCAGCTTCGCGCTCTCCCCCGAGGAACGAGCGCGCCTGGACGATCTGGGTATGCCCCTGGTCTTCGTCAGCCAGCACGAACAGGGCAGGGCCGGCGTCTACGTGGACGACGTGGAGGCCGCCCGGCGCGGCACCCGCTACCTCCTCAACCTCGGCCACCGGCGCATCGCCTACCTGGAGCCCGCGGACCCCTCGGGTTTCGCCTGGAGCAGTCGAGCCCGCCTCGACGGATACCGGGCGGCCCTGGCGGAGGCGGGCATCGAACGGGACGACGACCTCGTCCGCCAGGTCGCCGACTGGCAGGGGCCGAGCCTGGACGCGGCGGTGGGGCGGCTGCTGAGTCTCGCGGAGCCCCCCACGGCGATCTTCGCCGAGACGGACGACATCGCCTTCAGACTGCTGACGGTGCTGCGCGGCGTCAACGTCCCGGTGCCACAGCGGATGTCGATCCTCGGTTTCGACGGCCACGCGATGGCGGAGCCGTGGGACCTGTCCACGATGGCCCAGCCGGCCCGCCGACTGGGCGAGGTGGCGGCGGAGCTGGCCCACGGCGTGATCCACGACCCCGAGGCGTACCGGGAGCGACACGTGGTCCTGCCGGTGGAACTCGTCCCGCGGGGCAGCACGGGCCCGGCGCCGGGCCCGTGGCCCGGTGACCGGGCCGGCGAAGGGGCCGGGAACGGGGACGGCGTTCAAGAACGCCGGGTGTGACGCGCCCCATCGAGGACACTACCGGTGCCCGCGCCGCTGGTACGGCGGCCGCCCAGCGGCTCGTCGCCGAGCACGGGGCCTTCCTCGACGATCTGGAGCAGCAGCTCGATGCCCCGTACGAGCAGCTGAAGCCCGGTGCCGCCGCGTGATCCTGCACATCGGCGCATCCTGGATCCTCGAGGTGGCCGAGAGAGCCGGCCGTCGGGATCCCGGCGTGGACGACTACGGTGTGCCGATCGCTGCTGTCGCCCGTCACCGCGGGGAGACGCTCGAGCATCCGGTGTACGACGGTGCTTACGCGCGTACGGCTGCGTTGGTGCATACGCTCGGCCGCTGTTGTTGGCTGGAACGCTCGGACCTGACCGTTGCCTGCGCCGTCATGTATCTCGAGGCCGGCAACATCCCCGTCAGTCCCACCCGTGAGCAGCTCACCGGGCGTTGTCACGTTGTTGGGTGTGTGGGCGTCTGACGGTGTGTCGAGGTGTGGTGGGGCCGGGTTCCGGGCCGGTGCTCAGGCCGTGGCAGGTCGGTCCGTGAGGCCGGTGATCTGCTCCCAGATGGTGAAGCGGACGGTCATTTCGGCTCGGTAGTGAGGTGCGGGCATCAGGTGGCGACGACGCCGGAAGTGGGGTGAGATGCCACTGAACGCGGACAGGACCCTCTGCACCCCGCCCACGGAGCGGAAGCCCTTCATCACCCGTTCGCGTTGCCTCGTCGGCTGGTGGCTGTTCTCGGCCCGGTTGTTCAGTCTCTTGTGCGAGCGGTGCTCGACGCAAGGCATGACCTCGCGGTGGGCGGCGCTGCAGGAGCGGAGCTTGTCGGTGACGATCACCCTTGGCACTGCCCGGGTCTTCGTCATCAGCCTGCGGAGGAACCGTCTGGCCGCGGCCCTGTCGCGGCGGTTCTGCACGAGGATGTCGAGGACGTTGCCGTCCCGGTCCACAGCCCGCCACAGATACTTCTGCTCGCCGTTGATCTTGATGAAGACTTCGTCGAGATGCCATGTGTCGCCGGGCCGGGGACGCCTGCGGCGAAGACCTCGCGGTAGGACAGCGGGAAGCGGAAATACAACCACACACAGTGGGAGATGACCTCGACCGGGTACCGGTGACCCTTGTACGACGGCGACACGGCCCCCACGGACAACCCCCTCCAGCACGATCAGCCAGAAGATCATCCACCCGATCAACCAACGTGACAGCGCCCGTGGTCGAGCACAGGCCGCCCCGCTCCTACAGTCGTACACCGCCTACCCCTTCCATCCCGTTCCCTCCTCCTTCTGGCGGTGAGGTGGTCATGGGGTACGTACAGGGGAGGTCGGGCTCCCGACCACGGCCAGACCAGTGTGGTGACCTGCGCATAAGCGAGCCGGCCCCGGACAGGCCCCGGGCCGGTATCGGCGGGGATGCCGGAGGGGTTGTCGGCCTGGTCAGGAGTGGTGTTGTCGGATCGTGACCGTGGTCGGGCCCGCGTGGTCGGTGGTGTGGTCGGGGCCGGCTGCTGCCGTGATCGGTAAGCGCGGCACCGGGTCAGGCGGTGCCGCATCCACGGATGCGGGAGCAGGGCGGCGATGAGGGATGTGGATGCGGGCGGCACGGATCGCCTGGCGCTGGCGGTGCTAGCGCAGTACCGGATGGCCACCACCGAACAGATGCACCTGATCATCTCGCCCGGCGTGCGGATCGAGCAGACAAGGCGCCGGCTGGCCAAGTTGCGCGCGGAAGGGCTGGTCGACCGGATCACTCTGCCGCAGGCCGGGCGACCCGGGGTTGCGTCCTGGGAAGTGGTGTACGGGTTCCCACCTGATCCGGGCGTTTGGCCCGGCATCGGAGTGAGGGCCCGGATATGAGAACGGCCACCGGCTGATCTTCGAGATGTCGAAGCTCGAAGGAGATCAGCACGATGACCGCACCCGACAGTCTGCCCCTGCACGCCCTCGCCGAGGAGAACCTCGCCGCGGCGAGTCCCGACCTGCTGCGCGCGATGATCAAAACGTTCGCCGATGCCCTCATGTCCGCGGAGGCCGACGCCCTCTGCAACGCCGAATACGGGCAGGTCAGCGACGAACGCGTCAACCACCGCAACGGCTATCGCCCGCGGGAGTGGGACACCCGGGCCGGCACGGTCGAGCTGGCCGTTCCCAAGCTGAGGCAGGGCAGCTACTTCCCGCACTGGCTCCTGGAACGCCGCCGCCGGGCCGAACAGGCCCTGATCTCGGTGGTCGCCACCGCCTACCTGCTCGGCGTCTCCACCCGCAGAGTCGAAAAGCTCGCCGAGTCCCTGGGCGTCACCCAGCTGTCGAAGTCCCAGGTCAGTGCGATGGCCAAGCACCTGGACGAGCAGGTCGCCGCCTTCCGCAACCGGCCCCTGGACGCCGGACCGTACTCGTTCGTCTGGGTCGACGCCCTGACACAGAAGGTCCGCGAGGGCGGCCGCATCGTCAACGTGCATGCGCTGATCGCGGTCGGCGTCAACGCCGACGGTCACCGCGAGATCCTCGGCCTGGACGTGGCCACCGCCGAGGACGGCGCCGGCTGGCCGGCCTTCCTGCGCTCGCTGATCGCCCGCGGCCTGTCCGGCGTCCAGCTCGTCGTCTCCGACGCCCACGCCGGCCTGGTGGACGCGATCGGCGCGGTGCTGCCCGGCGCCTCCTGGCAGCGCTGTCGCACTCACTATGCGAGGAACTTGCTGAGCCAGGTGCCGAAGTCGGCTCAGCCGTGGGTGGCCACGCTGCTGCGGACCGTGTTCGAACAGCCCGACACCGACGCGGTGAAGGCCCAGATGGCACACGTCCTGGACGCTTTGGAGGCCAAGTTCCCCAAGGCGGCGGCCCACTTGGACGCCGCCCAGCACGACCTGCCGGCCTTCACGGCCTTCCCGCGGGAGATCTGGCGGCAGATCTGGTCGAACAATCCGCAGGAACGGCTGAACAAGGAGATCCGGCGCCGCACCGACGTGGTCGGCATCTTCCCCGACCGCACCGCCGTCATCCGGCTGGTCGGGGCGGTGCTGGCCGAGCAGAACGACGAGTGGACCGAGGCCCGCCGCTACATGGGCCGCGAACTCCTTGCCAAGGCCCGGCTCCACCCGATCGGGTCAGAAACCGACGACACCGTCCTGCCCACCGAACTCACCGCATAGCCTCAACGAGATCACCGAGTGGCCGTCGATACACCACTCCAGCGGACGTGACCGGACCCGGGTGTGGCATCCCACCCAGTACGAGGCGCAGATCGCCTCCGAGTGGCCCGAGCTGCGTGGCCGGCGACCCCCGAAGGGCGCGGTCGACCGGACCGCGGTGCGGCTGAAAGTCGGACACGGGCTCACCGTCACCGAGACCGCGCTGGCGTTCCTGAAAGACGCCCGCCGGTGCCAGCCTCTGGACTGGATCCCCGAAGTCCACCACCCCCTCGGAGGCGGCGAAGCCGTCATCCCCGACGCCCTCCTCTACTACCAACACCGCTCTGCGAACCGTACGAGCAGTACGACCGGCACGGACGGCTGCAACGAGGACAAGAACGATGTCGGGGGTGGGGTGATGCTGCGGGCGTTCGTCGAAGTCGACCGGGCCACCATGGGACCCGAACGCCTCGCCGCCAAACTCGGCAGCTACGCCCGACTCCACAGCTACGCGCCCGCACCCGCGGCCCGGCAGCGGCAACAGCCCTTCCCCGAACCAGTCCAGGAGACCTGGCGCCAGCGCTACCCCCTCTTCCCACGACTCCTGTTTGTCCTCGACGGCACCGGCCCCACAGGCGTCGAGACCCGCATCCACGCCCTGCGAACCGCCGCCCGCGACCTCGCACTGGCCGGCTTTCTGCGTGAGGTTCCCGTCCTTGCCGCACCGATGACCGACCTCCTCCACCACGGCCTTACCGCACCCGTATGGCGGCCCATCCACGACCCCGACCACAGAGTCGACTGGATGCACACCCGACACCCCTAACCACCATGGCCAGGACCGTGGTCGGGATCCGACCAGGCACCGCGCAGACCCCGACCGCGGCCACCAAGACCCCGACCACGGCCCCCACCACAGCAGGCCAACGCCATGCGCAGACACTGCGCAGCCGTCGAGTGGGCGGTAGAGGAAGCCCGGTGGGCGGTAGGGCACCATGCCGCCGCCCCACACAGGTATGCGGAGCTGAAGGCGGGGCAGCAGGACGGGCAGCTGGACAAAGTGGCAGACGTCCGGGTGCCGGCGGGGCGGTGGCGGACAAGACCTGGGGAGGTCACACGTCACCACCCCGCCGTTGGAGCAGCCCCGTCCCGACCACGAACCACCCGCAACCCCAACCACATAGGTCAGCACACCCGTCGATGTCGGTGATCGTCGCCACCGTGGAGCGGGGGTTGCGGTTCACACGGCGCTGGTCGATCGCGAGGGGCGCGCCGAGACCTCTTGGATGCGGTCAACCTTTGGCCGGTTGCGCTGCGTAATGTACTGTCGCACAAATGGCGAAAGACCTTCCAAGTAACGCAGCTGGGCCTCGCTGTGCAGGGTGAGTGTCCACGGCCAGCGAGGTCTTGCCGCTGCCGCTCACCCCGGTGGAGGCGACGAGCCGTCCCTTGGGGATGCTCAGGGAAACGTTCCGCAGGTTGTTGGTACGGGTACCCACCACGTCGATCGTCCCGTGCCCCGCACCCGCGACGTCCCCACGGACTCGGACAACCGTCGTTCCTGTCTTCCGTGGCGTTCGACGGTAGCGGCGTCTGTTTCCGGTTCCGGTTCGGGGTGCGTCAGCGGTAGTCGTCCGCCGAGCCGTCCTTCCCGCCGTACTGGGTGTCCTCGAAGTACGCCCAGGCGTCGGGCTGGCTGCCGTCCACGTCGCGTACGCCGTAGGCCTTGGCGAGGTCCGCGCTGGAGGCGGACTTCTTGTTCCAGCGGGCCGCCCGGTCCGGGTCTGCGGCGAGCGCGGCGACCGCGCGGGCGAGGTAGTGCGGTGACTCGGCGATGGCGAAGGCCGGTTCCTGGGCGACGGCATCGCGCCAGTTCTCCTCGCTCACACCGAAGTGGGCAAGCATCTGTTCCGAGCGCATGAAGCCCGGTGTGACGGCGACGGCCGTGCCCCCGTACTCCGCCAGTTCCTCCCCCAAGCCGAAGGCGATCCGGATCGGTGCGTTCTTGGCGAGGTCGTAGAAGAGGTTCTCGCGGTAACGGCGGTTGGAGGCCGCCGTGCCGTCGGTGACTTCGACGTGGAGCGGGGCGTCGGAGCGCACCAGGAGCGGGAGGGCCAGCGCCGCGGTGATCACGTGGGACCGGACTCCGAGTTCCAGGATGCGCAGGCCGTCGGCGAGGGGCGTCTCCCAGCTCTTCTTACCGAACACGGACTTGACGAGGAGGTGCTCGCCGCCCCACAGGTCGTTGACGAGGACGTCCAGCCGTTCCTGTTCACGCTCGATGCGTCCGACAAGGGCGCGTACCTGGTCCTCGTCAAGGTGGTCGGTGGGCACCGCGATGCCGGTGCCGCCGGCCGCCGTCACCAGTTCGCCGGTCTCTTCGATGGTCTCCGTGGTCCGACCGATTTCGCTGGCGCGCGTACGGGTGGTGCGGCCGGTGACGTAGACCGTGGCGCCGAGCCGGCCGAGTTCGACGGCGAGCGCGCGTCCGGCGCCGCGTGTGGCCCCGGCGACGAGTGCGATCCGGCCGGTCAGCGGAGCCTCGCCAGTGATGTGCTGGGTGGTGGTGTCCTGGTTCATGCCACCACCGTGCACGGTAAACACGACAATCTGTGTCGTCATTTCCTCGCAAATTCCACCGCTCCCCGGTCGGTAGCGGTGGCCACTGTTCGCCCAGGACATCGTGGGTGAACTCGCACCGCTGTTGCAGACGGACTCCGACGTGCGCACGTACGACACCGTCTGAGCTTGGCGTTCAACCTCGCCTGTCACCCGACCTGCTGATCTGCGGTTTGGCTTCGTTCACTTCAAGGGGTTCTGGCTCAGCTTGTGTGGCGTGGCCACGCTGGGTGATCAGCGGATGCATGGAGGCACTGCGTGTCCCTGAGTCAGAACGGTGGGTCTTCGGAGTAGCCGCCTGTTCCGTCGGCCGCCCACCAGGAATCACGTTCCGCCTTGAGACGGGCGTAACGCTCGCGGGTTGCGATGTCGTCCGCGTTCTCCAGGTCGCTGGTGTCGTGACCCCATGCCTTCATCGCGTCCAGGACGCGGTCTGGGTTGTAGCGGTCGGTGCTGGTGGTCAGCAGACGACGGGCATGGCCGACCAGCTCGGCCCGGTGCGCGGTGAGCACGGGGTGCTCTGCGAGGGGATCGCAGCGACGAAAGCCGCTTCGCGTACCTCCGCGTTGTCGTGGCCGAGAAGAGGGCGGACGGCGGAGAAGATCGCCGGGCGCAGGTCTCGGAACGCGCGCATCTCTCCGGACTCGTCGAGGAACTCCTTGCCGAAGTGGCGTTCGCCGATGGCGACGCACTCGTCGTCGGCGTCGTAGGCGGTGGCGCTGAGCCACTCAAGCAGTCTCACGAGGGTGGGGCGGCGCGGTGGCATGCGGGAGTGTCCAATAGACGGCGGATCCGATGATCAAGGAGACGCCTGAAATGAGTGAGATCATCAGCGAGCACGAAACGGTGGAGGAGCCGGTCGTCGAGTCGGCTGCGGAGGCGGTGTCGGACGAGCAGTTGATCTCGATGCTGGTCGACCGAGCCCGTTCCGAGGGCTTGCAGCTGACCGGCGAGGGTGGGCTGCTGCAGCAGTTGACCAAGCGGGTGCTGGAGTCCGCCCTGGAGGGCGAGATCACCGATCACGTCGGCTATGACAAGCACGACGCGGCAGGCCGGAACAGCGGAAACTCCCGGAACGGCACCCGTTCGAAGACCGTGCTGACCGACGTCGGCCCGGTCGAGGTGAAGGTGCCCCGCGACACGGCCGGCGCCTTCGAGCCGCAGCTCGTGAAGAAGCGCCAGCGCCGGCTGACCGGCGTGGACGAAATGGTGCTGTCGCTGTCCGCGTAGGGCCTCACGCACGGGGAGATATCGGCTCATCTGGCCGAGGTGTACGGCGCGGAGGTGTCCAAGCAGACCATCTCCACGATCACCGACGCGGTGATGGAGGGCATGGCGGAATGGCAGGCCCGACCGCTCGATCGCGTCTATCCGGTCGTCTTCGTGGACGCGATCAACGTGGAGATTCGCGATGGCAAAGTCGCCAATCGGCCCATCTATGTCGCGATGGCCGTCACCGTCGAGGGCACCCGTGACATCCTCGGCATCTGGGCCGGGGACGGCGGCGAGGGCGCCAAGCACTGGCTCCAGGTCTTCACCGAGCTCAAGAATCGCGGCATTGAGGATGTCCTCATGCTCATCTGCGACGGCCTGAAGGGCCTGCCCGACGCCGTCGAGACAGTTTGGCCCCGAACTGTCGTCCAGACATGCATCGTTCACCTCATTCGCAACAGCATCCGCTACTGCGCCCGCCAGGGCTGGGGCAAGGTCGCCAAGGATCTCAAGCCTGTCTACACCGCGCCGAGCGAGGCCGCCGCAACCGAGCGGTTCCTGGAGTTTTCAGAGAAGTGGGGCAGCAAGTATCCGGCCGTGATCAAGCTGTGGTCCGACGCCTGGGCCGAGATGGTGCCCTTCCTCTCCTTCGACGTCGAGATCCGCAAGGTCATCTGCAGCACGAACGCGATCGAGAGCGTGAACGCCCGCATCCGCAAAGCGGTCCGAGCCCGCGGGCACTTCCCGAACGAGGCCGCCGCATTGAAGTGCGTCTACATGGCGCTGATGAGCCTGGACCCGACCGGCAAGGGCCGGCGCCGCTGGACGATGCGCTGGAAGGCGCCACTGAACGCCTTCCAGATCGCCTTCGAAGGACGCCTCACCCCCACCACCAGCCACTGAACCTCAACAACAAAGATCAGCCGTTGACTGGACACACCCCCCTCGTGGAGGTTCGACCCGGCGTCCGGGAAGGAGCCGGACCGGCTCAACCGGGCCTTGGACCGGGTCGGCTTCTTCCTGGACGAGCCGGGCTACGACTTCTCCGATCCGGCTGCCGCGCTGGAGGCGGCGGAGAGCGAGTTCGGCCTGGTGGTGGACCCGCGGGAAGTGGCGGGGCCGCTGCCGACGGTCGTCGTTCCCATACGGGCCGACTGACCACCCGGCGGCCGCCGGTCAGAAGGTCACCCTCAGTCAGAAGCCGTCATTGCCAGCCGGATGCGCGCTCAGGTCCCGGCCGGATCATGAGGGCGTGTGGCGTGATTGTCGCCGTTGACCACCTTGTCCGTGCCATGCCACCTTCGGACGGCCCCCGCGCCGGGGGTAGTCATCCACGGGAGGAACACACAATGACCGCTGGCAGCGGACGCAGGAGAGGCAGAGGCACCAGGATCGCCGTCACGCTGACGGCGATCCTGGTCGCGACGGCCATGGTGGGACCGGCTGCGGCAGCCTCCGGCGGTGTAGCGGCTGGCGCACCGGTGACCGCGCAGTCGATCGCGATGAGCGACCCCACGCCCGAGGAGCAGGAGCAGCTGCGGGCCATCGCCGGTGCCATCTGGACACCCGAGCTGGCGGCCGGATGGAACATGAACGCCGAGGTGGCCGACGTACTGTCAGTGGCCACCGGCGAGATCCTCAAGTGCAGCGAGGCGTTCGCCCTCGTGCCGCGCCCGGCCGGCTTCGTGCCCGGACTCGGCTATCTGGTCAATTATTGGAAAAACCTTCGCGACTACTTCCTGGCCGTGAAGAGTAACCGGACGTACCGCGCCTGCGTGGTCACCGCCGCGGCCAACTACCGCTCACCCATCGAAATGGCCTCCATGGGCATCTGACCCGTCCGACCGGCGGACCGCGAGCGGCTCCAGCCGCTCGCCGGTCAACACCGTGTCCTACGGCGGGGCAACAGCCTCCGTCATCTCGCCTCGGGCGGACGCATGACAAAGGCACCGGTCCTCTTCAACGCATGGATCGGTGCCTCCGTCCCAGAGGAAGAACACACAGGGCCTTTGGCCATGGATATTCTTCGGCGATGTCGAATCAGTGAACCTTTTCCAACCTCCCGCGCCAGCTGGTCAGTTGGCCTGACAGGCGGGTGAAGCCCCTGGTAGATGGGTTTTCGACCAAGAGAACCGTCTCCACCAGAGGCTTCGCATGCTTGTCTACCCGTCCGGCGTCGACGTGTCCAGCTCTGCCCTCCGCTTCCTTGCCGCCCGCCTGAGGAAACACCGCCACGCTCTCGGAACCCGATGGCGGCGCCTGAGCGCGGGCCGACAGGCCCTGCTCACTCTCACCCACCTCCGCAACGGCCAGCCCTACGCCCAGCTCGCGGCCGGTTTCGGTATCGGCACCACCACCGCCTACCGGTACATCAGCGAAGCAGTGGAACTCCTGGCCGCCCTTGGGGTCTGTACGGTGAGCGGTGTAACTCCCGAGCTGGAAGCGACAGTTGATGACTGACGTGGCGAGTGACATCGAGGCCGGGGAGGCCGTGGTGAGTGGGACGGGCGCCGTGGATGACGGGCTGGTTGCCGAGTTGGTGGCCCGGGCTCAGGCCGGTGGGGTGAAGCTCACCGGGGAGGGCGGCCTGCTGCAGCAGCTGACGAAGCGGGTGCTGGAGTCCGCACTGGAGGGCGAGCTCACCGACCATCTGGGCCATGAGCCCGGTGAGCGGGCCGAAGGCGGCCGGGAGAACTACCGCAACGGGCACCGGTCGAAGACTGTGATCACCGAGTCGGGGCCGGTCGAGATCGCGGTGCCGCGGGACCGGGCCGGGTCGTTTGAACCGCAGCTGGTC
>NZ_JBHYVC010000034.1:0-73967 GCF_042749965.1 Streptomyces sp. NPDC059454 | reverse complement strand
TCGTGACTGCGTGCCTTTTGAAGAATGAGCCTGCGAGTTTGCGGTGTGTTGCGAGGTTAACCCGGGTGGGGAAGCCGTAGCGAAAGCGAGTCCGAACAGGGCGTTTTCAGTAGCACGCTCAAGACCCGAAGCGGAGTGATCTAGCCATGGGCAGGTTGAAGCGGAGGTAAGACTTCGTGGAGGACCGAACCCACCAGGGTTGAAAACCTGGGGGATGACCTGTGGTTAGGGGTGAAAGGCCAATCAAACTCCGTGATAGCTGGTTCTCCCCGAAATGCATTTAGGTGCAGCGTCGTGTGTTTCTTGCCGGAGGTAGAGCACTGGATAGGCGATGGGCCCTACCGGGTTACTGACCTTAGCCAAACTCCGAATGCCGGTAAGTGAGAGCGCGGCAGTGAGACTGTGGGGGATAAGCTCCATGGTCGAGAGGGAAACAGCCCAGAGCATCGACTAAGGCCCCTAAGCGTACGCTAAGTGGGAAAGGATGTGGAGTCGCACAGACAACCAGGAGGTTGGCTTAGAAGCAGCCACCCTTGAAAGAGTGCGTAATAGCTCACTGGTCTAGTGATTCCGCGCCGACAATGTAGCGGGGCTCAAGCGTACCGCCGAAGTCGTGTCATTCACACAACAGGGCCAACGCCTGTGTGGATGGGTAGGGGAGCGTCGTGTGCCGGGTGAAGCAGCGCCGGAAGGCAGTTGTGGACGGTTCACGAGTGAGAATGCAGGCATGAGTAGCGATACACACGTGAGAAACGTGTGCGCCGATTGACTAAGGGTTCCTGGGTCAAGCTGATCTGCCCAGGGTAAGTCGGGACCTAAGGCGAGGCCGACAGGCGTAGTCGATGGATAACCGGTTGATATTCCGGTACCCGCTGTGAAGCGTCAAACATCGAACCAGGCGATGCTAAGCCCGTGAAGCCGTTCCGGACCCTTCGGGGAAAGGAAAGTGGTGGAGCCGGCGGACCAGACTTGCAGTAGGTGAGTGATGGGGTGACGCAGGAAGGTAGTCCATCCCGGGCGGTGGTTGTCCCGGGGTAAGGGTGTAGGACGTGCGGTAGGCAAATCCGCCGCGCATGTGTCTGAGACCTGATGCCGAGCCGATTGTGGTGAAGTGGATGATCCTATGCTGTCGAGAAAAGCCTCTAGCGAGTTTCATGGCGGCCCGTACCCTAAACCGACTCAGGTGGTCAGGTAGAGAATACCGAGGCGTTCGGGTGAACTATGGTTAAGGAACTCGGCAAAATGCCCCCGTAACTTCGGGAGAAGGGGGGCCACACTCGGTGATCCGATTTACTCGGTGAGCTGGGGGTGGCCGCAGAGACCAGCGAGAAGCGACTGTTTACTAAAAACACAGGTCCGTGCGAAGCCGTAAGGCGATGTATACGGACTGACGCCTGCCCGGTGCTGGAACGTTAAGGGGACCGGTTAGTCACTCTTCGGGGTGGCGAAGCTGAGAACTTAAGCGCCAGTAAACGGCGGTGGTAACTATAACCATCCTAAGGTAGCGAAATTCCTTGTCGGGTAAGTTCCGACCTGCACGAATGGCGTAACGACTTCTCGACTGTCTCAACCATAGGCCCGGTGAAATTGCACTACGAGTAAAGATGCTCGTTTCGCGCAGCAGGACGGAAAGACCCCGGGACCTTTACTACAGTTTGATATTGGTGTTCGGTTCGGCTTGTGTAGGATAGCTGGGAGACTGTGAAGCTGCCACGCCAGTGGTGGTGGAGTCGTCGTTGAAATACCAGTCTGGTCGTGCTGGATGTCTAACCTGGGTCCGTGATCCGGATCAGGGACAGTGTCTGATGGGTAGTTTAACTGGGGCGGTTGCCTCCTAAAGAGTAACGGAGGCGCCCAAAGGTTCCCTCAGCCTGGTTGGCAATCAGGTGTTGAGTGTAAGTGCACAAGGGAGCTTGACTGTGAGACCGACGGGTCGAGCAGGGACGAAAGTCGGGACTAGTGATCCGGCGGTGGCTTGTGGAAGCGCCGTCGCTCAACGGATAAAAGGTACCCCGGGGATAACAGGCTGATCTTCCCCAAGAGTCCATATCGACGGGATGGTTTGGCACCTCGATGTCGGCTCGTCGCATCCTGGGGCTGGAGTCGGTCCCAAGGGTTGGGCTGTTCGCCCATTAAAGCGGTACGCGAGCTGGGTTTAGAACGTCGTGAGACAGTTCGGTCCCTATCCGCTGTGCGCGTAGGAGTCTTGAGAAGGGCTGTCCCTAGTACGAGAGGACCGGGACGGACGAACCTCTGGTGTGCCAGTTGTCCTGCCAAGGGCATGGCTGGTTGGCTACGTTCGGGAGGGATAACCGCTGAAAGCATCTAAGCGGGAAGCCTGCTTCGAGATGAGGACTCCCACCTCCTAGAGAGGGTAAGGCTCCCAGTAGACGACTGGGTTGATAGGCCGGATATGGAAGCACCGCAAGGTGTGGAGTTGACCGGTACTAATAGGCCGAGGGCTTGTCCTCAGTTGCTCGCGTCCACTGTGTTGGTTCTGAAACCACGAACAACCCCATGCCCGGTCACGGCGTGGTGCGGTTGAATGTGTTTCACAGTGTTTCGGTGGTCATAGCGTAGGGGAAACGCCCGGTTACATTCCGAACCCGGAAGCTAAGCCTTACAGCGCCGATGGTACTGCAGGGGGGACCCTGTGGGAGAGTAGGACGCCGCCGAACAAATATTGGAGAATACCCCCGTGCCATTCGGCACGGGGGTATTCTGCGTTTAGGGTCAGGGTCATGCGCTATGACCTCGTCATCTTCGACAACGACGGTGTTCTCGTCGACAGTGAGCCGATCTCCAACCAGCTCCTGGCCGCCTGTCTCACCGAGCTCGGTCACCCGACCTCGTACGAGGACTCCATTCGTGACTACATGGGCTCCGCCATGCATCGCGTGCACGATCTCGTCGAGGAACGGACCGGGCGGCGGTTGCCGGCGGACTTCGACGATGTGTTCCACGCCCGGGTCTTCGCCGCGTTCGAGCGGGAGCTGAAGCCGGTCGTCGGTGCCATGGAGGTGGTCGAGAAGCTGGCCGCAGACGGTGTGCCGTACTGCGTGGCCTCGTCCGGGAGTCATGAGCGGATCCGGGTGGGGCACCGCACGACCGGGTTCGACCGGTGGTTCGACGACGAGCGGATCTTCAGCTCGCAGGATGTGGGACGAGGGAAGCCCGCACCGGATCTGTTCCTGTACGCGGCCGAGCGGATGGGAGTGGCGCCCGAGCGGTGTGCGGTCGTCGAGGACAGTCCGCTGGGCGTCCGGGCGGCGGTCGCGGCCGGGATGGACGTGTACGGGTTCACCGCGATGACGCCCGCCGGGAAGCTCTCCGCGGCCACCGGACTCTTCGAGGACATGGGGGAGTTGGTCCCACTGCTCTCGTGAGCGTGAAGCTGGAGGTGATTCGTCTTCGACCGGATCTACCCACCGGTATCCCCGAGCCCTACGCTCGCCGCCATGACCGATGTGCTGCGGCGCGGCAGGGCCTCGCTGGCATTCAGCTTTCTCGTGCAGGGCGTCGCCTTCGCTCTGCTCGTGACGCGGATCCCGGCCGTCCAGGACCGGTACGGGGTCTCCGACGCGCTGCTGCCCGTCTTTCTCGCCGCCGTCCCGATCCTGGCCGGCATCGGCAGTGTGACGACGGAGCGGCTGGTGAGACGGGTTCCGCCCAGCCGGGTGCTGCGGTGGTCGCAGCCCGTTGTGCTGCTGGCACTCCTGGGGGTCGGGGCGGGCGAGCACATGGCCGTCCTCGCCGTCGCGCTGGCCGCGTTCGGGCTGGCCGTCGGTGCGCTGGACGCGTCGATGAACATGCTCGGGGTGAGTCTGCAGCGGGCGTACGGGCGCAGCATCATGCTGAGTTTCCATGCCGCGTACAGCCTGGGCGGGATCGTCGGGGCGTCGCTCGCGTGGGTGGGGGCGCACGGGGAGCTGGCGTTGTGGGTGTCGTATCTGCCGGTGGTGCTGGTGCTGCTGCCGGCCGCACTGGCCGGCAGCCGGTGGTACGTCGACGGAGGCGAGGAGCCGGCCCCGGAGAACACGAAGGAGAACACGAAGGGCGGGCGCGCGGTCGGCGGCCTCAAGTGGTTGTTGCCGCTGTGCCTGGTGATGACGGTGGCGTACATCGGGGACTCGACGGTCTCCAACTGGAGTGCGAAGTACCTCCAGGACGTGCTGGGGAGTTCGGAGGAGCTGGCGACCGTTCCGTACAACGTCTACATGGCCACCACGCTGCTGGGGCGGGCGATCGGGGACGTCGGGGTGCGGCGGTTCGGGGCCGTGGCGGTGGTGCGGGCGGGGGCGCTGGTGGCGGCGGCGGGGTTCGCCGTGGTGGCCGGGGCACCAGGTGCGTGGGTGGGGATGCTGGGGTTCACGCTGTTGGGGCTCGGGTTGTGTGTGCTGGTGCCGCAGACCTTCGCGGCGGCCGGGCGGCGGGCTGCCGAGCGTGGCGGCCCGGGCACTTCGGACAAGGCCATCGCGCGGCTCAATGTCTTCAATTACGTGGGTTTTCTGATCGGCTCGCCGTTGGTCGGGGCGCTCGGCGATGCCTGGAGCTACCGCGGGGCGATGCTCGTGCCGATGGTGTTGGTGCTGGTGACACTTGTGTACGCCAGGTCGTTCGCGGTTGAACCGGACCGATACGGTGGCGGGCATGAGCGGGCGCGTACAGCTGATGTGGGACGAGGCAGTGACGGGCTATGACTTCGGCCGGGACCATCCGATGGACCCGGTCCGGCTGGCGCTGACCCGGAGTCTGGTCGGTGCCCTGGGGCTCGACCGCGAGGTGGATGTGGTCGCCGCGAAGGCGGCCGGGGAGTCGACGCTGCGGCTCGTCCACCGGGAGGACTACATCGAGGCGGTGCGGGCCGCGTCGGCGGACCCGGCGGCCGCGGACCGGTCGTACGGGCTGGGGACGCTGGACGATCCCGCGTTCGCCGGGATGCACGAGGTGTCGGCGCTGATCGCGGGGCAGTCCGTGGGCGCGGCGGAGGCGGTGTGGCGCGGGGACGCGCCGCACGCGGTGAACTTCGCGGGCGGGCTGCACCACGCCATGCCGGGCGCGGCCTCCGGCTTCTGCGTGTACAACGACGCGGCGCTGGCGATCGCGCGGCTGCTGGAGCTGGGTGCGGAGCGGGTCGCGTACGTCGATGTCGACGTGCATCACGGGGACGGGGTGCAGGCGGCGTTCTGGGAGGACCCGCGCGTGCTGACGATCTCGCTGCACGAGCATCCGCGGACGCTGTTCCCGCAGACCGGGTGGCCGGAGGAGACGGGAGCCGGCAGTGCGGAGGGTGGCGCGGTCAATGTCGCCCTGCCGGCCGGGACCGGGGACGCGGGATGGCTGAGGGCGTTCCACTCCGTCGTACCGGAGCTGATCGCGGACTTCCGGCCGCAGGTGCTGGTGACGCAGCACGGGGCCGATACGCATTTCGAGGATCCGCTGGCGCATCTGGCGGTGTCGCTGGACGCGCAGCGGGCGGTGCAGGTGGCGTGCCACGAGCTGGCGCACGCGTACGCCGACGGGCGCTGGGTGGCGCTGGGCGGTGGCGGTTACGCGGTGGTGGAGGTGGTGCCGCGGTCCTGGACCCATCTGGTGGGCATCGCGGCCGAGCGGCCGGTGGAGCCCACGACGGTGATCCCCGAGGGCTGGCGGCAGGAGGTGTACGCCCGGACGCGGCAACCGGCGCCGCGGCGGATGACGGACGGGCGGTGGCCGGTGTCCTGGGCCGCGTGGGAGGAGGGATACGACCCGGCGGATCGCCTGGACCAGGCGATCCTGGCGGCACGGCGCGCGGTGTTCCCGCTGCGGGGACTGCTGCCCTGACGGCCGTACGGGGGTTCCGTTACGCCGACCGTGCGGTGTTCCCGCGTTCCGGTCCCGTCTCGTCCCCGTATCCCGCAGCATCGCTTCCGTGCTGACCACCGCCGAGCTCCGTGCGCATCTTCTCGCTGTCCGGCTCGCCGGGGTCGTGGGCACCACGCGGGAGGAGAGCCTGCGGAGTTACCGGTTGTTCGCCGCCCGGGATCCGCGCCTGCTGATCGGACTGGATCCCGAACGGGTATGGGGTGAGCGGGAACTGCTTGCTCTGATGGCGGACAGGTGCGGGGTCTCGGCCGATCCCGCGCACATCTCCGGCCATGATGTGATCGACCCCGAGCGGACCCTGGCCGCCCTGGCCGCCTTCGCGGAGCGGCTGGCGGTCGCTGCGGAGAGTGGCGGGCCGGTCCTGCTCGGCACCGGTCACCCGCACCGGTTGCTCGGCTTCTACGCCGCTCTGGCAGACGCGCTGTCGGCGGCTGGATGTACCGTCCTCACCCCCGCGCAGGGTCGCTGTGTCGACATAACGACCCGGTTCGGTCTACGCACGTACAACCTCGACTACGTACGAGGGGTCGGGCTCGTCCGGGGCGCGACCGCGGAACGCCCCGGTTGTGAGCCCGGCGCACACACGCACTCCCCCCTCCCGGTTCGGACCGCGCTCGCCGCGGCGGCCGACGCCGGCGGGCCGCTTCCGGAATTGGTGATCGGAGACCACGGCTGGGCCTGCGGGGCAGGTCAGCTGGGGTTCGAGGCCGTGGGGCCGGCCGATGTGAACGACCCCGCGCCGTTCGTCGGAGAGGCCGAGGGGGCCGTGTCCCTCGTCGTTCCACTTGATGACGGTGTGCGGTCCGATTACTACCTGCCGTTGGCCCGCTACGTACTCAATCGAGCGTGTCTGTCACAGTAGGCCGCCGATGGGTGCACCTCTTCCCCACTCGCATCACCCGCCCCTACATTGGGGAGTGAGCACGCAACGACGAAGAGTCACCGGAAGGGGAAGCCGGTGGCCGTCGAGTGCGGAAGGTTCAGGTGTGTCATGGCTGCAGCTGGCGAGAGGCCTCTGAACGAGGTTCAGTTCCTTACCGTGGCGGAAGTCGCCTCGGTGATGCGAGTGTCGAAGATGACCGTGTACCGGCTGGTGCACAGTGGTCATCTGCCCGCGATCCGGGTGGGGCGGTCCTTCCGCGTCCCGGAGCAAGCGGTTCACGAGTACCTCCGCGAGAGCTACGTGGGGGTGGAAACCGCCTGACGGCGATCCCGGGAGGCCCGTACCGGGCACTCATGGGCCTCCCCGGTCACCTCGATTACGGTCTCAGCGCTCGGGCGGGTAGGCTAGCCCCTCGTAGGTCGTGTGGGCCCATGGCGCCCAAACACCGAGTGATGAGAAGTGAGCGAGGGTAGTCGTGGGCTCTGTTATCAAGAAGCGGCGCAAGCGGATGGCCAAGAAGAAGCACCGCAAGCTGCTCAAGCGCACGCGCGTCCAGCGTCGCAACAAGAAGTAAGCGACAGCGCGAGAGCGTGTCCAGTGGCCCCCCACCGCACTCCGGTGGGGGGCCACTGCCATTCGTACGTCCGGGGCTGTCGTCACTTCAAGCATCCGGTCGGCACCACAGAGCGACGGCGACCCGATAGGTTGGCCGTCGGGAGCAGGGCGAGAGGAAGGCGCTGATCTTGGGAAAGGTCGTGCTCGTGACCGGGGTGGCCCGTCAGCTGGGGGGCCGTTTCGTCCGGCGGATCCTGCGGGATCCCGAGGTGGACCGGGTCGTCGGCGTGGACGCGGTCCCGCCCGAGCACCACCTGGGCGGTGCCGACTTCGTCCAGGCGGACATCCGCCAGCCCACCATCGCGCGGGTGCTGGCCGAGTCGGGCGCCGACACGGTCGTCCACCTCGACGTGACGGGGACGCCGCTCGGCAGCGGTGGCCGGACCGCGCTGAAGGAGACCAACGTCATCGGCACCATGCAGCTGCTGGGTGCCTGCCAGAAGTCCCCGAACATCAAGCGGCTGGTCGTGAAGTCCAGTACGAACGTCTACGGTTCCGCGCCCCGCGACCCGGCGGTCTTCACCGAGTCGACCCCGCCCAAGTCCCTGCCCAGCGGTGGCTTCGCGAAGGACACGGTCGAGGTCGAGGGATATGTGCGCGGCTTCGCGCGCCGCCGTCCGGACGTCGCCGTGTGCGTGCTGCGGTTCGCCAACATCCTGGGGCCGGCCGCGGACAGCCCGCTCGCCTCCTACTTCTCGCTGCCGGTGCTGCCGACCGTGTTCGGCTACGACCCCCGGCTGCAGTTCGTGCACGAGGACGACGTCGTCGAGGTGCTGCGGATCGGCTCGCACGAGCCGAGGCGCTCCACGCTCAACAGCGGCACCTTCAACATCGCCGGCGACGGCGTGCTGCTGCTCTCGCAGTGCTCACGGCGGCTCGGCCGCCCCACGGTGCCGCTGCTGCTTCCCGCGGTCACCTGGGCGGGCTCGCTGGTGCGTACGCTGGGGATGACGGACTTCTCGCCCGAGCAGATCCGGCTGCTCACACACGGGCGGGTGGTGGCGACGGATCAGATGCGGGAGACGCTGGGCTTCACCCCGAAGTACTCGACTGCCGAAACGTTTGCGGACTTCGTGCGCAGTCGTGGCCCCGGGCTGCTTCCGCCGGAGACCCTCGTGAGGGCCGTCGACCGGATCGCCGCGCTGCCCCTGCCGGGCAGCGGTCACCCCCCGACGCAGAGCGCCAACTGAGGAGCGCAGCAACGATGGCGGACGCCAAGGTCATTCCGTTCGACGACGACCACCGCTCGCGTGGGGGTGCCGCGCAGCGCCCGTCGCGACGCCGGGGCGCGGGGAGCCGGCGGCGCGACGGCGCGCAGCCCGCGGCGGTCGGAGAGGTGCAGCCCCTGCCGGGCGTGGCCTCCGTGCAGGATGATGATCGGGTGACCGGTGTGGACGAGCAGCCCCAGGAGCCGGCCGGTGACGGCTCGGGCGGCCTGGAGCAGCGGGTCGCGAGCGGTCTGGCGTTTCTGCGCCGCCGGCTCACCGGGGACTACGACGTCGACGACTTCGGCTACGACGAGGAGCTCACCGACCAGGTCCTGATGTCCCTGCTGCGGCCGGTGTACGAGAAGTACTTCCGGGTCGAGGTGAAGGGCATCGAGAACATTCCGGCGGAGGGCGGTGCGCTGATCGTCGCCAACCACTCCGGGACGGTGCCGGTGGACGCTCTGATGATGCAGGTCGCCGTCCACGACCACCATCCGGCCGGCCGCCATCTGCGGCTGCTCGCGGCGGACCTGGTGTTCATGCTGCCCGTGGTCAACGAGCTCGCCCGCAAGCTCGGGCACACCCTGGCGTGTACGGAGGACGCCGAGCGCCTGCTCGGGCAGGGCGAGCTGGTGGGGGTGATGCCGGAGGGGTTCAAGGGCATCGGGAAGCCGTTCGGCGAGCGGTACAAGTTGCAGCGGTTCGGGCGCGGCGGGTTCGTCTCGACGGCGCTGCGGCAGGGCGCCCCGATCGTTCCGTGCTCGATCGTCGGGGCGGAGGAGATCTACCCGATGATCGGCAACGCGAAGACGCTGGCTCGGGTGCTGGGCTTTCCGTACTTCCCGCTGACGCCGACGTTTCCGTGGCTCGGTCCGTTGGGCGCGATTCCGCTGCCGACGAAGTGGACGATCCAGTTCGGCGAGCCGATCCCGACGGACGGTTATCCGCCGGAGGCGGCGGACGACCCGATGCTGATGTTCAACCTGACCGACCAGGTCAGGGAACAGATCCAGCACACGCTGTACAAGTTGCTGGTGCAGCGGCGGTCGGTGTTCTTCTGAAGGGGTGCCCCTTTTTGACCCAGGGGCGCGGGAGAGCTCGGTGCGAGGGGCCGTGTGGCGGGTGCGGGCCGGTTGTGGTTGTCCGCGCGGTTCGCCGCGCTCCTGAAAGGGGTGTGGTTGCCCGCGCTCCCGCAGGGGCGCGGGCAACCACGCATTCGGTTCTACTCGTCGTCCTCGCTGTCGATGCCCAGGCCCGGGAGGAGTCCGGGCAGGAGGGGCGGGATGGTGACATCGGGAGCGGGGGGCGGGGTGATGCCGCCCGTCGCCGATGGCGGGGTGGTGACGGCGCCGCTCTCCTCGGGCGGGTCGAGCAGGCCGCCGGTGTCGCCGCCGAGCAGGCCGTCGCTCTCGCGGTCGGCGTCGGCGGAACCGGACGGACCAACGCTGCCGGGGCTGCTCTCGCCGGAGGTGCCGTCGCCGGTGCCGGGGGACTGCGAGGAGCTCGTGCCGGACGACGGGGTGCCGGGCGTGGACTCGGAGCCGCGCCGCTCCGCACCGTCGCCGTTCTTGTCGGTCGGGGGCTCAGGGAGCAGCGACCGCAGCGGGGCGACGTCTTCCTCTATGGCGTCGAACACCGACGAGACCTGCTGACTCACGTCCCCCAACTGCACGGGCAGCCGGTCGCGCAGGGTGCCCCAGGTCCTGCGGTGTGTCTGGGAGAAGGAGGAGAGCGCCTGCATGGGGCCCAGGGAGTCCGGGTCGCGCTCGTACGCCTCGCGCAGCAGCCGGTGGCCCTCGGTGGCGTCGTGCCGCATACCGGACAGGGCGCGGCGGATCTCGCCGAGGGACTCGTGGTCGAAGGGGCCGCTGCGGCCGCGCTCCATCAGCCGATGGGCTTCGCCGAGGCGGGTGGAGGCGTGGTCGAGGTGGACCCGGCCGCGCTCGTCGTTGCCGTCGGCGAGGCCGAGCTTGACGTCCTCGATGCCGCGCTTGATTCCGTAGAGGGAATCACCGGGCAGGGCGTCGGAGCTGGCGACGGCGACTCCGCCGAGGGCGCCGGCGGCGACGCCGACGGTGAGTCCGCCCGCGGTGAGCCCTTTGGCCAGCCGCGACCGTGGTCGCAGCTTGCCCAGCGAGGTCGCCCGGTGGGCGCCCCCGGCCCGGCGTGAGCGCTGTCCGGGTACGGCTCGATCCGTCGCCTCGCCCGCAGCGGCGCCCTCCTGGAGCATGGCCTCGAACGCGGCCACCAGCCGGGCCCGTTGGACGACCTTGACCTCGGGGTCCAGTTCCGGTTTGGGCAGCGCGCCGAGGCCGGAGGTCAGCGCGAGCAGCTGTGCCTGCCCGGTCTCCGCGGCGGCGGCCGGGGCCGGTGCCGATCCTTCGGACTGCTCGGCCGCCGTGCCCCGGTCGGACTGCTCCTCCAGGGCCTGGGCGAAGGCGTTCGCCCGCCGGTGCGCCGATACGTTCGCGATCACTGGCGGCACCTCCTCTCGTCATCACGGTCGACTCCCCAGGGGGTCCTGAGGGTTCCCCGCCCTGACCAGGGCCACACGATCGAGTGATCGAAGTCGGTCAGGGGGTGACCACAGGGAGCCTGTATCCCGCACAACGAGTGGCGCGGCACTTGGGTTACGGACCCGGGATGACCGAATGAGGAAGCCAACCGGGTTTCACGTACCGTGAGTTGAATGTCGCGGAACGTGTTCCGGTCGGCGGGTGTCAGGTCAGCGCGCGTCGTCCGGGAGGAGTCGCGCGAGGGTGCGGACGGCCCGGTACTGGAGGGTCTTGATGGCGCCCTCGTTCTTGCCCATCACGCGGGCGGTCTCGGCGACGGACAGACCTTGGAGGAATCGGAGCGTGACGCACTCCTGCTGTTGGGGGTTGAGTCGTCGTACGGCATCGAGGAGGGCGGCGTTGGACAGGGACTCGAGAACGGAATCCTCGGGGGAGCGCTCGACCTCGTTGGCGTCGAGCATCTCCCCGGTGGTGACCTCGAGGCGGAAGCGGCTGGACTTGAAGTGGTCGGCGACGAGGTTGCGGGCGATGGTCACCAGCCAGGCGCCGAAGTCGCGGCCCTGCCAGGTGAAGGTGCCGATGCGGCGCAGTGCGCGCAGAAAGGTCTCGCTGGTGAGGTCCTCGGCGGTCGCCTTGCCGCCGACCCGGTAGTAGATGTAGCGGTAGACGGTGTCGTTGTACTGGTCGTACAGCCGTCCGAAGGCGTCGGCCTCGCCGGCCTGGGCGCGCTCGACGAGGTCCATCATCCGGGCGCTGTCGCTGTCGGCGGCGGGTCGGCGGGCGGTGGGGGCGCCGGTGGTCGTCCTGGCGGCGGCTCCCCTGGCCGCGCCCTTGGCCGCGGCGGCGGGGGATGTGGAGGGTACTGCGGAGTGGCGCCCCCGTCTGCCGACCGCGGCGCTGCCGTCGGCGAGGGCGTAGCACGGGCCGGCGGCGGGGGCGGTGGCGAATGCGGGGACCGTGTGCGCGGCGGGGACGATGCCGCGCAGCAGGTCTCGGGCTGTCGCGACTGTCGCGCGCAGCGTAGCCAGGCCCGAGGCGTCAACCCCGACGTGTGGGTACACGGGACTCCCAGAGGCAGAGCTTCCATCACGTGCAGTGCGGGACCGTTCACCCGTCGTAGCTATGGGTGGGTACCGGATTGCGTCTGAGGAGAATAACGCTTCGTACAGGCCCTGCTACACCGAGTTGCTCAAATCACCGGTTGCGTCGTTTCCGTAACCGGTTGAGAGGTGTTCAGGTGCCACATGGTGACCGGTTGTTGACCGGAAGCGTTCGTATTCGGGGTGGTGTGGGGCGAGTTGTGGCCGTGTGCAGCCAAGAGGACTGGACAAGGGGGTTGCGGGGTACGGCAGTTGGATTGGCCTGGTTTGGATGCGGGGTGGCGGAAGTGGTCCCCGGTGACCGGTTCGGTGGGCGTGCGGAGGTTGACCGGGTGTCCGGTGATGTGGTCGGCCGGGGGTGGGTTCGCGCCGCCCGGCGCTCGCGGGGTGCCTCCCCCACTCTCGGCTTCGCTCGAGCGGGAGGGACCCCCATCGCTCAGCCGTGCCCTCCTGGGGGTGTCTCCCGGGCCTTCGAGGCACTGGCGGAGACACGACTGCCCGTGGGAGCGGAGGATGCGTGACTGCCCGTGGGAGCGGAGGATGCGTGACTGCCTGCGGTGAGTGGAGGTGCGTGACTGCCTGCGGTGAGTGGAGGTGCGCGGCTGTCCGCGGGAGTGGAGGTGCGCGGCTGTCCGCGGGAGTGGAGGTGCGCGGCTGTCCGCGGTGAGCGGAGGTGCGTGACTGCCCGCGGGAGCGGAGGTGGGTCAGCGGCGTTTGCGGTGGAGGGCGATGGCGGCCGCCGTGCCACCGGCCACCGCGCCCACGCCCGCCGCCGCCGGGATGCCGACCTTGGCCGCCTTGCGGCCGGTGCGGTAGTCGCGCAGGCGCCAGTCCATGCGGCGGGCGTGCTTGCGCAGCTTGGAGTCCGGGTTGATCGCGTACGGGTGGCCCACCAGTGACAGCATCGGGATGTCGTTGTGCGAGTCGCTGTACGCCGCGCAGCGGCCGAGGTCCAGTTCCTCCGCGAGCGCCAGTGCGCGTACCGCCTCCGCCTTCGCCGGGCCGTGCAGCGGTTCGCCCACCAGTTTGCCCGTGTACACGCCATCGACCGACTCCGCGACCGTCCCCAGCGCCCCGGTCAGCCCCAGCCGGCGGGCGATCACCGTGGCGATCTCCACCGGCGCCGCCGTCACCAGCCACACCCGCTGCCCCGCGTCCAGGTGCGCCTGGGCGAGTGCCCGGGTCCCGGGCCAGATCCGCTCGGCCATGTACTCGTCGTAGATCTCCTCGCCGATGGACTGCAGCTCGGAGACGCGGTGGCCCTGGACGATGGAGAGCGCCGAGTCGCGGGCCTCCTGCATGTGCTCGGGGTCCTCGACCCCGGCCAGCCGGAACCACGCCTGCTGCCAGGCGAACCGGGCGAGGTCGCGGGTGTCGAAGAACTTCCGCTTGTACAGGCCCCGCCCGAAGTGGAACAGGGCGGCGCCCTGCATCACGGTGTTGTCCAGGTCGAAGAACGCGGCGGCCCGTTCGTCCCCGACGACCGGGAACTCCGGTTCGCGTTCGGAAATTTCCTGGGTGGATTTGCGTGCTGCCTCCGCCGAGGCCTCGCCTGCCAACACGCTCCGTGCCGTGGCGGAGCGCCTACGGGGAGTGAGCCATCCGAGAGCGGCCATGGCGTGAGCATAACCAGTCGGCGCGGATGTTCCGGAGCCGAGAGGTTCGGGCGTCGTGAATTCTCCGGGTCCCGGGCGTTAAGGCGCGCGCGACAATGGCCCGTATGAGCCCTCTCTTCCGCCGCAACACCCCGGCCGCCCCGCAGGGTCGGCTCGTCACCCTCGTGCGCAAGCCCGGCTGTCATCTGTGCGACGACGCGCAGGTGGTGGTGGAGAAGGTGTGCGAAGAGCTCGGCGTTTCGTGGGAGCACAAGGACATCACTCAGGACCAGGAGCTGCACGACCGGTACTGGGAGCAGATCCCCGTCGTCCTCGTCGACGGCCGTCAGCACACCTTCTGGCGCGTGAACGAGGACCGTCTCCGCAAGGCCCTCACCGACTGACCGGCCAGTCCAAACCGACCGGAAAGTCGCTTAGGATCGATGGTGGCTTGGTCTCGGGGGCGGGATTCACAGAGGAGAGTGTGCGGTTTTGCCCCCAGAAGAAAAGGAACGGTGGTGCCCGCGCGCCGGTTCCTCGCGAGTGCGCCGGGGGCGCGTGACCCCGGTCACGTTGGCCGGGCAAATCGGACACAATCTTTGTGCACGCGTTCACAAAGACATAGCCTGCATTCGACGGGGCGGTCCGGGGACGTATGACCTGACGTATGACCGCCTGAAGCCCCGCTCTACCCGCAGGAGCACCGTGGCAACTGGCCGAACTCACCGACCGGCGACCCGTAGCCGAGGGATTCCCGAGGCCACCGTCGCCCGCCTTCCGCTGTACCTCCGCGCCCTCACCGCGCTCTCGGAGCGCTCGGTGCCCACGGTCTCCTCGGAGGAGCTGGCGGCCGCCGCGGGGGTCAACTCCGCGAAGCTGCGCAAGGACTTCTCCTACCTGGGCTCCTACGGGACCAGGGGTGTCGGCTACGACGTCGAGTATCTCGTGTACCAGATCTCCCGCGAGCTCGGCCTGACCCAGGACTGGCCGGTCGTGATCGTGGGGATCGGTAACCTCGGCGCCGCCCTCGCCAACTACGGCGGGTTCGCCTCCCGTGGGTTCCGGGTCGCCGCGCTGATCGACGCCGACCCCGCGATGGCCGGGAAGCCCGTCGCCGGCATCCCGGTCCAGCACACCGACGAGCTCGAGTCGATCATCACGGACAACGGCGTGTCGATCGGTGTGATCGCGACCCCCGCGGGCGCCGCCCAGCAGGTCTGCGACCGTCTCGTGGCCGCCGGTGTCACCTCCATCCTGAACTTCGCGCCGACCGTGCTGACCGTCCCGGACGGTGTCGACGTGCGCAAGGTGGACCTCTCCATCGAGCTGCAGATCCTCGCCTTCCACGAGCAGCGCAAGGCCGGCGAGGAAGCCGCGTCCGACACCGCCGCCGCCCCGGCCGCCACCCGCCGGCAGTCCGCCACCGACCAGGGGCCCGACGGGGACGTACCCGCCGTGATGCCGGCATGAGTCTCCTCGTCGTCGGACTGAGTCACCGCAGCGCGCCGGTCAGCGTGCTGGAGCGGGCCTCGCTGAGCGTGGACACGCAGACCAAACTGCTGCAGGACACGGTCGCCGCGGAGCCCACCACCGAGGGCGCGGTCCTCGCCACCTGCAACCGCATCGAGCTGTACGCCGACGTGGACAAGTTCCACGCCGGCGTCGCCGAGCTGTCCACGCTGCTCGCCCAGCACAGCGGGGTCGGCCTGGAGGAGCTCACTCCTTATCTCTATGTGCACTACGAGGACCGGGCCGTCCACCACCTGTTCTCGGTGGCCTGCGGCCTCGACTCGATGGTCGTGGGCGAGGGCCAGATCCTCGGCCAGATCAAGGACGCGCTCGCCCGCGCGCAGGAGCTGCACACCGCCGGACGGCTGCTGAACGACCTGTTCCAGCAGGCGCTGCGGGTCGGCAAGCGGGCCCACTCCGAGACCGGTATCGACCGTGCCGGGCAGTCCCTGGTCACCTTCGGCCTGGAGCAGCTGGCCGTCGGCGCGCCCGTCGAGACCTGGGCGCGGGACAAGAAGGCACTGGTCATCGGCGCCGGTTCGATGTCGTCGCTGGCCGCGGCCACGCTCGCGCGGGCCGGTGTCGCCGAGATCGTGATCGCCAACCGCACGTCCGAGCGGGCCGAGCGTCTCGCACAGATCCTCGCCGAGGGTGACGACACGGACGTGCTGGCCCGCGCGGTCCCGATGGGATCGGTGCCGCTGGAGCTGACACGTGCCGACGTCGTCGTCTCCTGCACCGGCGCGACGGGACTGGTCCTCACGGCCGACGCCGTCGCCGCGGGTGTCGAGAGCCGTATCGGGGAGCAGCCGGCCGCCGGGACCGTTCCGGTGACGGAGGCCCCGCTCCCGCCCACCTCCGTGGGCACGGAAGAGGGCTGCCCGCTGGACCTGGCCGCCGTACGGCCCGGCTTCTCCGTGATGGGCGAGGCCGCCGTCGCCGGTATGGACGCGGCGACGCTGGAGCAGCACGCCGCGTGGGCCTCGGGGACCGCCGTCGACCGCGGCCGGACCGGCCGCAGCGGCCCGGAGGCCGAGGCCGAGCTGATCGGCGCGCTCGCCGCGACCGCCTCCACCGTCGGTCGGATCCCCGAGCGGCGCCGCCCGGAGCCGGTGGCCGAACCGCCGCGTCCCGAGCCCGTGCTGTTCCTGCTGGACCTCGCGATGCCGCGCGACATCGACGCGGCCGCGCACCGGCTGGCCGGCGTGCGCCTCGTCGACATCGAATCGCTCGCGGAAGCCTCCGCGGACGCTCCGATGGCTGCCGATGTGGACCAGGTCCGGCGTATCGTCTCCGACGAGGTCGCCGCGTTCGGGGCGGCACAGCGGGCGGCGCACATCACGCCGACCGTCGTCGCCCTGCGCACCATGGCGGCCGATGTGGTGGCCGGTGAGATCGCCCGTCTGGAGGGGCGGCTGCCCGGCCTGGACGACAAGCACCGCGCGGAGATCACCCAGACCGTGCGACGGGTGGTCGACAAGCTGCTCCACGCGCCGACGGTACGGGTCAAGCAGCTCGCGGCCGAGCCCGGCGGCGCCGGGTACGCGGACGCGCTGCGCACCCTGTTCGACCTCGACCCCGAGACGGTGGCCTCCGTCTCCCGAGCCGAGGAAAGCACCGAGAAGAACGCAAGGAACCGAGGGCCGGCATGACTGAGAAGGCACTGAGGCTGGGGACGCGGCGGAGCAAGCTCGCCATGGCCCAGTCCGGGCAGGTGGCGGAAGCCGTGAGCCAGGTGACCGGACGGCCCGTCGAGCTCGTCGAGATCACCACGTACGGCGACGTCTCGCGCGAGCACCTGGCGCAGATCGGCGGCACGGGCGTGTTCGTCGCCGCGCTGCGCGAGGCGCTGGCGCGGGGCGAGGTGGACTTCGCGGTGCACTCGCTGAAGGACCTGCCGACCGCGCAGCCCGACGAACTGGTGGTGGCGGCCATTCCGGTGCGCGAGGACCCGCGCGACGTGATGATCACGCGCGACGGCCTGAAGCTCACCGATCTGCCGCGCGGCGCCCGCATCGGCACCGGTTCGCCGCGCCGCATGGCGCAGCTGAACGCGTACGCGCGCAGCCACGGCACGGACATCGAGACGGTCCCGATCCGGGGCAACGTCGACACCCGCATCGGGTACGTCCTGAAGGGCGAACTCGACGCCGTGGTGCTGGCCGCCGCCGGACTGAACCGGATCGGACGCAGCGACGAGGTGACCGACTTCCTGTCGGTCGACACGGTGCTGCCCGCCCCCGGCCAGGGGGCACTGGCGATCGAATGCGCCGCGGACGACGCGGAACTGATCGCCGCGCTCGCCGAGCTCGACGACCCGTTCACACGGGCCGCCGTGACGGCCGAGCGTTCCCTGCTCGCCGCCCTGGAGGCCGGCTGCAGCGCCCCTGTGGGCGCGTTGGCCGACTTGCTGGCCGACGGGCAGATTGTCAAGGAAATGCGCCTGCGCGGCGTCGTCGGCACGACCGACGGCTCGACGCTGGTGCAGTTGTCCACCACCGGTCCCGTACCCGAGACGCACGAGGCGGCGATGGCGCTCGGTCGCGAACTCGCCACCGAGATGCTCGCGCAGGGCGCGGCCGGTCTGATGGGGGAGCGAGCACAGTGAGCCCCACCACCCTTCCCGCCCTTCCGGAACACGGGCACGTCACCTTCCTCGGTGCCGGACCCGGGGATCCGGGACTGCTGACCCTGCGCGCCGTGGAGGCGCTGGCGAACGCGGACGTCCTCGTCGCCGAGCACGAGGTGCTCGACGTCGTACGCACGCACGCGAGGCAGGGCGTCACCGAAGTGCACACGGATGCCGACACGTCGGTTCCGGGCACGGGCACACCCCAGTTGACGGTCGTTGACGGCGCGTCAACAACCGCCGGTGCCCCCGCGATGCGGGATGCGGCACATCTTGTCATGGAGGCCGCGCGGGGCGGCAGGCGGGTCGTGCGTGCGGTGTCCGGTGATCCCGGGCTCGACGCGTACGCCGCCGAGGAGATGCTGGCGTGCGCCTCGGCCGGGGTGCCGTTCGAGGTCGTCCCCGGTGTCGCGGCCGCCGTCGGTGTACCCGCGTACGCCGGTGTGCCGCTGCGTGACGCCCAGGGCGCGGACGTGCGGTTCGTCGACGCGCGTACGGCGTCCGACCGGTGCTGGACGGAGGTCGGGGCGTCGGACGGCACGGTGGTCGTCTCCACCACGCTCAACTCCGTGGCCGCCGCGGCGGGCGAACTGGTGTCCGCCGGACGCAAGCCCGACACCCCGCTGACGGTGACCGTCGCCGGTACGACGACCCGGCAGCGCACCTGGACGGCGACGCTCGGCACGATCGCGCAGACGCTGAAGCAGGCGAAGGTGCTGCCGTCCCCGGACGGCGGCCGGCCGGTGATAGCCGTGGTCGGCGAGCGCAGCGCCCCCGCCCGGCGCGACCAGCTCTCGTGGTTCGAGTCCAAGCCGCTGTTCGGCTGGAAGGTGCTCGTGCCGCGCACGAAGGAGCAGGCGGCGTCGCTCTCCGACCAGCTGCGCTCGTACGGCGCCGTGCCGCACGAGGTGCCGACCATCGCCGTCGAGCCGCCGCGCACCCCGCAGCAGATGGAGCGGGCGGTCAAGGGCCTGGTGACGGGCCGCTACGAGTGGATCGCGTTCACGTCGGTCAACGCGGTGAAGGCGGTCCGCGAGAAGTTCGAGGAGTACGGGCTCGACGCCCGTGCCTTCGCGGGGATCAAGGTCGCCGCGGTGGGCGAGCAGACGGCGAACGCGCTGATCGCCTTCGGCGTGAAGCCGGACCTGGTGCCGAGCGGCGAGCAGTCGGCCGCGGGCCTGCTGGAGGACTGGCCTCCGTACGACCCGGTCTTCGACCCGATCGACCGCGTCTTCCTGCCGCGCGCCGACATCGCCACGGAGACGCTGGTCGCGGGCCTGATCGAGCTGGGCTGGGAGGTCGACGACGTGACCGCCTACCGGACGGTGCGCGCGTCGCCGCCCCCGGCGGAGACCCGTGAGGCGATCAAGGGCGGCGGCTTCGACGCGGTGCTGTTCACGTCGTCGTCGACGGTCCGGAACCTGGTCGGCATCGCGGGCAAGCCGCACAACGTGACGGTGATCGCCTGCATCGGCCCGGCGACGGCGAAGACGGCGGAGGAACACGGCCTGCGGGTGGACGTGATGGCGCCCGAGCCGTCGGTCCACAAACTGGCGGAGGCCCTGGCCGACTTCGGCACTCGGCGCCGGCTGGCCGCGCTGGACGCCGGCGACCCGGTGACCCGGCCGAGCGAGCGGCGGCCGGGGGCGCGGAGGCGGCGGTCGACGACCTGAGCCGCCCGGCGGGGCGAGGCTGTACGCGTGAGGTGGCGGGGCGTGCCGTGACGGCGCGCCCCGCCGCTGTGCGCTGGGGGCGGGCCGGGCGATGATTGGTGCAGTTCTCCACTGTTCCTGCGCGGAACCCGCAGGTGGCCGGTGCGCACCCTAGAGAAACGCTCCAATCCCAGTCCTCGCATCTCTCGAATCCCATGTGGGGCTTCCCTGTTCATGTCATCCTGCAAGGCTTTGCTCACGACAGGATGATCGGGAAGCTGGGGGGAAGCACATGGTGACGGCAGTGGTCGGGGGTCCGTCGGGTGGGGACGACGAGCAGGTCGCACGGTTGGCGGCGGGCTCGTCCAACTTCGGTCACCTGCTGCGGCACGAGCCTTTACTGGTGCCTACGAGCGCCGTGACTTCTGGGTCACCACGACCAACAAGCAGCTCAACTTCGTCCAGCACATCGCCTCGCTGCTGGAGATCCACGGCCGGGCTGCGGTCGTCGTCCCGGACAACGTCCTCTTCGAAGGCGGCGCGGGTGAGACCATCCGTCGGCGCCTGCTGAAGGAGTACGACGTCCACACGCTGCTGCGTCTGCCCACCGGCATCTTCTACGCGGGCGGCGTCAAGGCCAACGTGCTGTTCTTCGAACGCAAGCCGGCCCGTCCCGAGAAGGCGTGGACCGAGAAGCTGTGGGTCTACGACTTCCGTACCGCCCAGCACTTCACTCTCAAGCAGAACCCGCTCACCCGGGCCCACCTCGAAGACTTCGTGCAGTGCTACCGCCCCGACGAGGACCGTTCCAAGCGCGTCGAGACGGAACGCTTCAAGGCGTACACGTACGAGGAACTGGTCGCCCGCGACAAGGCCAACCTCGACATCACCTGGCTCCGCGACCCGAGCCTCGACGATGCGGACAACCTGCCCGCGCCCGAGGTACTGGCCGCCGAGATCGTCGAGGACCTCCAGGCCGCGCTGGAGGAGTTCGCCGCGATCGCGGAGACCTTGCAGCAGGCTCGGGGAGAAGGACCGGCGACGGAGGCGGCTCCGGTCGCCGACTGACACGCAGACGTGGCCCGCACCCGAGATCAAGGGTGCGGACCACGTTCGTTTACTCCGTCAGCGCTCGACTGCATACGGCAGGAAGGCCGTCCAGGTTGTGGGGGTGAGGGTGAGACGGGGGCCGTCGGGGTTCTTGGAATCGCGGATACGGATGGTCTCGGGAGTGGTGGCGACCTCGACGCAGGAGGGGGTGTCTGCACCGCTGTAGCTGCTCTTTATCCACTTGAGCACTGTCTCGTCCCTGGAGGCGGACTTGAAGCTCATGGCTCTCCCAGCATTTTCTCGATGAAGGCCAGGGACTCTTCGGGAGTGAGGGCTTGGGAGCGGATGGTCCCGTAACGGATCTCAAGGATCTGAACGAGCTTGGGGTCGACGATCGAACGACTGGTGAGCTGAACCTCGTTGTAGCCCACGGTGATGCCTTCCTTGAGCCTGAGTACCCGGAACGGGCCATCGACCCCGGCGTTCGCCTCGCGCCCAAGAGGCATGACCTGAAGGTCAACGTTTAGCAACCCACCCAACCGCAACAGCTGTTCGAGTTGCTTGCGCATCACCATTGTGCCCCCGTACGGGCGCCGCAAGGTCGACTCGCACTGGACGAAGCTGAAGACCGGCAACGTGGCGGTGCAGTCCATGATCTCTTGGCGTGCCGCACGCGCAGTGACCTGCTGCTCCAGTTCTTCCTTCGTGAACGGCGGACGTCGTGAGCCGAACACCGCCCGCGCGTATTCCTCGGTCTGCAACAACCCGTCGATGACCGAGTTGTTGTAGGAGCAGATCTCGACGGCTTCCGCTTCCAGGCGCTTCACGTCCCGTACCTTCTTCGGGTACCGGACCTCCGCCACGTCCTTCTTCATCGCGGCGATCTTCCCGCCCGCGCCCAGGACCTCGTCCGCCGCGTCCAGGTACTCCGGCCGGGGAATCCGCCGTCCCCGCTCCACGCAGGAGACCGTCTCCTCCCCGTACTTGATCGCCGCCCCGAACTCCGCCTGGGTGAGGCCGGCCGCCTCCCGCCACAGCTTCAACTGCCGTGTGACCGTACGCATCACGGCCCCGGCCTCTTCGTCGTCCAGCCCCGCTTCCCACTCACCCATGCTCGCCGCCTCCCGTCGCGCGCCCTTCCCCGGACCAACTGCGGCCGCCCGCGCCCGGTCACCCCGGGCAGGGCGGACAGAAACCGGGCAGCCGGCGTACAGCCGTCGGCCGTACGAGCTGCCCGTATTCACAGTGTGCACACGCACGAGCACACTGGGTGGCGAGAATCTGGAACTCCGCATCGCGGAGAGAGGAAGGACCCCCATGACGACACTCGCCCCCGAGGCCCTCTGGGCGCTGCGCCTGGTCACCGACCGGCTGCCGGTCGGGCCGCCGCCGTACGCGACCGTGACGCTCGACCCCGTCACGCAGACCGCCCGTTACACCGACACCGCCGGGCGGCCGGTCGAGATGGGCAAGCACGGGACGTCGAGGACGACCGGTACCGCCTCCGTGTCCGGGGGCGGAGACGGGAACGGCCCGCAGTCCCAGACACAGGACGACAGCACCACCGACTACGAGTCGGACTGACCGGATGGCTTCCACCGTCCTGGTCGTCACCGGGCTGGAGGACGTCACCGCGGACCGGGTCGTCGCCGCGTTGAACGAGCGCGAGGTGTCCGTCGTCCGTGTCGACCCCGCCGACATCGGGCCCGCCCTGACGTTCGGCTTCCGCGTCGACGCGGAGCGTCCGGCGTGGCGCGGGCGGCTGCGTACGGCGAGCCGGGAGGTGGGGGCGGAGGAGGTGGCGGCGGTGTACTACCGCCGCCCCACTCCGTACGGCGCCCGGTTCGCGCATCTGCCCCGGCAGCAGCGGGACTTCGCCGCCGCCGAGGCGCGGCACGGGTTCGGCGGCGTCCTGAACGCCCTGTCCGGCGCCCGGTACGTCAACCATCCGGCCGCGGTGGCCCGCGCGGAGTCCAAGCCCGCCCAGCTCCGCAGGTTCGCCCGGCTCGGGCTGAGGATTCCTCCGACGCTGATCACCAACGACCGTAAGACGGCGCGGGAGTTCGCCGCCGTCCACGGTCCCGTCGTCTGCAAGACGTTCCGCGGCCTGCCCGCCGCCGACGACGGACAGGCCGGAGCGATCTGGACCCAGCGGGTCGACCCGGAGACCTTCGACGACACGCTCACCGTGACCGCCCACCTGTTCCAGGCCGAGATCCCCAAGACCGGGGACGTACGCGTCACCGTGGTCGGCCGCCGTGTCTTCGCCCAGCAGATCGCCGCACCCGACGGCGCGCTGGACTGGCGCCGGGGCGACTGGGACGCCCTGCTCCACGCCACGATCACCGTGCCGCCGCCCGTCGAGGCGGCGCTGCACGCCTACCTGGCCTCGTTCGGTCTGGTCTTCGGCTGCTTCGACTTCGCGCTCACCGGTGACGGGGACGACCCGGAACACTGGACGGCGATCGAGTGCAACCCGAACGGCCAGTGGGGCTGGCTTCCCGACGCCTACGACATCACCGAGGCGTTCGCCGATCTCCTCACCGTGGAAAGGAAGGGCCGTTCATGACGCTGCCCGTCGACCTCGAAACCGATGCCGCGCGGCTGCGCGCCCTCATGGCGGAGGACCTCGCCGTACGCGGAGTGCTGGACGATCCGGCCTGGCGGGCGGCGGTGGAGAAGGTGCCCCGGCACCGGTTCGTGCCCGGCTTCTACCTGCCCGCCGACGAACGCGACGAGCAGGGGCTGACCTTGTGGCAGCCGGTCACCGCCGCGCTCGACCACGGGCGCTGGCTGGCCGCCGCGTACTCCGACACCACGCTCGTCACGCAGTTCGACGGCGACGAACCCGACTGGGAGCACCCGGACGAGCGCCACGGAGGGGCCCCGACCTCGTCCTCCACGCTGCCGTCGCTCGTGGTGCGGATGTGGGCCGACGCCGACGTCCGGGAGGGACACACGGTGCTGGAGATCGGCACGGGGACGGGGTACTCGACCGCGCTCGCCTGCGAACGCCTCGGATCGGCCGGCGTGACGAGCGTCGAGGTGGACCCGCACCGGCTGGAGCGGGCCGCGAGCGCGCTGCACGGCTGCGGCTACGCGCCCACCCTCGCGGTCGCGGACGGGCTGTACGGGTACTGGCCCGAGGCCCCGTTCGACCGGATCGTCGCCGCCTGCTCCTTCCGGGCCGTGCCCCCGGCCCTGGTCGCCCAGACCCGGCCGGGCGGGAAGATCCTGCTGACGCTCTCGGGCTGGCTGTACGGGTACGCCCGCGTCCTGCTCACGGTCGCCGGGGACGGCACCGCCGAGGGGTGCCTGCTGGGCGGTACGGTCTCCTTCATGTCGGCGCGTACGCACGCGGCGCCGACCTTCGGTAATCCCGCCCACTGGGCGGCGGAGCTGCCGGGGGAGGCGCGGGTCGCCCGGCACGGTCCCGAGCGGCTCACCGCCGCGACCGAGGAGGCCTTCCACCTGCGTTTCCTCGTGCAGAGCGCGGTGCCCGACGCGCAACTGACCACCGTCGGCGATGTCCTGCATCTGATCGACGTGGTGAGCGGGTCGGCCGCCGAGCTGACGCCGGACGGCGACGGTGGTCGGCGGGTGCGGGAGGGAGGTCCGGTGCGGCTGTGGGAACGGGTCGAGCGCGTTCTGGACGCCTACGACACGGCGGGGCGGCCGGGGCCGGAGACCTTCACCCTGTGCGTCCACGACGGCGGACAGCACCTGCGGCACCCGCGGTTGCCCTGCCTGCCACTGCCGTCGCCCTGAGGGGCGGCCCGGACGGAGCCGGACAGCCTCCGGTCGCACGGGTCACTCGCCTTCACAGCAGGCACGCCACTGAACACGCTGAGTGACATGAATCGAGGAATCGCCGCACCGCGCACCCCGCTCCACCAGTTCACCGTGCCGCTCTCCGCCACCCGCCGGGGCGCCCGTCTCGCCCGCCTGCTGGCCGCCGAGCAACTGGAGGCCTGGGGGCTGCCGTTGGACCCTGCCCGGCTGATCGTCGCCGAACTCGCCACGAACGCCGTCGTGCACGGCCGCGTCCCCGGCCGGGGCTTCCGGCTCACACTCACCGTCACCGTGGACGGGGTGCTGCGCGTCGAGGTGACTGATCCGAGAGGCGAGAAGGTGCCCGTGAGCGGGAGCGCTTCGCCGGAGCCCGCCGAGTCGGGCTACGGTCTGCTGCTGGTCGAGGAGTCGGCCGACCGCTGGGGTGTGCTGCCGGGGCCGTTCCCGTGCAAGACCGTGTGGGCCGAGCTGGAGCTCGGCCGCTTCCGATGACCTCAGCGGCAGAGTGCGTCGATGTCCTCGGCGAAGGTCGGGAACTCGGCGCGGGCCTCGGCGATGATGTCCCGGGCCGGTCGGCGCGGGGTGGTGGCGTACCGTTCGGCGAGTCCGGTGAGGGTCGCGTTCGGGCGGGCCTCGTGCTCGTCGTACAGCACCGTCTCCAGCGGGCCGATGCCGTCGGCCAGCACCCACAGGAAGTCCGACAGGTTGCCTGCCACGACCCCGTTCTCGCCCTCCGAGCCCATGAAGACCACGGGCTGCTCGGCGAGGGGCCTGCCCGGCCGCCCGTACCAGACGGCCGCGAGCCCGCCGCTTCCGTCCTGCCCGAACACCCGGTAGGCGTCGCCGTCGAGTTCGTGGTTCCCCGTCCACTGGCGCAGCCAGTCGGTGGTCTCCTCGGCCGACTCGAAGGCGTCGTAGGGCTCGAAGTCGATCCCCTCGCCGTCGGCGTAGTCGATCTCCGTGCGGGCCAGGTCGGCGAGGGCGGGCGGGAGGCTGCGGTCGTCAGCGGTCGTCTGGATCACCCGGGCACCGTAACCGCCGTCACTGACAACAGGGCCGGGAGGGGGACGTCTCGGGTGGCGGGACACCGGAGCCGGGCGAGGCGGGACGCGGTGGGACGCGGGCCGGGGCTGCGGGCGGTAAAAGACCTTAAGAACCAAGGGTAAAAACCAACCAACCCAACCAAACCTCGCGTAGGTCACTCGGGCGGGTGAAACGTGTCGAACTGGCTGGCGCGGCGGTGGTTCGGGCGGGCAGTCTCGGCACAGGAGCGGCCGGAGCAACTCGGCGCTCCCACAAGCCCGTACATGCGTCGGCCCTCGCCGGGACTAGCACTCCCAAGGCGAGGGCCTGACCAACGAGGAAGAAGAAGCCTTCCCCATGGCTGAGAAGAAGCCTAGTCCTGCCCCGCGCCCGATTCAGGGTGTTCGAGGATCCGCCACACCTTCCGGTGTCACGCACGTACGCACGTACCAGTCCGGTCAGTACGTGGTGATCGGCAATCACCTCGCCCAGCACCGCGAGCTGTCGCTGACCGCGATCGGGCTGGCGACCCACATCCTGTCGGTGCCCGAGGGCACGCCGGTCGACATCCGCAGTCTTGCCGAGCGTTTCCCCGAAGGGCGGGACCGGATCGCGTTCGCGCTGCGGGAGCTGGAGGCGCACGGCTACCTGGAGCGGGTGCGCGAGCACACGGAGACGGGCCGTCTGGTGACGCGCACGTACGCCCACCACACGCCGCCGTCCGTGCGGGCGGCCGTGTCGTCCGTCCCCGCTCGGACGGCCGGGCACGCGAGGACGGGCCGTGCCCACACCCGGGGCTCGGTGGAGGGTGCGGGCGGCCGGGAGGCTCCCGAGGAGGGCGACCAAACACCCGGTGAGCCGGTTGCCCCGGCTGCCCCGGACGCGCCGGTGGAGGCCCCTGAGGCGTCCGTACCCGCCCCCGCCCCCGTGGATCCGCCGCGCGAGCCCGCCCGCTCGGGGCGGTGGTACGAGGAGGCGGTCACCCTCCTCGCCGGCCTGCGCCGCACCGACGAGCGCCTCACCCTGTCCCTGCGGGACGTGAACAGACTGGCCCCGGGTGTCGTCGACTGGCTCGAACGGGGCACCACCCCCGCCGCCGTCCACCGCACCCTGACCGCCGACCTGCCCGTCCCCATGAAGCACCCGGCGGGCGTGATCGCCTACCGCCTCCGCGAGCTGCTGCCCCCGCCGCTTCCCGTGCTCCCGGCGCCTCCACCGGCCACGTCCGGCGCCCACCGCCCGCCACCCTTCCAGGACTGCGACGGCTGCGAGCGGGTCTTCCGCGCCCCGGAACCCGGCCGCTGCCGCGACTGCCGGCACGGGGTGACGGCAACGAGCGGGGCGGCGAGCGCGGCCTGAGCCCGTGCCCACCCGTACCGTCCGCCGAGGTGGCCCGGTACGTGCGCCGTTCCCCCACCCGCGGTGTGGACCGGGACCTGGAGCGAGCCGCCCTCGTCGCGTTGTCGCGGAGAGGGGGGCATTCCTGGTCCGAGCTCACCGACCCGGTCGAGGCCGACAGCTGGGGTATGGGGTCGGTGCCGTGCGAGACCTGTGGGCGAAGTGGGAACTCCGCCGCCGGTGACCCCGGTGCCGTCGGTGCGGGTCAGCCGCTCTGGCCGGCGCTTCCGATCGGGTCGACCTTCACCGGGGAGCCGGAGCCGTCATGACGGGCAGTGTGGCGGTACCCGGGGCGGCCTCTTCCCGGTGGCAGGGCTGAGGCCCCTAGGGGATGAGCGCGGTCTCCCGTTCGGCGACCGTGCGGAAATCGTGGGCTCGGCGGCCGGTGAGGTGGTGGACGGTGTTCGTGGTGCGGGACTCGGTGCCGGTGGCTATGGCGTGGTCCATGTCGGCGAGGAGGGCGGCGAACTCCGGTGGGACGCCCGCCCGTTCGGTGAGGCGGTGGCGGACCTCGGTGACGGTCAGGCGGTGGTGGGTGACGGGGCGGCCGGTGACCTCGGTGAGGAGCGTGGCGATGTCGTCGTGGGTGAGGGCCTCGGGGCCGGTCAGGACGAGGTCGCGGTTCGGGGCGTCGTCGTCGGTCAGGGCGCGTACCGCGACGGCGGCGATGTCGTCGGCGTCGACGTAGGCGACGCGGCCGTCACCCGTGGCGGTGGCGAAGGCACCGGTCTCGCGGATCGTGGTGGCGTGGAGGTGGGCGCCGGTGAAGTTCTGCATGAACCAGGAGGGGCGCAGCACCGCCCACTCGTCGAAGAGGGACGGGAGGGCCTGGTGCACCCTGCCCACCGCCGGGCCGCCCTCGGGGACGGCCGAGGAGCTGAGGAGCACCGCTCGGCGCACGCCCAGGGTCCGGGCCCGTTCGAGGAAGGGGAGCATGACCGCCGCCGGGTCCGGGTCCCCGACCGGTGGGACGAGGTAGACACGGTCGGTGCCGGTGAGGGCGGCGTCGTGGGTGGCGGGGTCGTACCAGTCGAAGCGGACCGGTTCCGCACCGGGGAGCGGGGTGCCCCGGCGGGAGGCGGCGCGGACGCGGTGGCCGGCGGTGAGGAGCCGGGCGGCGGTGCGGCTTCCGGTGGTGCCGGTGGCGCCGACGACGAGGACGGTGCCGGTGGGGGTCATCGGGTGCTCCTGGTGAAGTCGACGCCGGGCTCGCGCACGACGAGCGGGTTCCAGTAGTCGCGGTAGCCGGTGATCAGGCCGTCCCGGAAGGTGACGACGGCGATGTACGTCATGTCGTAGGCCGCGCCGGTGGCGACCACGCGGCCCTCCGCGCGCATCTCGACCACGAGGGTGCCGGGGTCGTCGGTCCGGTGGATGTGCAGGTCGGGGATGTCGTGCAGGTCGATGTGGTCGGGGTAGTCGCGCATGTACGCGGCGATTGCCTCCCTGCCCTCCAGGCGCCGGGGCCAGCCTTCGGGGGCGAAGGGGAACTCCAGGACGCCGTCGTCGTCCCACAGGGCGGTCCAGGCGGGGATGTCCTTGTCCAGCAGCAGGCGCAGGCTGTGGCGGAAGAGCGCCTCGGGGGAGGCGGGGGTGTGCTCGGGCATGGGGTGTCTCCGTCCCGTAGAATACGGACCGTCGGTCCGCTTTACTGGAAGCGACGATACGGACCGCTGGTCCGCTTTGCAAGCGTGGAGGTCGATGATGGAGACGGAACCGGTGGACGGTGCGCCCGCGCGCAGGCCGCGCAAGGACGCGGCGCGCAACCGGGCGGCCCTGCTCGCCGCGGCGGACGACCTGTTCGCGCGCTGCGACAGCCCCGGAGACATCACGATGTCCGACGTCGCGGCGGCGGCCGGCGTCGGCAAGGGCACGCTGTTCCGCGCGTTCGGCGACCGTACGGCGCTGATCGCCGCGCTGTACGCGGCGCGGCTGGAGCCCCTTGAGGCGGCGGTGTCGCACGGGCCGCCGCCCCTGGGCCCCGGCACGCCGCCGGCGGAACGCGTGCCCGCGCTGCTCGACGCGTTGCTGTGCTTCAAGCTGGACCACCGCCATCTCATGCTGGCGCTGGAGGCAGCGGGGTCCGGCAGCCCCTACCGGGCGGAGCACTACGGGCGGTGGCACGAGCTGCTGCGCTCCGCGCTGGCCGATGTCCCGGGCATCGCCGACCCCGGCTTCACCGCACACGCCCTGCTGGCCGCCGTACGGGCGGACCTGGTCGAGTACCTCGCGGGGGCGTGCGGGACGGGCCGGGACGAACTGCGGGCACACCTGGGACAGTTCGTGCGGAAGGTGCTGGCCGGGCCGTGAGGCGTACGGCGTTTTGTCGTGTGCCGGTGCGTGCGCGGAGTACGCCGCTGCGCGGGGTACGCAGGCGGGCGCGGAGCGCGGTGGTGCGACTCCGCCCGCTGGTTGGGGCGGCGGGCGGGTGTGAAGGCTCCTCGCGTACAGGGCCGTCCGGCCCGAACCGAGAGACGAGGAGTCACTCGTGCCCGACATGATCACGGCGCTGCCCATCGGTCCGGTGGGGATGTCCCATCACGTCACCGGGACGTACTTCATGTGCAACGACTGGCACGACGGCGTCAACAACCACGTGCAGAACTGGGCCGAGTTCCCGTTCCGGACGAACACCACGGGCCACAAGTGGTACCTGGTGGAGAACGGGGACGGGACCGCACGGATCGAATCGTTCGCCAACCGCCGCTGCCTGACCGTCGGCGCCAAGCCGTCGGACATCGTCACCTTCCAGGAGCGCACCGACAGCCTTCACCAGAACTGGAGGTTCGTCCGCCAGGACGTCAGTTCCGACAGCTACGTCATCGTCTCGGCCGTGCACCCACGGTTCGCGCTCGCCCTCGCCGAACACCACCAGCTGAACGACAAGCTGCTCGGCCTGACCCGGATGTGGGGCGGCGGGGTGCACCTGTCCCAGGTGTGGCGGGTGTTCCCCGCCAGTGAGTTCTGACCCGGAGCCACGCCGCTGAGCGGCCGTCTCGGCGACGCCGGCTCCGGTGGCGTCAGCCGAGGCGGCGCATCGGGGCGCCGGCCAGGTAGGCCTCGATGTCCTCGACCGCCTGGCCGTAGTACGTGCGGTAGTTGGCCTGTGAGACATAGCCGAGGTGCGGGGTGGCCAGCAACCGGGGCGCGGTGCGCATTGGATGGTCCGCGGGCAGCGGTTCGGTGTCGAAGACGTCGACGCCGGCGCCCGCGATCCGGCCCTCGCGCAGTGCCGCGAGCAGCGCCTCCTGGTCGACCAGCGCCGCGCGGGACGTGTTGATCAGGTACGCGGTCGGCCTCAGGAGGGCGAGGTCGGCGGCGCCCAGGATGCCCCGGGTGGTGTCGCCCAGGGCGAGGTGCAGGGAGACGAAGTCGCTGGTGCGGAGCAACTCCTCCTTCGAGGGCGCCAGTTCGACGCCGACCTCGTCCGTGCGCTCCTCGGTGAGGTGAGGGCTCCAGGCCGTGACCTCCATGCCGAAGGCGAGGCCCACCCGTGCCACCCGGCTGCCGATCCTGCCCAGCCCGAGCAGGCCGAGACGGCGGCCGTGCAGGTCGGCGCCGACCGTCGACTGCCAGGGGCCGCCCGCCCGCAGGGCGTTGTTCTCGGTGACGATGCCGCGAGCCAGTCCGAGCAGAAGGGCCCAGGTCAGTTCCACCGGCGGAGTGGGGGAGCTCTGGGTGCCGCAGACCGTGACGCCGTTGCGTTCGGCGGACGCGTGGTCGATGACCGAGTTGCGCATGCCGGACGCGACGATCAGCTTCAGCCGGGGGAGCCGGTCGAGCAGGGAGGCGCGGAACGGGACGCGTTCCCGCAGTGTCACCACGATGTCGAAGTCCGCGAGTGCTGAGG
The DNA here is from genome assembly GCF_042749965.1 of Streptomyces sp. NPDC059454. Lineage (NCBI taxonomy): Bacteria > Bacillati > Actinomycetota > Actinomycetes > Kitasatosporales > Streptomycetaceae > Streptomyces > Streptomyces sp. NPDC059454. The sequence goes on along the minus strand of NZ_JBHYVC010000034.1, from coordinate 43,282 downwards.
CGAGTTCGTCCTCGGTGGCGAAGTGCTCGGTGAAGGCGGTGACCTCCACCCGGTCCTGGACGGGGCTCCAGTCGGCGATCGTGGTGGCGATGTCCTGGAAGTCGTCGAGCACGGCGCAGCGAAGCCGCATGTCGGTCCTTTCCCACGGGGGCGGTGCCTCCGCCACGGCTCGGGCGGACGCCCCCGGATTGTCCGGCATGGCGGTGCGGCCACGGTCGGGGGCCGGCCCACCGGCACCCCGCGATGCCGGTCGGTGCCCTGCATACGATGCTTCGTACGACCCATGACGCACACCGGGTCGTATCCGTACCACGTGGGAGAACACACATGCGCAGGGCAATGACCGTGACGGCGCTCATCGCGGCGGCCGGGCTGATGACGGCGTGCGGCGGCGGCAGCGGCAGCGGCGACGGCGACGAGAAGGAGCGCGCCGGCGGGAGCACGGCCGCCTCGTCCTCCGGGCCTGCCTCCGAGGGCGAGGACAAGACGTACGAGGTCACCCTCGAAGTCGGCGGCGCGGGCAGGTCCAGCGTCTACTACACCCTCGGCACGAACAGCACCGAGCAGGTCACGCTGCCGTGGAAGAAGGCGGACGAGATCACCCTGAACCCCACCGAACGCAAGGTGGGGATCACGGTGTCCGTCGTGCCGGGGCCGGTGAAGATGACCAACGGCCAGTTGGGGGCGGCTCCCTGCTCGATCACCGTCGACGGGAAGAAGGTCGTCGAGGACCAGGGCGGCGCCGAGGGCAAGCACCTGTGCGAGTACACCCTGCGCTGACGGCACACCGGCCACCGCCCTTCCCCGCAGCCCGATTCCGCGCCCGTGGGGCTCAGCCGCCGGTCCTCTCGACGTGCACGGCGCGGGTGCGGGCCACGAAGGGGCGGGAGAGGAGCGTGACGGCGACGGAGACCGCGGCGAGCGCGGTGATCGTCGTGCCGGGGGCGAGGTACTGGGCGGTGCCGCCGGCGAGTGCGGCGCCGATGCCCTGGCACGTCATGCGGCCGGCGGACTCGACGCCCTGGACCTGGCCGCGGACCGGGTCGGGGGTCAGCGCCAGGAGGTGTTCCTGGAGGGGGAGGGTGGCGGCGAAACCGGCACCGGCGACGAACACGGCGGCCGTCGCCACCGGCAGGGGAGGGTGGAGGGCGAACAGCAGGTAGGGGGCGGCGAGCAGCAGGCGCAGGGCGAAGGCGCAGCGGCGTCGCAGGTCGGCGGTGAGCAGCCGCCCGACGGTCAGGTCACCGAGGAGCATGCCCGCGGATCCGGCGGCCAGGAGGATGCCGGCGTGGTCGGGGGCGTAGGAGATGAACAGGGCCTCGCAGCCGACGATCAGGCCGTTCGGGACCCACAGGTTCAGCAGCAGGGCGCGCGGGCCGGTGCGGGAGAGGAGCGCGGCGTTCGTCGTCCAGGTCTGCCGGAGGCCGGGGCGGCGGGGCGGGCGGATCGAGCGTTCCCGGACGGTCGTCGCCACCACGACCAGCCCGGTCCCGGTCAGGACCGCCGCCGTGACGAAGAGGCCCTGCGGGCTCAGGTACCGCAGCAGTACGGCGCCGAGCGTGAAACCGAGGACGGCCGTGCCGCCCGAGGTGATGTTCATCAGGGAACGCGCCGGGACGTACGCGGAGACCGGTACCACCTCGGAGAGCAGCCCCATCCGCGTACCGGTTCCCAGGGACTGGAAGAAACCCAGCAGCAGCAGGAGCCCGAACCGGGCGGCCAGCGGCAGCCCGGGCACGGCCTGTGCGGCGACACCCGCCAGTGAGACGCACTGGAGGGCGACGAGGGTGCGGCGCGGCCGGTTGCCGTCCGCGGCCGACATCAGCGTCATCGCGCCGAGCACGGTCGCGAACGTGGCGCCGTACATGCTCACGGCCGTCAGGAACGGGGAGCCGGTCCGGTCGTCGACCAGCGTGCCGAGGGCGAAGCCCGAGAGGGTGCTCGCGGCGACCGTGAGCGTGAAGCTCGCGTACAGGCCGGCGAACTCGCGGTCGCGGAGCAACGCGCGGTAGGTGGTGGTGGGTTCGGAGGTGTCGGAAGGCATGAAAAAAGCCTCCGGACGCTCCCGCCGGGGCGCCGAAGGCCGACGTGGTGATTATAGGGCTCGGCCCGGACCGACGCAGGTGGTTCCAGCCCTGCCGGACACGCCACGAGGTCCGGGGGCGCCGGGTTCGGTCCCCGGAGGCCCGGGCCGACTCCGCGTCGGCAAAGGCACGCGGGGGGCGGGCGTAGCGTAGGCGGCATGACGACGTACGGATCCTTCCCCGGCACGCGGCCCCGGCGTCTGCGGACCACCCCCGCCATGCGGCGCATGGTCGCCGAGACCCGGCTGCACCCCGCCGACCTCATCCTCCCGGCCTTCGTGCGCGAGGGCGTGGCCGAACCGGTGCCGATCGCGGCGATGCCGGGGGTCGTGCAGCACACGCGGGACAGTCTGAAGAAGGCGGCGGCTCAGGCCGTGGCGGCCGGGATCTCCGGGATCATGCTGTTCGGCGTGCCGGAGGAGTCGAAGAAGGACGCCGTGGGGACGCCGGGTACCGACCCGGACGGAATCCTCCAGGTGGCCCTGCGGGACGTGCGGGCCGAGGTCGGGGACGACCTGCTCGTCATGTCCGACCTGTGCCTCGACGAGACGACCGACCACGGGCACTGCGGGGTCCTCGACGAACAGGGGCGCGTCGACAACGACGCCACGCTGGAGCGGTACGCGGAGATGGCGCAGGTGCAGGCCGACGCGGGCGCCCACGTCGTCGGGCCGAGCGGGATGATGGACGGGCAGATCGGGGTGATCCGCGACGCCCTCGACCAGATCGGGCGGGAGGACGTCGCCATCCTCGCCTACACCGCCAAGTACGCGTCCGCCTTCTACGGGCCGTTCCGGGAGGCCGTCGCCTCCTCGCTCCAGGGCGACCGCAAGACGTACCAGCAGGACCCGGCGAACGTCCGCGAGTCGATGCGCGAGCTGGCGCTCGACCTGGAGGAGGGCGCCGACATGGTGATGGTGAAGCCGGCGGGTCCGTATCTGGACATTCTGGCGAGGGTCGCGGACGCGGTGGACGTGCCGGTGGCGGCGTACCAGATCTCCGGTGAGTACTCGATGATCGAGGCCGCCGCCGAGAAGGGCTGGATCGACCGGGAGCGGGCGATCCTCGAGTCGCTGACCGGCATCAAGCGGGCCGGTGCGCGCAACATCCTCACCTACTGGGCCACCGAGGTGGCCCGCACACTGCGCTGACCTCCTGCCGCACGCCCGCGGCCCGTCCCGGCCGGCCGAGGGCCGGGACGGGACGGGCGGGTGCCGCGTTCTAGTACAGGGCGGTGGCCATGGTGGGCTGCCAGTAGGTGACCTTCAGGGCGTCGTCGACGTGGACGCCGCCGGAGGGCAGGCTCACGGTGGCGATCGAGCCGTCGTCGAACGGAACCGTGAGGCTGTTCACCGTGTGCCCGTTCCCGGCGCTGCCGTCGGCGGCCGACAGCAGCACGCCCGCGTAACCGGACTTGCCGGGCTCCAGGGTCGTCACCGCCTGCGGCTTGGTCTCCTCGAAGACCGGCGGCACGGACTGGGCCTCGCCGAACCTCGCCTGCGGGTAAGCGGGCAGGTAGCACGTCTTCGAGCCGGTGTTGGTGGCCTTCAGCAGCAGGTGGTTGATCGGGCGGTCCACCTCGGTGGAGGTGATCTTCACGGCGGACGCGGAGCACTTGCCGGGGATGCCCTTGTCCTGCTCGCCGGAGCCGGAGCTGTTCCCGGACCCGTTCCCGGACCCGTTCCCGGACCCGTTCCCGGAACCGCCTGCCGTGCCGTTGTCCTTGCCGGTGCCCGAGGAGCCGGACGAACTCCCCTTGTCGCCCTGGGCCTCCGTGCCGTTCGAGCCGTTGTTTCCGGCCGTGCCGGCGGAGTCCCCGGTGGACGGCTTCGCCTCGGCGGTGGCCGTGGTGGAGGAGGACGGGCTGTCGGCGCCCGTGTCCGATCCGCCCTCGCAGGCCGTCAGTGCCAGCGCCGCCAGGGCGACGGTGGAGGCGGCGAACAGGCGGGTGCGGACGGTGCGTACGGACATGATGGAGCCCCTTCGGGTGTGGCTGGAGTGTGCGGGCCGCTCAACTGGTTTTCAGGAACGGCTGCTTGGATGACCACAGCGTGTGGCACGGTCCGTCCCGGTCGCCAGCGGCGTCGGGGCATGCGGGACAATGGAATGACAAAAACGACTCTGAGCTGGGGAAACGGTGTCCCGCTGGGACGCGGTACGGGGATGCGGGAGTGGGAGAAATGGTGGCCGGGGACGATTTCGCGGGGCTGCTGAAGGAGCTGAAGGAGCGTTCCGGCCTCAGCTACGGGGTACTGGGCAAGCGGTTGCACATGAGTGCGTCGACACTCCACCGCTATGTCAGTGGTGAGGTCGTACCGGTGGAGTTCGCCCCGGTGGAACGGATGGCCCGGCTGTGCCGGGCGACCCCCGAGGAACTGCTGGAGCTCCACCGCCGTTGGATCCGCGCGGACGCCATGCGGGGCGTGAAGGAGGGCGGCGGCGCGAAGGGGGAGGCCAAGTCCTCGGAGGAGAAGGCCAGGTCCTCCGCGGCGGGAGCCGAGTCCTCCGCGGCGGGAGCCGAGTCCTCCGCGGCGGGAGCCGAGTCCTCCGAGGGGCAGGCGGAGTCCTCCGAGGGGCAGGCGGAGTCACCCGAGGGGCAGGCCGAGTCCTCCGAAAAGCAGGCCGAGTCCTCCGAAGGGCAGGCCGAGTCCTCTCGTACCGGGAGCGAGGCGTCCCCGGGCGACAGGGAGCCGGTCGTCACCGTGGTCGGTGATGCCCGCAGCGGTACACCGGCGGGTGGCCGCGGTCCCTCACGGCGGACCGCGCTGTACGCCGGGACGGCCGTCGCCCTCGTCGCCGCCGTGGCACTCGGAGCGGCGCTGCTTCCGGACGGGGAGACCGGACGGGGCGGCTCCTCCGACGCCGCCGGAGCCACCGTCTCCCCCTCGGCGTCCCCCTCGCCGTCGCGGACCGCGCGGTCGGCCTCCCCGAGCAAGAGCGCGTCGGCCACGCCGTCCGTCTCCGCCTCCGGGTCCGGGAAGGACGGGCCGAAGGCGAGCCCCTCGGCCTCCCGGGGCGGGAACGCCGGCGGTTCCACCGGCTGGGACACCGGGGGAGAGGAGGGCGTTCCGGTCACGGTCCAGACCACGCCGTACTACTGGGACACCCCCTGCGAGCACAGTTTCCTCATCGACCGGAGCCCGCAGAACGTACCGAAGCCGCCCGTCCAGCAGGACGCGGTCGGCTGGGCCACCCCGCTCGGTGCCGTCTCCGCCGACCGGCAGGTGGTCGAGCTCACCGTGCAGGGCACGGGCGAGGAGACCGTCGTCCTGCAAGGGCTGCACGTGCGTGTGGTGAACAGTGGGGCGCCGCTCACCTGGAACAAGTACGCGATGGGCGTCGGTTGCGGTGGCGAGGTGGGCACCAAGTCGTTCGACGTGTCGCTCGATCTGGGCAACGCCCTGGTCACCCCGATCAACGGACAGCGGAAATTCCCCTACAGCGTGAACGAGTCCGACCCCGAGGTCTTCTACGTCAACGCGCACACCGCCGGGCGCGACGTCCGCTGGTACCTGGAGCTCGACTGGTCCAGCGGATCGCGGCGGGGCACGGTCCGCATCGACGACCACGGCAAGCCGTTCCGCACCAGCGCCTCGAAGACCGAGTACTACGGGTACATGCTGGGCGGCACCTCCTGGGAGCACTTCGACGGCACCTGATCCGGTGGACGACGCGTCCGGGCGGCGGTCCAACCGCCGCCCGGCACAAGGTGATCGCGTTCCGCGACCGGCCGGGCTGTCCGGATCGCGGAAAGCCGCGTGTAGGGGGCACGCGATTTTCTAGGCTGCGGGCACGCGTCGTCACCGCAGACCGAGGAGCCGTGCCATGACCGTCACCGAGCCCGCCACCTCCGCCCCCGCCCCCGCGCCGCCGTTCGCGGCACGGGCCCGCACGGTCGGCGGCTCGCCCGTACGGGACATCCTGGCCGTCACCGCCCGCCCCGAGGTCATCAACTTCGCGGGCGGGCTCCCGGCGCCCGAACTGTTCGACACCGACGGCATCGCGGCGGCGTACCGGGCGGTGTTCGACGGGGCACCCGCGCAGGCCCTGCAGTACTCCACGACGGAGGGCGAGCCCGCGCTGCGGGCGGCGCTCGCGGAACGGACGGCCGCCCGCGGGCTGCCCACCACCCCCGACGACCTGCTCGTCACCACCGGATCCCAGCAGGCCCTCTCCCTCCTCGCCACCGTGCTGCTCGAACCCGGCGACACGGTCCTGGTCGAGAACCCCTGCTATCTGGCCGCACTTCAGGCCTTCTCCCTGGCCGGGGCACGCGTGGTGGCCGTCCCCGGTGACGAGCACGGCCTCGACCCGGACGCACTGGACGAACTGGTGGCGCGCGAACGCCCCCGACTCCTCTACACCGTGCCCACCTTCCAGAACCCGACCGGCCGCACCCTGCCCGCCGCCCGCCGCGCCGCCGTCGCGGGGGTCGCCGCCCGGCGCGGACTGTGGATCGTCGAGGACGACCCGTACGGCGAACTGCGCTACGAGGGCGAACGGGTGCCGTGGATCGCCGCCCACCCCGGCGCCGGCGACCGCACGGTGCTGCTCGGCAGCTTCTCCAAGGTCATGGCCCCCGGCCTGCGCCTGGGCTGGCTGCGCGCCCCCGCCGGCCTGCGCCGCGCCTGCGCCGTCGCCAAGCAGGCCGCCGACCTGCACACCCCCACCGTCAATCAGCTCGCCGCGGCCCGCTACCTCGCCGACAACGACCTCGACGCCCACGTCCGCCGCGTCGCGGCCGCCTACGGCGCACGCCGCGACGCCATGCTCGCGGGCCTGCCCACCGCACTTCCCGACGGCTCGGCCTGGACCCGGCCGGAAGGCGGCATGTTCCTCTGGGCCCGGCTGCCGGAGCCGTACGACACCACGGCACTGCTCCCCGACGTGGTCCGGCACGACGTGGCGTACGTCCCCGGCGCCCCCTTCCACGCCGCCGACCCGGACCGCCGCACCATGCGCCTGTGCTTCGTGACCCAGACCCCGGAGGAGATCACGGAGGGACTGCGGCGGCTCGCAGCGGGGCTGGGCGGCTGAGCCGCGTCACTACCGGTCCCACCGTGGTGGTCGCAGGCGACCACCACGGCACGGGACCGCTCCAGGTCGGGCAGGAGCGCGGGACGTCGGTGCGGGGCGTTGGTTGCCATGGCACCCATGGTGGGGCCGCCCGTCCCGGGAAGACAGCGGCCCGTCCTCGACTCCTGGAAGAGAACGGGCCGTCGTGGTTCGCGGTCAGAGGCGCTCGGGCGTCCTGATGCCCAGCAGGGCCATGCCCCGGTGGAGCGTGCGGGCCGTGAGGTCGCAGAGGAAGAGACGGTTCTCCGCCACGTCCTGCGGCGGCTGCGGCTTGATCACCGGACACTTGTCGTAGAACGACGTGTACAGCGACGCCAGCTGGTACAGGTACGCGGCCAGCTTGTGCGGGGCGTACTCCGCGGCCGCCTCGAAGACCGTGTCCCCGAACGCGTCCAGGTGCAGGCCCAGCGCGCGCTCCGCCTCGTGCAGGTCCAGCTCCGGGTGAGCCGCGGGGCCGACCTCGCCGGCCTTGCGGAGGATGGACTGGATACGGGCGTAGGCGTACTGGAGGTACACGCTGGTGTCGCCGTTGAGCGAGACCATCTGGTCCAGGTCGAACTTGTAGTCGCGGTTCGGCGACGTCGACAGGTCCGCGTACTTCACGGCTCCGATGCCGACCTGCGCGGCCCGCTCCTGGATCTCGTCCTCGGTGAGGTCCCGCGCCTTCTCCCGCACGACCTCCGCGGCCCGCTGCACCGCCTCGTCCAGCAGGTCCTCCAGGCGTACGGTCTCGCCCGCACGCGTCTTGAAGGGCTTGCCGTCCGCGCCGAGCACCGTGCCGTAGCCCATGTTGTGCGCGGTGACGCCGTCGCTGAGCCAGCCGGCCCGGCGGGCCGTCTCGAAGACCATCCTGAAGTGGAGCGACTGGCGCACGTCGACGACGTACAGCAGCGTGGTCGCGTGCAGGCCGAGGACGCGGTCGCGGATCGCGGTCAGGTCGGAGGCCGCGTAGCCGAAGCCGCCGTCGGCCTTCTGCACGATCAGCGGGACCGGCTGGTCGTCCTTGCCGCGGATCTCGTCGAAGAACACCACGAGCGCGCCCTCGGAGCGCACCGCGACGCCCATCTCCTCCAGGAGGCGGGCGGTCTCGGGCATGCCCTCGTTGTACGCGGACTCGCCGACGATCTCCTCGTCGCGGACCTCCATGTCGAGCTTCTCGAAGACGGAGTAGAAGTAGACCTTCGACTCGTCCACGAACTGCTGCCACAGTTCGAGCGTCTCCTTGTCACCGGACTGGAGGGCGACGACCCGCCCCCGGGCCCGCTCCTTGAACTCCTCGTCCGAGTCGAAGAGCGCGCGCGACGCCTTGTAGACCCGGTTCAGGTTCGACATGGCCTGCTCGCCGTCGACGTCCTCCGGCGGGGCCAGCTCGCCGGGGTGCTCGAACAGGTACTGGATGAGCATGCCGAACTGGGTGCCCCAGTCGCCGATGTGGTGCCGGCCGATCGTCTTCTCGCCGGTGAAGTCGAGCATGGAGCGCAGGGCGTCGCCGATGACCGCCGAGCGCAGGTGACCGACGTGCATCTCCTTCGCCACGTTCGGCTGGGCGTAGTCGACGACCGTGACGCCCGCGTTCTCCTTCAGCGGCACGCCGAGGCGCTCGCCGTCCGCGTGCCGCGCGGCGAGGTTCTGGGTGATCGCCCGGTCGGCGACGGTGATGTTGAGGAAGCCGGGTCCTGAGACCTCGACGTCCTTGATCAGGTCACCGGTGGTGACGTGGGCGACGACCTCGGTCGCCAGCTCCCGCGGGTTCGCCTTCGCCTTCTTGGCCAGCGCGAGGATGCCGTTGGCCTGGAAGTCCGCCCGGTCGCTACGTCGCAGCAGCGGGTCCGCGGCTGCCTCCGGCCGGGTGGCCGAGAGGGCGGACGTGAGCTGCTGGTTGACGAGATCGGTGAGCGATGTGACCGAGGCCATAGGAGTGGGTGCCGTTCTCCTCGTGGGTTCAGATAGACACGGTCAGTATCCCACGGGGGGTGAAGCGATTTTCTCGGCTGCGGGGCGGTGGGGCCGGTCGCGCCCGCGCGGCGGAGCCGTGTACCGGCACGGTCCGCGCCCCTGGGCGGGCCGGTGAGGAGGTGTTTTCGCCGTTGCCGTCGTTGCTGGGAGAATGGAGCGGTCAGCCGTGCGACCGTACCGGCTGCCCGAGCAGAAAGAAGGACGTGCCGATCGTGGCTCAGAGCACCGAGACCACCGACTGGGTCTCCCGTTTCGCGGACGACGTCATCGAGGAGTCGGAGCGTCGGGCCCCGGGCAAACCTGTGGTCGTCGCGTCCGGTCTTTCCCCCTCGGGCCCGATCCACCTGGGGAACCTCCGCGAGGTCATGACCCCCCACCTCGTCGCCGACGAGATCCGCCGCCGCGGCCACCGGGTCCGGCACCTGATCTCCTGGGACGACTACGACCGGTACCGCAAGGTCCCGGCCGGCATCACCGGCGTCGACGAGTCGTGGTCCGAGCACATCGGCAAGCCGCTGACCTCCGTCCCCGCCCCCAAGGGCTCCGCGTACCCGAACTGGGCCGAGCACTTCAAGGCCGCGATGACCGCCTCGCTGGCCGAGCTGGGCGTGGAGTTCGACGGCATCAGCCAGACCGAGCAGTACACCTCCGGTGTCTACCGCGAGCAGATCCTGCACGCCATCAGGCACCGCGCCGACATCGACGCGATCCTCGCCCAGTACCGCACCAAGAAGGCCCCGGCGAAGAAGCAGCAGCAGAAGCCGGTCGACGAGGCCGAGCTGGAGGCCGCCGAGGGCTCCGGCGCCGCCGCCGAGGACGACGGCAGCTCCGGCGCCGCCGGATACTTCCCGTACAAGCCGTACTGCGGCAACTGCGAGAAGGACCTGACGACGGTCACCGCGTACGACGACGACTCCACCGAGCTGACCTACGCCTGCACGGCGTGCGGTTTCTCGGAGACCGTCCGGCTGAACGAGTTCAACCGCGGCAAGCTGGTCTGGAAGGTCGACTGGCCCATGCGGTGGGCGTACGAGGGTGTGATCTTCGAGCCCAGCGGTGTCGACCACTCCTCGCCCGGCTCGTCGTTCCAGGTCGGCGGGCAGATCGTCGGGATCTTCGGTGGCGAGCAGCCGATCGGGCCGATGTACGCCTTCGTCGGCATCAGCGGCATGGCGAAGATGTCGTCGTCGAAGGGCGGGGTGCCGACCCCGGCCGACGCGCTGCAGATCATGGAACCGCAGCTGCTGCGCTGGCTCTACGCCCGGCGCCGCCCCAACCAGTCCTTCAAGATCGCCTTCGACCAGGAGATCCAGCGCCTCTACGACGAGTGGGACCGGCTCGACGCCAAGGTCGCCGACGGCAGCGCCCTGCCCGCCGACGTGGCCGCGCACTCCCGCGCGGTACGCACGGCGAGCGGTGAGCTGCCGAGGACCCCCCGGCCGCTGCCGTACCGCACGCTCGCCTCGGTGGCCGACATCACCGCCGGTCACGGGGACCAGGCGCTGCGGATCCTGAGTGACCTGGACCCGTCGAACCCGCTGGGCTCCCTGGACGAGGCCCGCCCCCGGTACGACAAGGCCGAGGCGTGGATCAACACCCACGTCCCCGCCGACCAGCGCACCATCGTCCGCGCGGAGCCCGACGCCGAGCTGCTGAAGTCGCTCGACGAGCGGGGACAGCAGTCGCTGCGGCTGTTGCTCGACGGCCTCGCCGACAACTGGTCGCTGGACGGGCTCACCCACCTCGTCTACGGCGTGCCCAAGGTCCAGGCGGGCTTCTCCGCCGACGCCACGCCCAAGGAGCTGCCGGCGGAGATCAAGACCGCCCAGCGGTCGTTCTTCGCGCTGCTGTACCACCTGCTGGTCGGGCGGGACACGGGACCGCGGCTGCCCACGCTGCTGCTGGCGGTGGGGCAGGAGCGGGTGCGGGCGCTGCTCGGGGAGTAGGGCTTCCCTTCACGGCGAAAGGGGGCGTCCGGTGCCGGCCGGACGCCCCCTTTCGCCGTGCGCGCGTTACGCGATGTGGTCCTCTTCCAGTTCCGCCGTGTGGCGCTGCTGGAAGCGTTCGGCGAGGGTCTTCAGCTCGCTCGGGTTCAGCGTCGTGCCGTAGGTCGCCTGGATGTTGTCACCGAGGACGCGGGGCGTGGGGTAGCTGCCGTCTATCGACTGGCGGAATATCTGGTAGTACGCCTCTTCGTCCGGGTCGGAGGCGGGGGTGCCGCCGCCTTCGCCCAGCTCGCGGGTGCGGCCGCCGGGGACCACCGGGATGGGGAAGCTGCCGGTCTCCTCCGGGGAGGGTTCCTGGAGGGGCGGTTCTTCCTGGTACTGGTCCTGGTACTGCTCGGCGTGCTGCTGTTCCGCGTACCAGCGGGCGTACTCCTCGTCGGGGTCGTAGGTGGGGTCGTAGCCGCCCTGGTACTCGACGGTGCGGGGGTCGCGGGCGTGGAGCCACTGGTTCTGGTCCGGGGCCGTCTCTTCCCGGGGCCCGGGGTTCTGGTTGCCCTCGAGTTCCAGGCGCTGCTCGCCGTGAGGCGCCGCCTGCACCCGTGCCGCCCCAGCGGCACGACTGCCCGCGGCCGCGTCGGCGCGGCTGACCTCGGCCGTGTCGGCGGCAGGGGGCAGCAGCGCCGGTTCTATGCCTGCCGCCGCCAGGCCCGCCGGGGCGGTGTCGGCCAGGGGGACACCGTACTTGGCGAGGCGCAGCGGCATCAGGGACTCCACCGGGGCCTTGCGGCGCCAGGCGCGGCCGAAACGGGAGCGCAGACGGGCCTGGTAGACCAGGCGCTCCTGCTCCAGCTTGATCACCTGCTCGTAGGAGCGCAGCTCCCACAGCTTCATCCGGCGCCACAGCAGGAACGTCGGCACCGGCGACAGCATCCAGCGGGTGAGCCGGACGCCCTCCATGTGCTTGTCGGCGGTGATGTCGGCGATCCGCCCGATCGCGTGCCGGGCCGCCTCCACGGAGACCACGAACAGCACCGGGATCACACCGTGCATGCCCACACCGAGCGGATCCGGCCACGCCGCCGCGCCGTTGAACGCGATCGTCGCCGCCGTCAGCAGCCATGCCGTCTGCCGCAGCAGCGGGAACGGGATGCGGATCCAGGTCAGCAGCAGGTCCAGGGCCAGCAGGACGCAGATACCGGCGTCGATGCCGATCGGGAAGACGTAACTGAAGTTCCCGAAGCCCTTCTGCAGGGCGAGCTCACGGACCGCGGCGTACGAACCGGCGAAGCCGATCCCGGCGATGACGACGGCACCGAAGACGACCACACCGATGAGAACCCGGTGCGTCCGTGTCAGCTGAAGTGGCGCGGCCACCCGTACTCCCCTCCCAGTGCGTGTTGTTGCGCGCAACAGAGTGGCACATGTGTGCGGGGGACGGGTGGCCGGTTCCTGTTCAGGGTCGGTCAGCTCTTGCTCGACGCCTTCGAGGCGGACGTGGAGGGGGACGTGGAGGGGGACTTCGAGGCCGACTTCGACGGCGACTTCGAGGCCGACTCGGACGGCGCGGCGCCCGTGCCGTTCGCCTTCGTCACCGAGGCCACCACCTCCTTGGCCGCCTTCCGCGCGTCCTTCATCAGGTCGTCCGCGTCCGGCGTCCTGTCACCGGCGAGACCGGCGCCGTTGTAGTCGAGGGTGACGACCACGTTCTCGACGCGTGCCACGACCGTCTGCTGCTTGAAGGTGCCTTCCTTCTTCTTCAGGTCGTAGCGCACCGCCGTCGCCTCGTCACCGGTCCCGGTGACCGGCTCCGACTTGGCGCTCCTCGCGCCCTCGGCCGACTGGGCGTCCCGCACCTGCTTGTCGTAGTACTCCCGGGCGAGCTCGTCGCCCGGACCACGGGTGGTGTCCGAGTCGAAGCGCAGCAGCGACACGTTCAGCCAGCGGAACTGCGAGCCGTCCACACCGTTGTTGTCCAGGCTGTTCCAGGAACAGCTGCCCCGGGTGGAGGCGTCGTCCGAGGCGCCCTTCTTGCCCGACTTCGCCTTCGGCGCCAGATCGTCCAGGGTCTTCTCGGACAGCACCGCACACGGCTCCGGGAGCCTCTTGTACGCCGCCGCCCGCACCGTCGGGGACGGGCTCGCGGACTGCGAGGCGGAGGCGGCCTTGTCCTTGCCGTCGTCGGAGCCGGAGTCCGAGGAGCAGCCGGCGGCGACCAGGGGGACTGCGACCGCGCAGACAAGGACGCGGGTGAGGCGCTTCGCTCGCTGTGATCGCGGGTCTCGCTGTACTCGTCGCTGCATGGTTCCTTCACTCATGACGCTCGTGTTCCCTGCGGTCGGAACGGGTCCGAGGGGTCACGGTACGCGGTGGGCCGCCCGTGCGGTCTTCCTTCGCGTGCTTCGCGCACGGGGGTGAAGGTGCCGTGAACCGTGCTCAGCCGCTCAGCGAATCGGCCAGCTCCGAGGCCAGTTTCCGCGCCCTGTCCTGCAATTCCTTGCTGTCCGGGACGACACCGACGGTCACCGGCTGCTCCGCGTACTCGATGGTCACGATCACGTTGGACGTGCGGAACGCCACAGTCACCGTGCGCTGTTCGGCGGTCGAACCGGAGCTGCTCAGCTCGTCGTCGAGGAACGCCTCGTCGCCCAGGTCCTCCAGGAGACGGGGCTGCAGGTCGGAGGGGGCGGCGGACGGTGAGGCGGCGGACGACGAGGCGGCGGTGGGCGACCCGGGCGAAGGGGACGAACCGGGCTCCGTGGAAGGGTCGATGGACGGAGTGCCGGTCTCCGTGGTCGTCACCGTCGGCTCCGGGAGCCGCGCCGCCGTCCGCTTGGCCGCGAAGAGTTCCCCGGCCTGGGCGTCGTCGCCGACGGCGTTGTCGTAGGAGACGACCCGCTCGAAGTCGACCAGCAGATGGTCGGTCGCCTCCGCCGACTCCACCTTCCAGCGGCAGCCCACCTTGCGGTCGGTGTCGTACGTGAGGGTCGCCTCGCCCGCGTACGCCTTCTCGCGCTGCGCCTCGTCGGTCATCTCCCCGATGCCGGGCAGGAGTTGGTCGAGCGTCGTGTCCTCGACCACACCGCAGGGCTCGGGAAGCGTGGTGTACCTGCCGGGCTGGGCGGCCTGGGTGGCCATGCCGGCGCTTCCCGGGTTGGAGTTGTCCGACTGGCCGGCGTCGTCCGGGGTGCCGGTGCAGCCGGCCAGGACGGCCGCCAGGAGCGCGGCGACGCCGGGTACGTACGCCTTCCGCTGCACGTTCGGGCTCCTCTCGACGGTGGGTGCGGGCCGGTGCCCGCCGGGTCTCCCCAGTGTCCCCGCTGGTTAATCGCTTGCCGCACGGGGGCGCCCCCTGCAGACAATGTGTATCGCACGCACTGCCGTGGACGCCGGTCCGTCATCCCTTTTCGCTGACCTTGGCGCCGGTTTTGCGATTCTCGGCTTCTGTTGGCTTTCTGGGGGAATGGGGACGTTATGTCGTACGTGGAACTGCCGGGTGCGAAGGTGCCGATCCGGATGTGGGCGGATCCGGCGACGGTGGAGGAGGGCGCCCTCCAGCAACTGCGCAACGTCGCCACCCTGCCGTGGATCAAGGGCCTGGCCGTGATGCCGGACGTGCACTACGGCAAGGGCGCGACGGTCGGGTCGGTCATCGCGATGCGGGGTGCGGTGTGCCCGGCGGCGGTGGGCGTCGACATCGGCTGCGGGATGTCGGCGGTGAAGACGTCCCTGACGGCGAACGACCTGCCCGGTGATCTGTCGCGGCTGCGGTCGAAGGTCGAGCAGGCGATCCCGGTCGGGCGGGGCATGCACGAGACCCCGGTCGACCCGTCCCGTTTCCACGCCTTCGCGACCGGCGGCTGGGACGACTTCTGGGGCCGCTTCGGCGGGGTGGCGGACGCGGTCAAATTCCGTCAGGAACGTGCCACAAAGCAAATGGGAACGCTCGGATCCGGAAACCATTTCGTGGAAATTTGCACGGATACAACCGGTTCCGTCTGGCTGATGCTGCACTCCGGTTCCCGGAACATCGGCAAGGAACTGGCCGAGCACCACATCGGCATCGCCCAGAAGCTCCCGCACAACCAGAACCTGGTCGACCGCGACCTCGCCGTCTTCATCGCGGACACCCCGCAGATGGCGGCGTACCGCAACGACCTGTTCTGGGCGCAGGAGTACGCGAAGTACAACCGCTCGATCATGATGGCGCTCCTGAAGGACGTGGTCCGCAAGGAGTTCAAGAAGGCCAGGCCGGTCTTCGAGCCGGAGATCAGCGCGCACCACAACTACGTGGCCGAGGAGCGCTACGACGGCATGGACCTGCTCGTGACCCGCAAGGGCGCGATCCGCGCGGGTTCCGGCGAGTACGGGATCATCCCGGGCTCCATGGGCACGGGTTCGTACATCGTCAAGGGCCTCGGGAACGCCGAGTCCTTCAACTCGGCCTCGCACGGCGCCGGTCGGCGGATGAGCCGCAGCGCGGCGAAGCGGCGCTTCTCGACGAAGGACCTGGAGGAGCAGACGCGGGGCGTGGAGTGCCGCAAGGACTCCGGTGTCGTGGACGAGATCCCGGGCGCGTACAAGCCGATCGAGCAGGTCATCGACCAGCAGCGGGATCTCGTGGAGGTCGTCGCGAAGCTGAAGCAGGTCGTCTGCGTGAAGGGCTGACGCGACGAAGGCGGCAAGGAGAGCGGGTTCCCTGAGCGGGGCCCGCTACTTTGCGTGCGTCACCGCGTAGATCATGACGAAGGCGACGATGTGGATGCCGAAGAGGAAGTAGCCGAGGTAGTACCAGACGTAGCGTTCGCGCTTCTTCTCCAGGGCCAGGCGGCGCTGTTCGGCGTCGGACATCAGGGCTCCCGGTGGACCTTGGTGTTGGAGGCTTGGGCGCGGGGGCGGACGATCATCAGGTCGATGTTGACGTGGGGCGGGCGGGTGACCGCCCAGGTGATGGTGTCGGCGACGTCGTCCGCGGTGAGGGGTTCGGCGACGCCCTGGTAGACCTTGGCGGCCTTCTCCGCGTCGCCGCCGAAGCGGGTGAGGGCGAACTCGTCGGTTTTGACCATGCCGGGCGCGATCTCGACGACGCGCACCGGGCGGCCGACGATCTCCAGGCGCAGGGTCTCGGCGAGGACGTGCGCGCCGTGCTTGGCGGCGGCGTAGCCCGCGCCGCCCTCGTAGGTGGCGTGGCCGGCGGTGGAGGACACGACGACGACCGTGCCGTCGCCGCTCGCGTCCAGTTTGGGCAGCAGGGCCTGGGTGAGGTGGAGGGTGCCGAGGACGTTCGTCTCGTACATCGTGCGCCACTGGTCCGGGTCGCCGGTGGCGACCGGGTCGGCGCCGAGTGCGCCGCCGGCGTTGTTGACGAGGACGCCGACGGTCCTGAAGGCGGTGGCGAACTCGTCGACGGCGGCGCGGTCGGTGACGTCGAGCGGGTAGGCCGTCGCCGTGTGGCCGGCCGCGGTGATCTCCTCGGCGAGCGCCTCGATGCGGTCCTTGCGGCGGGCGGTGAGGACGACGCGGTAGCCGGCCTCGGCGAGGCGGCGGGCCGTGGCGGCGCCGATTCCGCTGCTGGCGCCCGTGACGACGGCGATTCGGGACGCGGCGGGCGGTACGGCGGTGACCATGGGCTGCTCCTCGGGCGGGCGGGCGGGCGGTGCGCGTGCGCGGTCGGGACCTGCGCCGCCAGCATAGGCGGGGGGCCGGTGGGAGAATGGGGCCGGTGGTCCTCCGGGGCAGGAGGTGGGTCATGGGTGAGGCGCGCGAGGTCATGGACCGACTCACCGCGGCGGTCACCACGGACCTGGACATGGGTGCCGTGGCGGAGCTGTACGCGCGGGACGCGGTCGCCTGGGTGCCCGAGGCGGGGGAACTGCACGGGCGGGACGAGATCGTCGAGTACTGGCGTCAGATGACGACGGCCGTGCCCGACGCCCGGTACGAGTCGCTGCACGCGTTCGAGGTGGGCAGCACCGCGATCGACGAGGGGTGGTTCAGCGGCCGGAACACCGGGCCGTCGCAGGCGCCGGACGGGCGGACCGTGCCGGCGACCGGGAAGGAGGTCAGGATCCGCGGGGCGGACGTCGCCACCGTCGAGGACGGCAGGATCGTCAGCTACCGGCTCTACTTCGACCAGCTGACCTTCCTGGAGCAGTTGGGGCTGCTTCCCGGGACGGTGGTCTGAGGGCGTCAGCCGTTGCGCGGCGCCCACATGATCACGGCCATTCCGGCGAGGCGGACCAGTGCGCCGGTGATGTCCCGGCGGTCCGGGCGGTAACCGTCGGCGACCACGCCCCACAGGATCGAGCCGGCGACGAAGATCCCGCCGTACGCGGCGAGGACGCGGCCGAAGTGGGCGTCGGGCTGGAAGCCGGCGACGAAGCCGTAGGCGCCGAGGGCGAGGACGCCGCCGGCCGCTCACATCCAGCCGCGGTGTTCGCGCACGCCCTGCCGGACCAGCCAGGCGCCGCCGATCTCCAGTACGGCGGCGAGGACGAACAGGGCGGCGGAGCGGAGGATCAGCATGCGTGCAGCTTCACATCCGGGGACGTCACCTGATGGAGGGCGTCAGGCACGGGCCGGGGGCCACGCGGGCCGGGCTGCCGGCGGAGCCGGCCGTGGTGTCCCGGCGGTACCTGGCGGACCGCACGAGATGGCGCTCGGCAAGAACCTGATGGTCGCGGTCCCGGCGGTACCTGGCGGACCGCACCCTGCCCGACCGGGCGCTCGCCGGCCGGCTGGGCCCGCACCCCACCGGTCCGCGGTGTCCGGACCTGCTGACGCCTGAGGGCGGCCCGGTGGCCACGGGCCGGGTCGCGGAGCCGGCGGGGCCGACGGCCGGCTCGGCGATCCGGCTGGTGGACCGGCTGGAGCGGGACGCGGGAGACCGGCTGCCGGTGTGCGCTCTTCGACGATCTCGACGACGCGCGGCTCACCCCGGTCACCGACCCCATGAGGCGTGCGGCGGAGCTCGGCGCGGAGCGGGTGGCCCGGCTGCGTTCCGGCACCGTCGGACGGGTGGAATAGGAGGGGGCGGGGCGTCGTTCCAGAGGTATAGTTGAAGCGTAAACAACTTGGAGGGTGAGCGGTCATGCAGTTCGGGATCTTCAGCGTCGGGGATGTCACGCCCGACCCGACCACGGGGCGTACGCCGACCGAGCGCGAGCGGATCAAGGCCATGGTCGCCATCGCGCTGAAGGCCGAGGAGGTGGGCCTGGACGTCTTCGCGACCGGCGAGCACCACAACCCGCCGTTCGTGCCGTCCTCGCCGACCACCATGCTCGGCTACATCGCCGCCCGCACGGAGAGGCTGGTCCTCTCCACCTCCACCACCCTGATCACCACCAACGACCCGGTGAAGATCGCCGAGGACTTCGCGATGCTCCAGCACCTGGCCGACGGCCGGGTGGACCTGATGATGGGACGCGGGAACACCGGCCCGGTCTACCCCTGGTTCGGCCAGGACATCCGCCAGGGCATCAACCTGGCGGTGGAGAACTACGCGCTCCTGCACCGGCTGTGGCGTGAGGACGTCGTCGACTGGGAGGGCAAGTTCCGCACCCCGCTGCAGGGCTTCACCTCCACGCCCCGCCCGCTGGACGGCGTACCGCCGTTCGTCTGGCACGGCTCGATCCGCAGCCCGGAGATCGCCGAGCAGGCCGCGTACTACGGCGACGGCTTCTTCCACAACAACATCTTCTGGCCGGCCGACCACACCAAGCGCATGGTCGAGCTGTACCGGGCCCGGTACGCCCACTACGGGCACGGCACCCCCGAGCAGGCGATCGTCGGCCTGGGCGGTCAGGTGTTCATGCGGAAGAACTCGCAGGACGCGGTGCGCGAGTTCCGCCCCTACTTCGACGTCGCCCCGGTCTACGGGCACGGGCCGTCGCTGGAGGAGTTCACCGAGCAGACCCCGCTGACCGTGGGCTCCCCGCAGCAGGTCATCGAGAAGACGCTGTCCTTCCGCGAATACGCCGGTGACTACCAGCGCCAGCTGTTCCTGATGGACCACGCGGGCCTGCCGCTGAAGACCGTGCTGGAACAGCTCGACCTGCTCGGCGAGGAGGTCGTGCCGGTGCTGCGCGAGGAGTTCGCCAGGAACCGCCCGGCCGACGTGCCGGACGCGCCCACCCACAGCTCGCTGCTGGCCGGAGCCAGGGCGAAGGAAGGTGCACGGGCATGAAGCTCGTCGTCGTCTCGGCGGGACTGAGCGTCCCGTCCTCCACCCGGCTGCTCGGCGACCGCCTGGCCGCCGCGGCCGCCGGGCGGACCCCGGCCGACGTCCAGGTGATCGAGCTGCGCGACCTCGCCGTGGAGATCGCGCACACCTTCACCAACGGCTTCCCGGGCCGGGCGCTGTCCGGGGCCTTCGACGCGGTGGCCGGGGCCGACGGGCTGATCGTGGTCACACCGGTGTTCTCGGCGTCGTACAGCGGGCTGTTCAAGTCGTTCTTCGACGCGCTGGGCGTCACCGACCCCGAGGCCCTCGCCGGGAAACCGGTGCTGATCGCGGCGACCGGCGGCACGGCCCGGCACTCGCTGGTCCTGGACCACGCCCTGCGGCCGCTCTTCGCCCACCTCAAGGCCGTCGTCGTCCCCACCGGCGTCTACGCCGCCTCCGAGGACTGGGGCGCCGAGGGCCTGGACGGCCGGATCGAGCGCGCGGCCGGGGAACTGGCGGCACTGACGGCCGGGCTGTCCACCGCCCGCCCGGCGCCCCGGCGGGACTCCTTCGAGGAGGTCACCCCCTTCGAGGAGCGGCTGGCGGCGCTGCGGCCCGCCGGGTGAGACACGGGTAAGAAGCGGGCCCCGGAGCCGCCCTCCGGGGCCGCGGGGCGGCGGCGGTTGGCACACTGGGCGCGTGCCGCACACCGTTCTGCTCGCCGAAGACGACCGCGCCATCCGCAACGCCCTGGAACGCGCCCTCACCCTGGAGGGTTACCGGGTCACGGCCGTCGCCGACGGCGTCGAGGCCCTCGCGCAGGCCCACCGCAGCCGGCCCGACGTGCTGGTCCTCGACGTGATGATGCCCGGCATCGACGGACTCCAGGTGTGCCGGGTGCTGCGTGCCGAGGGCGACCGCACGCCGGTGCTGATGCTGACCGCGCTGGTGGAGACCGCCGACCGGATCGCGGGCCTGGACGCGGGCGCCGACGACTACGTCGTCAAGCCGTTCGACGTCGAGGAGGTCTTCGCCCGGCTGCGCGCGCTGCTGCGCCGGGCGGCTCCCGTGGCGCCGGCGCCCGAGCCCGTGGAGGTGCCGGAGCCGGAGCCCTCCGGCCGGTTCGTGGCGGCGGCCGGGCTGCGCATGGACCCCCGGGCGCGCCGGGCCTGGCGCGGCGGGCGGGAACTGGAGCTGACCCGCACCGAGTTCGAGCTGCTGGAGCTGCTGATCCGCCACGCGGGCATCGTCCTGGACCACTCCACCATCTACGACCGCATCTGGGGCTACGACTTCGGCCCCGGTTCCAAGAACCTCGCCGTCTACGTCGGCTATCTGCGCCGCAAGCTCGACGAGCCCGGCGCGCCGCAGCTGATCCACACCGTGCGCGGGGTGGGTTACGTGCTGCGGGAGGGCTGAGTGTCGTACGGCCGGCCGGCCGCCCCGAGGCGGCTGCGGCTGCTGTCGCTGGGGACCACGTTCGCGGTGGCGTTCGCGGTGGTCACCGCCACGGTCACCGTGCTGGTCGGCATCCTGTCGTACAACGCCGCCGCCCGGCTGGTGCGGGTGGACCAGCAGTCCGTGTTCGACGAGGTCGTGCAGGACCTGCGCGGCGAGGTCCGGGAGAACCGGATGGCGCCGCACGACTTCTCCTCCGCCGCGCCCGGCCACGACCTGGTGCGGCCCGCGCGGACCGACGTGCAGGTGCTCGGCCCTGACGGCAGCGTCTTCGACCCCGGTGACCCCGGCCTGCCGGTGGTCGACGCCGACCGGCGGGTCGCGGGCGCCGCGACGGCGGGGCGGGTGGTCGTGCACGCGGACGTCGACGTCGGCGACGACGTCTACCGGGTGGCGACCGTCGCGCTGGGCGGCGAGCGGGGCGCGGTGCAGGTCGCGCAGGAGTTCAGCGACACCGAGGACCTGCTGCGGGCCCTCCAGCGGCGCACGCTGATCCTGATGGCGGCGGTGGTGGTCGGGGCCGGGCTGTTCGGCTGGTGGCTGGCCCGGCGCATCACCCGCCGCCTGGTCGTCCTCACCCACACCGCCGAGGCCGTCGCCCGCACCCGCCGGCTCGGCATCCAGGTGCCCGTCGCCGGCTACGACGAGGTGGGGCGCCTGGGCCGTGCCTTCGACCGGATGCTGGGCCGGCTCGCCCAGTCCGAGGAGGACCAGCGCCGGCTCGTCCAGGACGCCGGGCACGAGCTGCGTACGCCGCTCACCTCGCTGCGCACCAACATCTCCCTGCTGCGCCGCATCGACGAACTCCCGCCCGGCACCCGTGAGGAACTCGTCGCCGACCTCACCCAGGAGGCCCGCGAACTGACCGACCTCGTCAACGAGCTGGTCGACCTCGCGGCCGGGCAGTACGACACCGAGCCGCCGCAGCGGGTCGACCTCGCGGACGTCGCCGAGGAGGTGGCGGGACTGGCCCGGCGGCGCACGGGGCGGGAGATCGCGGTGCGCGCGAGCGGTGACACCACGACCGACGGACGGCCCGGGATGCTCACGCGGGCGCTGTCCAACCTGGTGGAGAACGCCGTCAAGTTCGACCGGGACGGCCGCGCCCCCGTCGAGATCCGCGTCACGGGCCCGGCGCGGCCGGGCACGGTCCGGGTGGAGGTGCGCGACCGCGGCCCCGGTATCGCCGACGACGACCTGACCCGCGTCTTCGACCGCTTCTACCGCGCCGCCGACGCGCGTTCCCTCCCCGGCTCGGGGCTCGGTCTCTCCATCGTCCGCGAGGTCGCCCTCGCCCACGGCGGGGCCCCGTACGCCTTCCCCCGCGAGGGCGGCGGGACGGTGACCGGGTTCACGGTGGGGGGCGGGGCGGCGGGAACGGGTGCTCCGGGCGAGGAGTAACGGCGGGTCTCCGTGCGCAGGTATGCGTGCGGGGGCGCGGCGGGGCGCCGTTCCCCGGGGAGAGGGGAGGGCGGCGTGCTGACAGGTGAGGAGTCCGCCGCGCTGGCGGCGGTCGACGAGGCGGCGCTGGGGCGGACCCTGCTGGAGCTGATCTCGGTGCCCAGCGTGACCGGGAGCGCCGCAGAGTCGGAGCTCCAGCACCAGCTGGCCGGGCGGCTGGAGTGGCTCGGCCTGGAGACCGACCTGTGGTCGATGGACCTGCCCGCGCTGCGCGCCGACCCGGACTTCCCGGGCACGGAGGCGCCCCGCGAGGAGGCGTGGGGGCTGGTCGGGACCACTCCCGACGGGGGTGACGGGCCCACCCTGATCCTCCAGGGCCACGTCGACGTCGTACCGCCCGGTGACCTCGCGGCCTGGGACGGCGACCCGTTCGTGCCCCGGGTGACCGGAGACCTCGTGCACGGGCGCGGGGCCTGCGACATGAAGGCCGGACTCGCGGCGCACCTTGCCGCGCTCGCCGCGATCCGCGTGGCCGGCCTGCGGCTGCGCGGCCGGGTGGCCGTGCACTGCGTCGTCGGCGAGGAGGACGGCGGTCTCGGCGCCTTCGGCACCCTGCGGCGCGGTCACCGAGGCGACGCCTGCGTCATCGCCGAGCCCACCGCCGCCACCCTGATCACCGCCAACGCGGGCGCGCTGACGTTCCGCGTCGCCGTGCCCGGCAGGGCGGCGCACGGCAGTTCACGGGAGCAGGGGGTCAGCGCCGTCGACGCCTACCTGCCCCTGCACCGGGCGCTGGCCGCGCTGGAGACCGAACGGAACCGGGACCCGGACCCGCTGCTCGCCGAGTACCCGATCCCGTACGCCCTGTCGGTGGGCACCGTGCGCGCCGGGGACTGGGCGAGCAGCGTGCCCGATCTGCTGGTCGCCGAGGGCCGGCTCGGCGTACGCCTCGGCGAGGACCCGGCGGACGCGCGCGCCGAGTTCGAGCGGTGCGTGGCGCGGGCGTGCGCCGCCGACCCCTGGCTGCGGGACCATCCGGCCGCCGTGAGCTGGCCGGGCGGGCAGTTCGCGAGCGGCCGGCTGCCCGAGGGGCACGCCCTCGCGGACGTGGCCGGGTCCGCGTACGCCGACGCGACGGGCCGCCCCCGGCCGAGGCGGCGCGGGGCGACGTACGGCAGCGATCTGCGGCACTACACCGGTGCCGGGATACCGACGCTGCAGTACGGCCCCGGGGACATCGCGGTGGCCCACAGCGACCGCGAACACGTGTCCCTGCGGGAGGTGGTGGAGGCCGCGCGGACGTTGGTGCTGACGGTGCTGCGGACCGTCGGGACCAGGTGAGGGCGGCTTACGCCGCCGCGCCGGCCGGGGAACCGCCCCGAGCCCCGCCGTCGTGGGAGACTCGGCCCCGTGATCATCGAACGTGCGTACGTACACGTGGACGCGTACGACGAGGGGGAGTGGCCCTGGTCGGTCCCCTGCGTACGTGAACTCCTGGGCGAAGGACTGCGGTTCACCGCCCCGGTGACCTTCGTCGTCGGCCAGAACGGCTCGGGCAAGTCGACCCTGGCCGAGGCCCTGGCCGAGGGCTTCGGCCTGGATCCCTGGGGCGGCTCGCACGCATGGCGTTACGCGAGCCACCGCACCAAGTCCGTCCTCGGCGAACGCATCCGCTTCGACGCGGCCCCCCGCGGCCGCCGGATGCTCGCCTCCTGGTCCGCCCGCCAGGGCTTCTTCCTGCGCGCCGAAACGGCACTCGACGCCCTCGGCCGGGAGGGCCTCGCCCCCGACACGCGCAGCCACGGCGAGGGATTCCTCGCGGCGTTCCGCGACAGGTTCCTGCACCCCGGCCTGTACGTCCTGGACGAGCCGGAAGCGGCCCTGTCCTTCTCCTCCTGCCTCGAACTGCTCGGCCACATCGACCGGTTGTCCCGCTCCGGTGCGCAGGTCGTCTGCGCCACCCACTCGCCCCTGCTGACCGCGCTCCCCGGCGCGGACATCATCGAGGTCGGCGACCACGGCATGCGCCGCACCGCCTGGCGGGACCTCGCCCTGGTCGACCACTGGCGCCGCTACCTGGACGACCCGGGGGCGTATCTGCGCCACGTGCTGGAATGACCCGCTCCTTCTCCCGCCCGGACGCCCCGTCCGGTTTTTCCCGTCCGGTTTCCGTTATCCGGCCCGGGGCGGTGGCTCTCCGGATGTGACAGGGCCGGGGCAGTACGGTCCGGGACCGAGAAGGAGCGTGGACGAGCGTGGCAGCGAGCAGCGGACCCGGCAGGGAGACGGTCGAGGCGGCACAGCGCGGCGACGCCCGGGCACAGGACGAACTCGTCGCCGCCTACCTCCCGTTGGTCTACAACATCGTGGGCCGGGCCCTGAACGGGCACCCCGACGTCGACGACGTGGTCCAGGAGACCGTGCTCCGCGCCCTCGCCGCGCTGGGCTCGCTCAACGACCCCGCCGGCTTCCGGTCCTGGCTGGTCGCCATCACCATGAACCAGCTCCGCCACCACTGGCGCGAGCACCGCACGGCTCCGGCCGGAACGACTCTGCACGACGCGTACGACGTCGCCGACCCGGGCGCCGACTTCGTGGACCTGACGATCGTACGGCTCGGTCTCGAAGGCCAGCGGCGCGAGGCCGCCGAGGCCACCCGCTGGCTGGACCCCGACGACCAGGCGCTGCTGTCGCTGTGGTGGCTGGAGGCGGCGGGCGAGCTGACGCGGGCGGAGGTGGCGGCGGCGCTGGAACTGTCGCCGCGGCACACGGCGGTGCGCGTGCAGCGGATGAAGGCGCGGCTGGAGACGGCCCGGCTGGTGGTGCGGGCGCTGTCCGCGCAGCCGCGGTGCGTGCTGCTGGACGACGTGGTCGCGTCCTGGGACGCCGCCCCCTCGGCCCTGTGGCGCAAGCGCATCGCCCGCCACGCCCGGGACTGCACGGTCTGCGCGGGCCTCCAGTCGGGCCTGGTTCCGGCGGAGGGGCTGCTGGCCGCTCTGGGCCTGGTCCCGGTGGGCGCGAGCCTGCTCGCGGCGTCCGCCCTGCTCACCGCCTTCGGCGCGGGGACGGCGGATGCGGCGCCGGTGTCTTTCGCCGGGGACGCGACCGGGACCGGGGCGGAACACGACGGGTCGGGTACGACGCCCGGCCCGGGCGGCGGTCCCGAAGCGGCCTTCACGGGGCCGACGGGCCAGGACGGCGTGTGGGGCGGTCCGGGCGGCGGTCCCGAAGCGGCCTTCACGGGGCCGACGGGCCAGGACGGCGTGTGGGGCGGCGCGCAGGCGGGCCCGGGAGGCCTGTCGGACGGCCGGGCAGCCGCGTACGGGGACGCGGTGGGGGATCCGGCGACCGCCGATTCCCCCACCGGGCCCCCCGGACCGGGCCCAGTGGTCGGCCACCGTACGAACCTCCGCGCACGCAGCCGCCGGCGCAAGCGGCGTGGCAGGACCGCCGCGGCCGTGGCCGCGGCGCTGCTGGTCACCGGCGGCACGACAGCCGGGATGGCCGTCCTGACGCCGGACGGCGGTGGGGACAGGCCGCGGGCGGTGTCCGAAGGCGCTGCGGAGTCCGCCGTGCCCGCCACGTCCGAACCCGCCGGCCCGTCCACCGAGCCCTCCTCCGCTTCCCCTTCCCTCTCGTCCTCCCCGTCGGCCGGTGCCTCCCGCGAGCCGAAGCCCTCGGCCACGCCCGGTCCGGACGAGTCCGAGGCGAAGTCCGCCCCCGCACGCACCTCGGCCCCCGCGAAGCAGCCGGCGCGGCCGCGGCCGGACCAGCCGTCCACGCCTCCCGCCGGGGACCCCGCCGCCCAGGTCCTGAGTCTCGCCAACACGGAGCGTGCCAAGGCGGGTTGCGGTCCCCTGAAGTTCGACGACCGACTGGCCAGGGCGGCCCGGCTGCACAGCGAGGACATGTCCGCCAACGACTACTTCTCCCACACCGGCCGGAACGGCAGCAGCTTCGCGGACCGGGCCGGGGCCCAGGGCCATCCGAGCCCCGGCGCCGAGAACATCGCCCGGGGCCAGAGCTCCGCCCAGAGCGTCATGGACGCCTGGATGAACTCCCCGGGTCACCGCGCGAACATACTCAACTGTTCGCTCACGACGCTCGGCGTCGGCGTGGTCGACAGCGACTGGACGTGGACGCAGGTGTTCGGCTACTGATCGGCGGCCTCCCGGACGGACCCGGCCGGGCCGGTGGACGGGCCCGCCCCGCTGGATCCGCCGGCCAGGTTGCCGGAGACCGGCGTGTGCGGCGACGCGGGCCTGTACGACGACCCGTGCCGCCGCCCGGCGCGGCGAAGCCGGAGGCTGCTGCGGCGCCCCGGCCGCGCTGCGGACCGGTACGGCTGTCCCGTCCGCGTCCGGCGGCTGCCGACCCGTGTCCCGTATGCGGAGCGGGGAAAGCCGGTCAGCGCACGAGGAGGTCGACCACGCCCGTCAGGCCCTCCTCACCGCTGCCCCCGGCCAGCCGGCGGCGCATCAACGCGAAGTACGGGGTGAGCAGTTCCGGGCTGACGCCCTGCTGCTCGGCGGTGTTCAGGAAGGTCGGTGTGCCGGCCACCTGCATCGCGAGGTTGGAGCCGACCCCCTTGGTGTAGTCGCCGCTGCGCAGCTGGTCGGCGGTCTGGTGGACGGACGGGGCCATCGCGACGAGCCAGTCGGCGAGCAGCGGGGCGAGCGACGCGGGGTCGATGTCCTCCTTGCGGATCAGGGCGAAGGCGTGCGCGGCCCCGGCGAACATCCCGTACATGGCGCTGAGCAGAGCCACGTCGTGGAGCGCCGCGAAGCCCGCGTCCTCGCCGACGTAGGTGGTGCCGACCGGGACGCCCAGCGTCTTCGCGTGCTGCTCGAACAGTTCCCGCGAGCCGCTGTAGAAGATGTAGCCGCCGGCCTCGGGGACGCCGACCATCGGAGGGACGGCCATGATCCCGCCGTCCAGGTAGCGGGCGCCGCGCTCGCGGGCCCACTCGGCGCGGGCCCGGGCCTCGGCCGGGGTGCTGGTGGTCAGGTTGACCAGGTCCTTGCCGGTCAGGTCGGTGCCGGCCAGCGTCTCCTCGACCGAGGCGTCGTCCAGCAGGCAGACGACGACCAGCGTGTTCGCCGCGACGGCGGCAGCGGCGCCGTCCGCGACCTCCGCCCCCTCGGCGGCGAGCGGTGCGGAACGGGCCGGAGTGCGGTTCCAGACGGTGACCGGGTGGCCGGCTGCGAGCCAGGTGCGGGCCAGCGCGGTGCCCATCGCGCCGAGGCCCAGCAGCGTGACGGATGTCTTTTCAACGGTGTTCTGTGCCATGCCGACCAGGCTGGGAGCAGACCCGGAGGCGATCAAGTACGCACTTCGGAGTGGGTGGTTACCCCGGGGTGAGCGAGCACGTCGGAGGGGTGGGGCGTGACGACGCCGAACCGGCCGGGCGCACCGGACGGACACGTCTGCGGGATCGACACCGCGATGGAGGTGACCGGCGGCAAGTGGAAGGTGCTCATCCTCTGGGCGCTCCACGGGCATCCCCGCCGCCGCTTCGGCGAGCTGCGCCGACTGCTTCCGGGGATCACCGGGAAGGTGCTCGCCTCCCACCTGCGCGAGATGGAGGCGGACGGCGTCGTGCACCGCGTCTCCTACGAGGAGGTGCCGCCCCGCGTCGAGTACTCCCTGACCGAGGACGGCAAGCACCTCAACGACGCACTCCGGCCACCGCCGCCCGGGGAAGCGAGCGGCCGGCCGCCCCGAGGCCTGTGAAAACCGAGGTCGATTCCCCGAAAAGCGGTCGCGTGCCTGCGGACGTGTACTCGGGGCGCTAGATCCCGTAATTCTTCCGGTACTTCTCGAGGATGTCCTTGGCCTGCCCCTTCATGCGGTGGTCGGCCCGGCTCTTCGCGAGATCGGCGATCTCCTCCGGAGTGAATCCGAGATTACGGAGATTGTTGAGGGCGATGCTGACGACGTCGATCAACTCCCGGGCCGCTGCCTCCCGGTTGCCGTGCGCGAGGTGTTCCTTGAGCTCTTCGAACTGGATCTGCGTGGCGCGCTCGAAGTGCGACAGCGGCTTCTGGGAGATTTCTTCTTCGACCTCGATCCACGCGTCCCAGATTCTCTGGAACGGGCCAAGGGTTTCCGTCACGGTGCACCGTCTTCCCAGGAGGGGTCAGGAGAGGGTTTGCGTCAGTATCGGTAGCGCGATGAAGAGGGCGCCGAGCGCCGCCAGGGCGATCGCTCGTGTTCGTGAAAGCCGGCGGACCTCCACCTCGCTGATCTTCAAGCCCTCGCCGACCAGTGCGACGAGAATGCACAGAGCTCCGACCACCTGAAGCGTCACGGTTCCCCCGTGTGTACACATGCGGGCTCCCCTGGTGGGAGACCATCGTTGAGTGTGTAGATTTACACATTCGATGATGCATGTCTACCCCTTCAGCTGTGCTGTGGCGCGCAATGTGCTCATGTCGTGCACCGTGAGGGTGTGCCGGCCGGTGCTCACCAGGCCTTCCTCGCGGAGGTGGCGGAGCGCCGTGGCGACGCCCTCTCGCGACGCACCGATCCTGCTCGCGATGTCCTGCTGGGAGAACGCGATGTCGATCAGCCAGTCCGCGCCGGTCCGTTCACCCATCTCGTCCGCCACGTTGACCAGCCATCGGGCCAGGCGGACCTTCACGCTGTGGCGGGCGAGCAGGGCCCGCTCCTCGTCCGACTCGCGGCGGCGTTTCACCGCGCTGCGGTACATCTTCGGCCACAGGTGCTTCTCGTTGATGAACCGGATGAGGACGCCGGCCGTGATGTCCACGCCGGAGACGTCCGTCAGGGCGCGCACGGTGGCCGACCGGGGTTCGGACATGAGCACTCCCTCGTCCCCCAGGACGACCCCGGGCCCCCGGGTCGCGAGGAGGATCTCCGAGCCGTCCTCGCCCGCCTTGCCCACGATCACGTGCCCCTCCTTGATCAGGAGGACCGTGTGGGACGGGTGTCCCTCGGTGAAGATCACGCGCCCGGCGGGGAAGGTGACGGGTGTGCCGAGCCTCTCCAGTTCGAGCAGTTGGTCTTTGTCTTCGAGTGGCGACGTCGCGTCCTTTGGCATGGGCCGAGTGTAGTTCTGCTCAGGCGAGTGTGTGCGAATGCATGGTGGCGCTCCGCCGGGTGCCCGCAAGAGGTGGGGTGACGCCCGGAGGTGGGGTGGTTCTGTCTCCGGAATACCCCCCTGGGTATAGCTGTTAGGGTGGGTGTCAGATACCCCCCGGGGTACACCGTTCCAGAGAGGAGCCGTGCGCTGTGTTCTTCGTCGACACCTTGGAGTTCGAGGGCCTGGGCAACCGCAGCTACCTGGCCGGCGGACCGAATGCCGCGGTGGTCGTCGACCCGCCGCGCGACATCGACCGGGTCATCGCCGCAGCCGCCCGGCGTGGGGTGCGCATCGCTTTCGTGGCCGAGACCCATGTGCACAACGACTACGTGACCGGCGGCCTGGAGCTGGCCCGGGTGACCGGCGCCCGGTACCTGGTGCCGGCCGGTGCGTCTGTGTCCTTCGCTCGCACCCCGGTCGCCGACGGCGACACGGTGACGGTGGACGAGTCCTTGGTGCTGCGGGCGATCGCCACCTCCGGGCACACCCCGCACCACACCTCCTACGCCCTTGCCGAGGGCGGGCGCGGGGTGGCGGCGTTCACCGGCGGATCGCTGCTGATCGGTACCGTGGGCCGGCCGGACCTGGTCGAGCCGCGGCTGACCGAGCGGCTGGCGCGGGCCCAGCACGCCTCCGCCCGCCGCCTGGCGGACGAGTTGGACGACGAGGTGCCGGTACTGCCCACCCACGGGTTCGGCAGCTTCTGCTCCTCCGCGCAGGCCGAGGGGGACGCGACCACGATCGGCAGGGAACGCGCCACCAACGACGCGCTGACCCTGGACGTGGACACCTTCGTCGCGCGGATGCTCGCCGGCCTGGACGACGTGCCCGCCTACTACGCGCACATGGGCCCGGCCAACGCCGCGGGCCCCGCGCCGGTCGACCTCACCCCGCCCGAGCGTGCGGACGCCGAGGAGATCGCCTCCCGGCTGGCCGCGGGCGAGTGGGTGGTGGACCTGCGCAGCCGCATGGCCTTCGCCGAGGGACACGTGGCCGGGTCGTTCAACTTCGAGGGCGAGGGCAAGCTCGCCACCTACCTGGCCTGGCTGATCCCGTGGGGCAAGCCCGTCACCCTGCTCGCCGACACCGCCGAGCGGATCGCCGACGCGCAGCGGGAGCTGGCCCGGGTGGGCATCGACCGCCCGGCCGCCGCCGCCACCGGCGACCCGGCCGGCTGGGTCCGCCCCGGTGAGCGGCTAGCCTCCTTCCCCCGTGCCCGCTTCGCCGACCTCGCCGATGCCCGCGAGCGCGGTGAGCCGGTGGTGGTGCTGGATGTGCGGCGGGACTCGGAGCGCGCGGGCGGCTTCGTCGACGGCTCGGTGCACATCCCGATCCATGAGCTGCACGGCCGTATCGGCGAGGTGCCCCACGGGACGGTGTGGGTGCACTGCGCCGGCGGGATGCGCGCGGCGATCGCCGCGTCCCTGCTCGATGCCGCCGGCCGTGACGTGGTCGCCGTCGACGACGGCTTCGACGCCGCCAGCGAGGCGGGACTGACCCTCACCCGCCCCGGCCGCACCGGCTGACACGACCGCCCGCACCACCTGCACGAAAGTGATCAGACGATGTTCTCGCTTCCTCGCCGCGGCCCCGGCCGCCCCACCCCCCGGCAGGCTCACCAGCGCACCGGTGACGGCCAGGCCGTGCTGCCGGACGTCCGCGAAACACCGGAATGGACGGCCGGGCACGCGCCCGGCGCGCTGCACCTGCCGCTGTCCCGCCTGATGGCCGGGGCATCGCTCCCGGCTTCCGCGCAGGACAGGCCGGTGGTCACGATCTGCCGCTCCGACCACCGCTCCCAGCAGGCCGCCAAGCTCCTGGCCGGCCGCGGCATCGAGGCCGGTGACGTCACCGGCGGCATGACTGCCTGGGTGCGTGAGGGCCTGCCGGTCACCGGCCAGCGCGGCGGCGGTGTCATAGCGTGAGCGTGCTGATCCTGGCCCTGGTCGCCGGGGCCGTGGTCGGACTCGCGCTCGGCGCCCTCGGCGGGGGCGGGAGCGTCCTGGCGGTGCCCGCGCTGATCTACCTGCTCGGCTTCACCCCGGCCGCCGCCACCACCGCCGGCCTGATCATCGTCACCGCCACCTCGCTCACCGCCCTGTACGCCCACGCGCGCACCGGAGACGTCCGCTGGAAAGCCGGCGCCCTGTTCGCGGCGGCCGGACTCCTGCCCGCCGCCGCGGCCGGAGCCGCCGCATCCCGCCTGCCCCAGTCCGTACTGACCGGCGCGTTCGCCGCCGTCGCGGCCCTCGCCGCCGTCAAAATGCTGCGCCCCGGTCGGGCGAGCACCGATCACCCGCCTGTGGTGCAGCCGGCGAAGGCCGCCGGGACCGGCGCGGGACTGGGCGCGCTGACCGGGCTGCTCGGGGTCGGCGGAGGCTTCCTCGCCGTCCCCGCTCTGGTCACCGTGCTGGCCTTCGAGATGCAGGCCGCCGTCGGCACCAGCCTGCTGGTCATCTCGGCGAACTCCATGGCCTCCCTGGCCACCCGCGGCGCCACCACCGCCGGCATCGACTGGACCGTCATCGGCCCCTTCACGGGTGCGGCGATCCTCGGCGCCTGGGACGGCAAACGCCTGGCCGCCAAGGTCACCGGCACCGGGCTGCAACGCACCTTCGCCCTCGTCCTGCTGGCGGTGGCCGCCTTCATGCTCATCGACGCCCTCACCTGACACCGGGCGGGCGATCGGACGCCGGCGGCGCCCCGGCTTCAGGCCAGCGACAGGAACAGCTTCTCCAACCGGGCACGCATCTGCTCCCGGTCCCCGGAAGCGGCCATGTCCGCATCGGTCAGGCAGTGCTGCAAACCCGTGGCGATGATCGCGAAACCCGCCTTGTCCAGAGCCCGGGAGGCCGCAGCCAGCTGCGTGACGACGTCCTCGCAGTCCCGTCCCTCCTCGATCATCTTGATCACACCGGCGATCTGGCCCTGCGCCCGGCGCAGCCGGTTGACCACCGTCTTCAGTTCCTCAGCCGCCATCGCCAGTTCCACAACCCACACTCCTTCGAGATACCCCCTTGGGTATCCTATCGAAGGGGGTAACCCCGACCGAGCAAAGGAAAATCCCGTGGCCCTCACCACCGCCCTCACCCCCGACCAGGCCAGTGCCCGCCTGCACGAGCTGACCGTCATCGACGTGCGCACCCCCGGCGAATACGCCTCCGGCCACCTGCCCGGCGCCCACAACATCCCTCTCGACCACCTCGACACGGCACTGCCCGCCCTGAAGACCGCCGCCGGCCGCGGCGACCTCCTCGTCGTGTGCGCCTCCGGCGCCCGCTCGGCCACCGCCGGCCGGCGCCTGGCCGAGCAGGACATCACCGTCGCCACCCTCACCGGCGGCACCACCGCCTGGACCCGGCTCGGCCACGACACCCACCGCCCCGCCGGGACCCGCACCCCCTGGGCCATGGACCGCCAGGTCCGCCTCGCCGCCGGCACCCTCGTCCTGACCGGACTTGTCGCCGGCCGACGCTGGAACACGGCCCGCTGGCTGTCCGCGGGCGTCGCCGGCGGCCTGGTCCTCTCCGCACTCACCGACACCTGCGGCATGGCCAGGATCCTCGCCAAACTCCCCCACAACCAGCCCGCCGCCACCGACCTGGACGCCACCCTCGCCGCGCTGACCGGCTGACCCCGCCGGGGGAAACGCCCGCGGTGCCACGACGAGCCCTCACGGGCGGCGGCGGACGGCCGTCCCGGCGTCCGCCGTCAGCCCTCTGTACCGTCCTCGCCGTCGAGCCCGGCGGCGTGCGGGTCGCGCGGCGCGCGCGGACCCCCGCCCGCCGGGACGGCGGCACGGAAGCCGTGGCGGCCCGGGCAGTTCAGGTTCGTGTGACGCAGCGGAGAGGGCCGCGCGACCTCCCGCGCGGCACGGCGGCATTCAGCGCCAGGCCGATCGCGCCGGGCCGGTCTCCCGTTCCTCCCGGTGGAAGTGGTCACTCGCCGGTCGTCCTGGCCACCAGCGCGCTGTACGTCAGCTGCAGGGCGTCCGCGCCGGCCAGCGCGGTGAGCGCCCCCATGGCGGTGCGGGTCGCGCGCGGCCAGAGCAGCTGTCCGGCGGTGAGGGTCGAGGCCACCCAGACGCTCATGCAGAACGGGCACGTCACCAGCTCGCCGACCGTTCCCTTGGCGCCTTCGGACCGCGCCTCCTCGTGCAGCTCGGCCGGCCCCTGCGAGCCCTGGAACGTGGTGAAGGGGGCCCTCAGCGGGCTGGTCACCGACGCTTTGCTCAGCAGCCGGCTCAACCGGAAGGTGGCCACCGCGGTCAGTGCCACGTCCCAGGGCACGGGCCGGTCCGGCACGGGACGGCCGCGCACTCCGACCACCGTCGCCCACCCCGCCGTGTACACGCCGAAAGCCGCCATGGCCGTCAGATAGCCGCGCAACGGGCGGTCTTCCCCCGCCGAGTACGTGTGTTCGGTGCGTCGCCACCGCCGCTTCAGACGTTCCGCGAAACGGCCGTCAGCTGCTGCGCCCATGGCCTTCGTCCCCTTCCGCCCGCGTCCGTGCCTCGTCCGCCCTGGGACCACGCTCCGGGGTGTCGCGCAGCCACAGCGTCCGGTTCTGGTCCATACGGCGGCGACCTGGCCTTTTACTCATGGGCGGAGGGTCCCCCGGGGGGCAGGAGGCAAACAGCCGGTCCAGGACGCCGGCTCTCCGCGTCCGGCCGCCCGGGCGAGTGCCCCGGCCGGCCGGGAGGACGCGGAGTCAGCCCTTGCCCATGGCCTTGCGGACGGTGTCCTTGGCGCGGTCCATGAGGGCGGCGACCGGACCGAGGCCATGGGGAAGCCCTTGCGGGCGAAGGGGTGGACGACCTCCTCCTCGGCGGTCTCGTGGACGGCCGGCAGCCGCACCGGTCGGCGGAAGGCGTCGCGGCGTTCCTCACCCCCGGTGGCCTCGACCTCGTCGAAGAGGTTGCGGATGTCACCGTGCTGGCGCATCAGCAACGCGACGACGTCGTCGTCCTCGGCCTTGTCGTCCCCGGCGTGCGGGGTCCTCAGCTCGGACATCCCGGCCTCTCCGCTTCTCGCGCTGCGCGGGGGCGGGGTGCTCGCCCTCGGTCCGGACGCGGTACTCGCGGCCGAACATGGCGTCGTGCTCGGTGATCACCCGGTCGCTCGGCGGCGCCTCTCCGCCGTGGATGGCCTCCTGCATTTGTCCGAACCGCTCGTGCGCCTCACGCACGTAGCCGGCGCCCCGCGTCGTGAGGTCCATCTGGGTGTCCAGCAGCTCGCGCAGGTAGCCCTTGTGCGGCTCGAAGGTGAGCACGTCGGGCAGCACGGGCGCGAGCACGGAGGCGGGCTCGCGGCCGTCGTGGCGGCGCATGAGGTCGCAGGCGGCGTGCACATGAAAAAGGGCGAGGCCCGAAGACCCCGCCCACGACCACCGAAACCCCGGCTCAGGGCCACACCAGGCAGTACGCCTGATGCCCTGCCTCATGCAACCGGTGTGAGAAGTCCTGCCACTCGTGCAGCAGCTGGTACACGTTGAACGCGTCCCGCGGGCCGCCGCGGTCCGGGACCGTCGACCAGATGAAGGCCGCCGCGCCGACCGCCTCCTCGCCTATGCCGCGCAGCGGGTCGACGACCGTCATGGGGAGTTTCACGACCGCGTAGTCGGGGTGCAGGACGACCAGCTCCAGGGGTGGGACCTTGTGCAGGGGGACGCCCTCGATGCCCGTGAGGACCATCGCGGCCATGGTCTCCGGCTTGATCTTGGTGAACATGCCGTTCATGCCGAGTTCGTCGCCGCCGAGTTCCTCGGGGCGCATCGAGATCGGGACACGGGCCGCGGTGGCGCCGTCCGGCGCGCCGAAGTACTTGTACGTCACCCCCACCCGACCACCATTCCTGCTCCCCGCCCCTCTCAGGGGGCCGATCCGCTCCGGTTCGCCGCGCGTCCGCCGCGTCTCGTCCGTGTCCTCCGCCTCGCGTCGGTGCCTTCCCCGCCGGGCACGTCGAGGACCCAGGTCGTCAGTCCCCTCGCCCAGTCCGCCACCGCGATGCATATCTCCACCCGACTGCTTTTCTAGGACGCGTGGCCCCCGCCGCGCAACCCGATCATCGTGTCAGTGACCTCCCCCACGGCCGCCCGCCGAAACGTACGGTCGGACATCTGCCCGCGGGGGCTTCGCAGCCTCCGGCCGGCCGCGACCGTGTGAGCTGTGTGTATCAGACGCCAGTTTCGCAGATCACGGCCGATCGGGGGCCGGATGCCGCAGGCCGCCCCTGGCCTACCCTGGACACGTCATACGCACCCGGAGCCGGGAACCCCTCGGAATGTCGGAGAAGGTCGGAGAAGTCGCAGGTCATGAGCGAACTGCCATATTCATACGAAGCCCCAGCCTCGCAGGCACTGTTCGACCGTGCCGCGGCCGTCACGCCCGGCGGCGTGAACTCGCCGGTGCGCGCCTTCCGCGCCGTCGGCGGCACGCCCCGGTTCATGGTGTCGGGCACCGGCCCGTACCTGACCGACGCCGACGGACGTGAGTACGTCGACCTGGTCTGCTCCTGGGGGCCGATGATCCTCGGGCACGCGCACCCCGAGGTGATCGCCGCCGTGCAGGAGGCCGTCGCGCGCGGTACGTCCTTCGGCACGCCCGGTGAGGGCGAGGTCGCGCTCGCCGAGGAGATGACCGCCCGGATCGAGCCGCTGGAGCAGGTGCGGCTCGTCTCCAGCGGGACCGAGGCCACCATGTCGGCGATCCGGCTCGCCCGCGGGTTCACGCGGCGCACCAAGGTGGTCAAGTTCGCCGGCTGCTACCACGGGCACGTCGACTCGCTGCTCGCCTCCGCCGGCTCCGGTCTCGCCACGTTCGCGCTCCCCGACACGCCCGGCGTCACCGGCGCCCAGGCCGGCGACACCATCGTGCTGCCGTACAACGACCTCGACGCCGTGCACGCCGCCTTCGCCGCGCACCCGGACGAGATCGCCTGCGTGATCACCGAGGCGTCCCCGGGCAACATGGGCGTCGTACCGCCGCTGCCCGGGTTCAACCAGGGGCTGAAGGACGCGTGCGCCGCGAACGGCGCGCTGTACATCTCCGACGAGGTCATGACGGGGTTCCGGACCAGCCGCGCCGGGTGGTACGGCGTCGACGGGGTGCGGCCCGACCTGATGACCTTCGGCAAGGTGATGGGCGGCGGCTTCCCGGCCGCGGCCTTCGGCGGGCGCGCCGACGTGATGGGCCACCTCGCCCCGGCCGGGCCCGTCTACCAGGCCGGCACCCTCTCCGGCAACCCGGTCGCCACCGCCGCCGGGCTCGCCCAGCTGCGGCTGCTCGACGACGCCGCGTACGAGAAGGTCGACGCCGTCTCCGCGCGGATCCGGTCCCTCGTCACCGAGGCGCTCACCAAGGAGGGCGTCGCGCACACGCTGCAGAACGCCTCCAACATGTTCTCGGTGTTCTTCACCGACCGCCCGGTGCGGAACTACGAGGACGCCAAGGCGCAGGAGTCGTTCCGCTTCACCGCGTTCTTCCACTCCCTCCTCGAGAACGGCGTCTACCTGCCGCCGTCGTCCTTCGAGTCCTGGTTCGTGTCCACCGCGCACGACGAGCGGGCCCTCCAGCGGATCGCCGACGCCCTCCCGGCGGCGGCCCGAGCGGCGGCGGAGGCCACGGCATGAGCACCCCGGAGAAGGACGACGACGTCACCGTCGTCCACCTGATGCGGCACGGCGAGGTCGAGAACCCGGACGGCGTCCTGTACGGCCGTCTCGCCGGCTACCACCTCTCCGCGCTGGGCCGGCGCATGGCCGACCGCGTCGGGGAGCACCTCGCCTCCCGCGACATCACGTACGTCGTCGCCTCCCCGCTGGAGCGGGCGCAGGAGACGGCCGAGCCCATTGCCAAGGCGCACGGCCTGGACATCGCCACCGACGGGCGGCTGATCGAGGCCGAGAACGTCTTCCAGGGCAAGACCTTCGGCATCGGCGACGGCGCGCTGCGCCGCCCGGCCAACTGGAAGCACGTCGTCAACCCGTTCAAGCCGTCCTGGGGCGAGCCGTACGTCGAGCAGGTCATCCGCATGATGGGCGCGCTGAACGCGGCCAAGGACGCGGCGCGCGGGCACGAGGCGGTGCTGGTCAGCCACCAGCTGCCGATCTGGATCGTGCGGTCCTACGTGGAGAAGCGGCGGCTGTGGCACGACCCGCGCAAGCGGCAGTGCACGCTCGCCTCGCTGACCACCTTCACCTACCAGGGGGACAGGATCGTCTCCGTCGGCTACAGCGAGCCGGCCCGTGACCTCGTCCCCGCGCATCTGCTCGCGGGTGCCAGGCCGGTGAAGGGGAAGAGCAAGGCGTTCGGGGCGTAACGCCCGTCCGGGACCGGTGCGGCGCCCGACGGGAACCACGCTTTCGAAAACCGTTGCGAAACCCCCGCACGCGGCCGGGAACCCCCGGCTCCGTCACGTCCTCTGAGTGAGTGACCACCAGAGGACGTGACGATCGGGGTTGCCATGCGCAGTCTCACCCGTAGGGGAATGCTCGGGCTCGGTGCGGGGGCCGCTGCCGCCGTCCCCCTGGCCGGCTGCGGCGGCCACACGGGTTCGGGCGGCGGGACCGACGCGGACGGCCGGCCCGGCACGCCGAAGCCGGAGCCGAAGCCGACGAGGACGGCCCGCCCGATCGGTGACGGCTCCACCTCCTTCACCGGCAAGCAGCCCCACCAGCCCGGCAGGCCGGTGCCGCTGGAGCCGGGGCAGACCCCGCCGCAGTTCGTCGTCTTCTCCTGGGACGGGGCCGGCGAGGTCGGCAACGGCCTCTTCCCGCGCTTCCTGGACCTCGCCAAGGAGCACGGCGCGTCCATGACCTTCTTCCTCTCGGGCCTCTACCTGCTCCCCGAGTCGAAGAAGCGGCTCTACGACCCCCCGAACAACCCGCGCGGCGCCTCCGACATCGGCTACCTCACCGATGGCCACATCAAGGACACGCTGAAGAACCTCCGCCGCGCCTGGCTCGAGGGGCACGAGATCGGCACCCACTTCAACGGCCACTTCTGCGGCGGCTCCGGCAGCGTCGGCGGCTGGACGGCGCAGCAGTGGCGCAGCGAGATCGAGCAGGCCAAGTCCTTCGTCAAGGAGTGGCGGACCAACTCCGGCTGGACCGACCTGGAGTCGCTCCCCTTCGACTACGACAAGGAGCTCGTCGGCGGCCGTACGCCGTGTCTGCTCGGCCAGGACAAGCTGCTGCCCACCGCCCGCGAGCTCGGCTGGCGCTACGACGCCTCCTCGCCCGGCGG
The DNA here is from genome assembly GCF_042749965.1 of Streptomyces sp. NPDC059454. Classification (NCBI taxonomy): domain Bacteria; kingdom Bacillati; phylum Actinomycetota; class Actinomycetes; order Kitasatosporales; family Streptomycetaceae; genus Streptomyces; species Streptomyces sp. NPDC059454. The sequence continues at coordinate 4,851 of NZ_JBHYVC010000034.1, read as the reverse complement.
CCGTCAGGTCTGGCCGTCGAAGAGGCAGGGCATATGGGACCTCCCCCTGCAGCAGATACCGTTCCCCGGTCACTCCTTCGAGGTCCTGTCGATGGACTACAACATCCTCGCCAACCAGTCGGTCAACTCGACCAACGCGCCCGCCCACAATCACCCGGGCTGGCGGCGGCAGGCGGCCCGGGCGTACATATCGGGCTTCGAGCGGGCATACGAGTCGAACCGGGCGCCGTTCTTCGTCGGCAACCACTTCGAGCAGTGGAACGGCGGCATCTACATGGACGCCGTGGAGGAAGCCCTCAAGCACATCGCGCGGGAGAAGGAGAAGGGCGGTGACGTGAGGCTCGTCTCCTTCCGGCAGTTCACCGACTGGCTGGACGTGCAGAAGCCGGAGGTGCTGGAACAGTTCCGCACCCTGGACGTCGGCCAGGAACCGGCCGGTGGCTGGAAGGCATTCGCCGAGGACACCGGCGGCACGACCGGAACGGGCGCCGTCAACGCCGCCTGATATGCGGATTTCCGCCCGTGCGGGGGGTGCGCAAGATCCCCAGAACGGGCATGCGAAACTTTTCACATGAGTGCCGCCAGCCGCGCCCCCCAGCGCTCGAACCGTGCCCTCCGCGTCCGCCGTCGCGCCACCCTGGCCACCGGCGTGGCCGTGGCCGCACTGCTCGTCTCCGCGTGCGGATCGGGCGGAACGTCCGGCGGGGGCGGCAACACCAACTTCGTCACCGGGACGGACGGCATCTCCACGGTCGCCGAGGGCGAGCGGGTCGCCGCGCCCGAGCTGTCCGGGAAGACGCTCGAGGGCGAGCGGCTCGACGTCGCCGACTACCAGGGCAAGGTCGTCGTCCTCAACGTCTGGGGCTCCTGGTGCAACCCGTGCCGCGCGGAGGCCAAGTACTTCGCCAAGGTGGCCGAGGACTACGCCGACCAGGACGTGCAGTTCGTCGGCATCAACACACGGGACGGCAGCACCACGGCCGCCCTCGCCTTCGAGAAGGACTTCGGCATCCCCTACCCGAGCCTGTACGACCCCACGGGCAAGCTGATGCTCCGCTTCGAGAAGGGCACCCTCAACCCGCAGGCCGTCCCCTCCACCCTGGTCCTGGACCGGGAGGGGAAGATCGCGGCCCGCTCGCTGACCGCGCTCGACGAGGAACGGCTGCGGAAGATGCTCGAGCCGGTCGTCGCGGAGAAGTGACGTGACGACCCTGCACACGCTCGCCGCCGAGACGGGCTACAACGGCACGGTGCTCAACGGCGCCCTGCTGGCCGCCCTGCCCATCGCCGTGCTCGGCGGGCTGGTCTCCTTCTTCTCGCCCTGCGTACTGCCGCTGGTCCCCGGCTACCTCTCCTACGTCACCGGCGTCTCCGGCACCGACCTGGCCGAGGCCCGGCGCGGCCGGATGGTCGCCGGAGCCTCCCTGTTCGTGCTCGGCTTCACCGTCGTGTTCGTCTCCGGCGGGGCCTTCTTCGGCTACTTCGGGCAGACCCTGCAGGAACAGTCGGGCGTCCTGTCCAAGGTGCTCGGCGTCCTCATGATCCTCATGGGCGTCTTCTTCATGGGCCTGATGCCCTGGCTCACCCAGCGCGAGTTCCGCTTCCACAAGCGGCCGGCCACCGGGCTGGTCGGCGCGCCCGTCCTCGGCGCCCTGTTCGGCATCGGCTGGACCCCCTGCATCGGCCCCACCCTCGCCTCCGTGCTGACCCTGTCCGCGCAGCAGGAGAGCGCCGGACGCGGCGCCGTACTGACCGTCGCGTACTGTCTGGGACTGGGCGTGCCCTTCGTGCTCGCCGCCGTGGCCTTCCGCAAGGCGCTCGGTGCCTTCGGCTGGGTCAAGCGGCACTACGTCTGGGTCCTGCGTGTCGGCGGCACGATGATGATCGTGACCGGTGTGCTGCTGCTGACCGGCGCGTGGGACAGCCTCGTGGCGGAGATGCAGACCTGGTCCAACGGCTTCACTGTGGGGATCTGACCCGATGAGCAAGACGACAACCGACGACACCCCCACGGCCGCCGACGACCAGGAGCTCGGCGCCGCCGGTTCCCAGCTGTCCACCGCGCCCAGGGAAGACGCGCCGAACCTGCCCTCCCTCGGAGTCATCGGCTGGGCCCGCTGGTTCTGGCGGCAGCTCACCTCCATGCGGGTCGCGCTGCTGCTGCTCCTGCTGCTGTCGCTGGGCGCGATCCCCGGCTCGCTCATCCCGCAGACCGGCATCGACGAGACCGCGGTCGCCGACTTCCGCGAGCGCCACGACGTCCTCGCGCCGGTCTACGACAAGCTCGGACTCTTCGACGTCTACAGCTCGGTGTGGTTCTCGGCGGTCTACATCCTGCTGTTCGTCTCCCTCATCGGCTGCATCGTGCCCCGCACCTGGCAGTTCGTGGGCCAGTTGCGCGGCCGCCCGCCGGGCGCCCCCCGCCGGCTGACCCGGCTGCCCGCCCACACCACCTGGCGCACCGGGGCCGAACCCGAGCAGGTCCGCGAGGCCGCCCTCGCCCTGCTGAGGAAGCGTCGCTTCCGCGCCCACGTCGTCGGTGACGCCGTCGCCGCCGAGAAGGGCTATCTGCGCGAGGTCGGCAACCTGCTCTTCCACATCGCGCTGATCGTGATGCTGATCGCCTTCGGCTGGGGCCAGCTCTTCAAGTCCGAGGGCAACAAGCTGGTCGTCGAGGGCGACGGCTTCGCCAACACGCTCACCCAGTACGACGACTTCAAGTCCGGCAGTCTCTTCACCAACGACGACCTGGTGCCGTTCAGCTTCGACGTGAAGAAGTTCACCGGCACCTACGAGCGCACCGGCCCCAACAGGGGCACCCCGCGCACGTACGAGACCGAGCTCACCTACACCGAGGGCGCCGACGGCGAGGAGAGGACGGCCCTCGTCAAGGTGAACAAGCCGCTGAAGATCGGCGACGCCAAGGTCTACCTCGTCAGCCACGGCTACGCGCCCGTCGTCACCGTCCGCGACGGCAAGGGGAACATCGTCTTCCGGGACGCCGTGCCGCTGCTGCCGCTCGACTCCAACGTCACCTCCTCCGGCGTGGTCAAGGTCCTCGACGGCTACCGCAACCCCGAGGGCGAGAAGGAGCAGCTCGGCTTCAACGCCTTCTTCGTGCCCACCTTCGGCGGTTCCGCCAGCGGCACGATGCTCTCCCAGTTCCCCGCGCTGGACTATCCGGTGCTCGCGCTCTCCGCCTACCACGGCGACCTGAAGGCCGACTCCGGCATTCCGCAGAGCGTGTACCAGATGGACAAGACCAAGATGAAGGAGTTCAAGGACTCCGAGGGCGAGCTGTTCAAGAAGCTGCTCACGCCCGGCGAGACCATGACGCTCCCGGACGGCGCCGGCTCGGTCACCTTCGAGAAGGACGTCAAGGAGTGGGCCGGCTTCCAGGTCGTCCAGGAGCGGGGCGCCGGCTGGGCGCTCGGCGGCGCCGTCGTCGCGATCGCCGGCCTGGCCGCCTCCCTGTTCATCCAGCGCCGCCGCGTGTGGGTGCGCGCGGTCGAGGGCCCCGACGGCGTGACCGTCGTCGAGATGGCCGGCCTCGGCCGCAGCGAGTCCGCGAAGGTGCCCGAGGAACTCGGCGACCTCGCCGGAGTCCTCTACGACCGGGCGCCGGGCGCACCCGATCCCTCCCCGGACCCGTCCGGTTCCACCGACACCGATTCCGAAGCGGTACCTGCCGAAGGGGCTGAACAGCCGTGATTCTCGCCGCCGCGACCAACGAGAACCTCGCGGAGATCAGCAACGTGCTGATCTACTCCGCGATGGCCGTCTACACCCTCGCCTTCTTCGCGTACATCGCGGAGTGGACCTTCGGCAGCCGCAGCAAGGTCGCCCGGACCGCCGCCGCCCTCACCCCGAAGGCGGAGGCGAAGAAGGCGCCGGCCGTCACCGTGAAGCGGGCCGGCGGCGCCGCCGTACTGGAGCGGCCGAAGGTCGTCGTCCGCGCCGCCGCCGGAACGCGGGACGTGCCCGACGGACCCGGAGCGCACGGCGGGGACGAGCAGGGCGACCTCTTCGGGCGGATCGCCATCTCCCTCACGGTGCTCGCGTTCTGCCTCTCCTTCGGCGGCGTGCTCACCCGCGCGCTGTCCGTGGAGCGGGCGCCGTGGGGCAACATGTACGAGTTCAACATCACCTTCTCCACCACCGCGGTCGGCGTGTACCTCCTGCTGCTGGCGCTGAAGAAGAACGTGCGCTGGCTCGGCCTGTTCCTGACCACCTCGGTCCTCATCGACCTCGGTATCGCCGTCACCTGGCTCTACACCGAGAGCGACCAGCTGGTCCCGGCCCTCCACTCGTACTGGCTGTACATCCACGTCTCCACGGCGATCCTGTGCGGCGCCGTCTTCTACGTGGGCGCGGTCGGCGTGATCCTCTACCTGTTCAAGGACTCCTACGAGAACAAGCTCGCGAACGGCGGCAGGCCCGGCAGCTTCGCCACCTCCGTGCTGGAGCGGCTGCCCGCCGCCGCGTCCCTCGACAAGTTCTCCTACCGGGTCAACGCCGCCGTCTTCCCGCTGTGGACGTTCACGATCATCGCGGGCGCCGTCTGGGCCGGTGACGCCTGGGGCCGGTACTGGGGCTGGGACGCCAAGGAGGTCTGGTCCTTCATCACCTGGGTCGCCTACGCCGCCTACCTGCACGCCCGCGCCACCGCCGGATGGAAGGGCCGCAAGGCCGCCTACCTGGCCCTGCTCGCCTTCGGCTGCTGGCTGTTCAACTACTACGGCGTCAACATCTTCGTCTCCAGCAAGCACTCGTACGCGGACGTCGGCCTGGGCGCGCTCCAGTCCGTGGGCTTCTGAACCCACGCCCTGCGAAGGCCGGTTCCCGTGACCC
>NZ_JBHYVC010000033.1:0-75066 GCF_042749965.1 Streptomyces sp. NPDC059454 | reverse complement strand
GGTTGGGTGAGCCGGGCCCCGGGCCCGGCGGCGGTTTGCCGAACGGGCCCGGGCGGCTGCGGGAGGCGTCGGGTCAGCCGACCGCCTTCTCGATGCGCTCCGTGGTGGTCTTCCACGCCTCGTCGCGCGAGGTGCCCTGCTCGACCAGGGCCAGGCCCTGGGAGAAGGTGTCCTTGATCGTGCCGTCCTTGCGGCCGAGAACCTGCTTGTCCGGGATCTCCTGCGCGGCGGCACCGAAGATCTGGCCGATCGGGGCGTTGTCGAAGTACTCCGACGTGGCGTCCTTCACGTCGGCGTTCTCCAGGGCGTCCTGGGAGGACGGGATGTTGCCGATCTCCTTGAAGATGTGGGCCTGCTGCTCCGGCGCGGTCAGCCAGGCGACGAGCTTCATGGCCTCCTCCTTCACCGGGCTCTTCTCGATCACCCCGAGGAAGGAACCGCCCCAGTTGGCGCCCTTGGGCGCCCGGGCGACGTCCCACTTGCCCTTGTTGGCCTCACCGGCCTTCTCGCTGATGTGGCTGAGCATCCAGGCCGGGCACACGGCGGTCGCGAACGTGCCGTTGGCCAGGCCGGGGTCCCAGCCCGGCTGGAACTGGCGGAGCTTGGCGGTCAGCCCCTCCTCCGCGGCGTCGGAGGCAAGACCCCAGGCATCCTTGACGACCGGGTTCTTGTCGTAGATCAGCTCGCCCTTCTCGTCGTAGTACTGCTCGGGGTAGCCGTAGACCATGGCGTTGAACAGGCCGCTGGCCGAGTCCGTGAACGCCACCTTGTCTCCCTTGAAGTTCTTCTTGAAGGTGCGGCCGACCTCGACGTACTTCTTCCAGTCGCCCTCCCACAGCTTGCCGACCTCTTCGCGGTCGGTGGGCAGGCCGGCCTGCTCGAAGTGGTCCTTGCGGTAGCAGACTGCCATCGGGCCGATGTCGGTGCCCAGGCCCAGCACCTTGCCGTCCGCGGTGCTGATCTGGGACTGCTTCCAGGGCAGGAAGTGGTCGGTGCCCGCCATGCCGGCGAAGTCCGCGAACTTGTCCGCCTGGGTCTCGGTGATCTCCTTGGCCCGGCCGATCTCGATGCCCTGGATGTCCTTCAGGCCCTTGCCGGCCGCGAGCCTGGTCTGCAGCGCGGGGTAGTACGTCTGCTCGTCACCGGCGATCTCGGCCTTGATGTCGACCTCGGGGTTCTCCTTCTCGTACTGCTCGAGAAGGCCGGTCTCCTTGAGGCCCATCACACCGAACAGGCCCATGGTGATGGTGACCTTGCCGTCCTTCTTGCCACCGCCGGTGACCGAGTCGTCGCTGCCGCCGCAGCCGACGACCAGTGCCAGCGCGCCGGCGGCCGCGACTGTCGCCACTGCCTTCCTGCGCAACGAACCGTGAGTGCCCATGGATCTCCTCCTAGCGACGGCGCTGACACATCGGAGTGACAAGTTCTGCGATGACTACAGCGGCTCTGATAGGGATGGGAACGTACCCATTCCGGGGTGGGCACGTTCCCACCGCGCAACGAAGACTCATGGCTAGCGGATAGGTCTGTCAATAACTTGAAACCAACTCGTCGTCCCGTACCGGGCCCCGCGTCCGCCGTCCCGCCCCCGGGGGGTGCTGTGCCGACGGCGGTGTCTGCAAGAATTGCCGCAGGTCACCTCCGCGGCGGGCATCGCCACCGCGGCCGCCCAGGGGGGAGCACATGAGCGGCAACCGCCGTCCGACCATCAAAACGGTCGCGGCCCGCGCCGGCGTGGGCCGTACCACGGTCTCCCGCGTCGTCAACGGCTCGGACCTGGTCAGTGCCGACGCCCGCGAGCGGGTCCTGGCCGCGATCAAGGAACTGAACTACGTCCCCAACTCGGTCGCCCGCGGCCTGGTGACCAACCGCACCAACGCGGTGGCCCTGGTGATCCCGGAGTCGGAGAGCCGGCTCGGTTCGGAACCGTTCTTCGCCGCGCTGATCCGCGGTGTCAGCGGCGCCCTCGCGGAGAGCCGGACCCAGCTGCAGCTGATGCTCGTCCGCGACCAGGCCGAGCGCGACCAGCTCACCGAGACGGTGGCCACGCACCGCGTGGACGGCGTCCTGCTGGTCTCCGTGCACGCCGACGACCGGCTGCCGGGCATGCTCGAGGAGATGGGCCTGCCGACCGTGCTGGCCGGCCGCCGCGACGCGGGCGAGCGGCTGAGCTACGTCGACTCCGACAACGCCGGGGGCGCGACCGCGGCGGTGCGGCACCTGCTGCACCGCGGCAGGACCCGGATCGCCACGATCACCGGCCCGCTGGACATGGACGTCGGCCGCAGCCGGCTCGCCGGCTGGCGCACCGCGCACCGGGAGGCGGGGGTGCCGACGGACGAACTCCTGGTCGAGGAGGGTGACTTCACGGAGGAAGGCGCCTGCCGGGCCATGCGTTCGCTACTTGAACGCGCCCCGGACCTGGACGCCGTCTTCGCCGCCTCCGACCTCATGGCGGTCGGCGCCCTGGCCGAATTGCGCCGGCGGAGACTGCGGGTCCCCGACGATGTCGCCGTCGTCGGCTACGAGGACTCCATCCTCGCCCGCCACACCGCCCCACCGCTGACGACCGTACGCCAGCCGGTGGAGGAGATCGGCCGCACCATGGCCCGGATCCTCACCGGCATCACCCAGCAGGGCGGACCCCGGCAGCAGCGGACGCTGCCCACGGAGCTGGTGGTGCGGGAGTCGTCGTAGCGGGGCTCTCGCGGAGGTGAGGGGCGGGCCGCCCGCGCACGGCCCTCCTGCGAACCGGTCACCCACGACCGCCGGCCGCTTGCCGGGCGGTGCCCCGTTCCCGTCGCAGTCGGCGCAGTACGGCCATCAGGTCCAGGAGGGCCGTCAGCGCGAGCACGCCGCAGACGACGGCGAGCAGGATCAGCGGGCCCCGGCCGGGGCTGTCGCCGGCGTCGGACCCCGCGGCCCAGGCGCCGAACAGCGCGGTGCCCGCGAGGAAGAGGGGCAGGAAGACCGCGGCGAGCAGCAGGCGCAGGCGCAGCGGGCTCCGCGCGGTGACCGGTTCGGTGCCGGTCCGCGGGGAGCGGCGGCCGATCGTTCCGAAGCGGGCCCGGGAGACCGGCTCGCGGGTGGGACCGGTACGTGGGTCACGCACGTCGGACACCTCCTCCGCCGGGTTCGCGTCGGCCGGGTGGCCCTCGCCGCCGGTGACAAACCGGCGGTCGTTGGTGCGCGCCCGTTGCGGGTACTCGCCCCTTGCCCGACCGCCGACAACCGCACCATGAGGAAGGACGGCGCCTCATGCAGCACGATGAGTTCATCGGAAAAGTGCAGGCTCTCACCCGGCTGCCGGATCGGGGATCGTCCGAGCGGGCGACCCGGGCGGTGCTGAGCACGCTGGCCGAACGGCTGCCGTCCGGGCTGACGCACCACGTGGCGGCCCAGTTGCCGCCGACCTTGGCCGCGCCCATGCGGCAGGCCAAGGACTCCCCCGCCGACGGACCGACGACGGCCTCGGGCGAGCGCTTCGACCTGACGACGTTCGCCGGACGGATCGCCGGTCGCGCGGAGACCGACGAGGACGCGGCCGTGCGCGAGGCCGCCGCCGTACTGGAAGTGCTCGACGCGGCCCTCACCCCGGAACTCATGGAGAAGATGGCCGCCGCGCTGCCCAAGGACATCGGCGGCCTGCTGCCCGTGGGCCGTGCCGCCGAGAACACCGACTGAGGAGGTGACCGGGCATGGTCTCCGAGTCCGTGACGGTCCCCTCGGGTGCGGCGGCGCTGTCCGGGGACCTCGTGCTGCCCGCCGGGGCGCGCGGGATGGTGCTGTTCGCGCACGGCAGCGGCAGCTCCCGGCTCAGCCCCCGCAACCGGGCGGTCGCTTCCGCGTTGCAGGGGGCGGGCTTCGGCACGCTGCTGCTGGATCTGCTCACCCGGGAGGAGGAACGCGAGGACGACGCGACGGGCCGGCACCGCTTCGACATCGGCCTGCTGGCCCGGCGGCTGGCCCATGCCGTCGACTGGCTGGAGCAGCGCCCGGACGCCGTGGATCTCCCCGTGGGCCTGTTCGGGGCCAGTACGGGAGCGGCGGCGGCACTGGTGGCCGCCGCCGAGCGTCCCAGGCGGGTCTCGGCGATCGTGTCGCGGGGCGGACGGCCGGACCTGGCGGGCGACGCGCTCGACCTGGTCGCGTGCCCGGTGCTGCTCGTGGTGGGCGGTGACGACGAGACGGTGCTCGGCCTCAACCATGAGGCCGCCGCCAAGCTGTCGGCCGAGCACCGGGTCCATGTGGTGCCCGGCGCGACCCACCTCTTTCCCGAACCCGGCGCGCTGGAGCAGGTCGCCGAACTCGCCGCCGGCTGGTTCCGCGCGCATCTCTGAGCGGGCACGGGGCGAGCCGCGGCACGGTGTGTGCCGCGGCACGCCCCGGGCTCAGCCCGTGCTGCAGGAGACGGTCGGCCAGTTCCAGTTGCCGTTGGTCTGGATCGTCACCCCCCAGTTGTTCCCGCTGCCGTTGGGCTTGGCGACGAGCGTCTGGCTGTCGGGGTAGGCGGTGCTGACGTTCCAGGTCGAGGAGACCTTCGCCGGGGACGGCACCTTCATGGTCACCGTCCAGTCGCTGCCGCCGCCGACCGAGACGTTGAGGTTGTAGCGGTCGCCCCAACGGCTGCCCGCGGACAGGGTCGCGGTGCACCCGGTGCCACCACCACCGCCTCCTCCCCCGCCGCCGGAACCGTCGGGGGCGACGGCGCGGCCGGTCTGTGGGGAGATCATGCCGGCGCACAGGCCCCGGGAGGCCAGGTTCTGCGCGATGCGCGGGATCGCGGCGATGGTGTTGGCCGGCCAGTCGTGCATCAGGATGACCTGGCCGTCGGTGAGCCGGGAGGCGGCCTGCACGATGGCGTCGGTGCTCGCGTTGTTCCAGTCCTGCGAGTCGACGTCCCAGATGATCTCGGTCAGGCCGTACTTGGCCTCGACCGCGCGCAGCGTCGAGTTGGTCTCGCCGTACGGCGGACGGAACAGCTTGGGTGTGCCGCCGCCGGCGTTCGCGATCGCCTGCTGGGTGCGGGAGATCTCCGAGTCCATCTGCGCCTGGCTCAGCTGGGTCATGTGCGGGTGGGTGTAGCTGTGGTTGGCGACCCACATGCCGGCGTCGACCTGGGCCTTGACCAGGGAGGGGTTGGCGGCGGCGTACTGGCCCTGGTTGAACATCGTGGCCCGCAGCCCGTTCTGCTTCAGCGCGTTGAGCAGGCTCATGGTGGTGCCGGTGGACGGGCCGTCGTCGAAGGTGAGTCCGACGTAGCCGTTGCAGGCGGCGGCGTGCGCCGGTGCGGCGTCGAGCGTCGCGGTGGCGGTGCCCGCCAGGGTCAGTGCGGCGACGGCCAGCCCCGACACCAGGGACCGGGTGGCGGGCTGCCGTTTTCCGGTGGTCATCTGCGGTGCTCCTCCTTGTGGGGGTTCAGCCTGCGCTGCAGGAGACCGTCGGCCAGGTCCAGTTGCCGTTGGTCTGGATCGTGGTGCCCCAGTTGTTGCCGCTGCCGTTGGGCTTGGCGACGAGCGTCTGGCTGTCGGGGTAGGACGTGCTGACGTTCCAGGTCGAGGAGACCTTCGCCGGGGAGGGGACCTTCATCGTCACGGTCCAGTTGCTGGAACCGCTCACCGAGACGTTGAGGTTGTAGCGGTCGCCGAACTTCTCACCGGCCGACAGGGTCGCGTTGCAGCCGCCGGTGTTGCCACCGCCGCCACCGCCACCGCCACCGCCACCGCCGGAACCGCCTTCACTCACCGTGATGTTGGAGCTGCCGCTGCTCTGGTAGCCCTCGGTGGCCATGATCATGTAGTTGTGGTTGCCCAGGTTCATCCCCTTGCCGGCCCACGCGTCGAAGTGGTTGCCGCTGGTGATGGTGCCGCCGGTGCGCTTCGACTGCCGAACGCTCCAGTACTGGTCGAAGGTCCTGGTGCCCTCGATGGAGGGGGCGTTGTACCGGGTCGTCTTGTAGATGTCGTACGTGCCGCCGTCGGTGGTGACGGTGCCCTTGTACTCGCCGGTGGGCCGGTAGGTGCCCCAGTTGTCGACGATGTAGTACTCGATGAGCGGGCCGGTGGTCCATCCGTAGAGCGTCAGGTACGCGTTGCCGGACGGGTTGAAGGAGCCGGAGTAGTTGACGGTCTTGCGACCGCCGGTGCTCCAGCCCTTGCCGGCGACGAAGTTGCCGGTGTTCCTCCACTGGGTGCCGTAGTTGCCGCCGGACCCCAGGTCCATGGAGACGGTTCCCTGGGAGTCGGTCCAGAACGAGTACCACCAGCCGTTGTTGGTGCCGGTCTGGTTCGTGGTGACGGCGGCGGTGGCGGTGGTGGCGGTCAGGAGCAGCGCGGTGACGGCGGCCAGCGCGATGGTCCAGACACTTCTGACGCTGAGCAGCAGGCGGCCGCGTCTGCGGCCCCTCGGATGGGTGGACACGTTCATGTGGTGCGCCTCCTGTGACGGCTCGGCGGGAGGTTCGATGCCGGACAGTGTTGGTCTGTGCGCGTCAACCGTCAACTGTTTCGGTGAATGTTTCGAAATCTTCGCTCGATCAAGAGAGGAGGAGGATTCGCATTTTTCCAGCTCAACGCAAGTATTGAACCGGTCGAGTTGACTGAAGCCGCAATGAGAGCGAGGTACCCATCGAACTCTTATACACAGACAGCGAAAGTTTCGAAGACGGGATATCGGAACGCCGCGGAGCCCGGACACCTGTCCGGTGTCCGGGCTCCGCGGGTGGGAAGGGTTCGTCAGTCGGTGATGTCGACCTTCCCGTTGCCGGGCTCGACGGGAGCGGGAGCCGTCGGCGTACCGCGCCGGGTGAGCCCCTGGAGGAGCTGGGCGAGGTCGACGCCCGTGGTGGAGCTGAGCAGTTCCATGCCCTGGGCGACGTTGTCGGCGACCGCGCGCGGGAGCCGGCCCGCGCCGTCGGTGGAGATGACGGTCAGCTTGTCCACGGCGGCCAGCGGCTCGGCGGCCTTGCCGACGACCTGCGGCAGCACCTCGACCAGCATCTGGAGCACGGCCGCGTCGCCGTACCGCTCGAAGGCGTCGGCCTTCTTGTGCATGGCGTCGGCCTCCGCCGCGCCCTTCGCGGCGATCGCGGCCGCCTCGGCGTCACCCTCGATGCGTACGGCGTCGGCGAGGGCCGCGCGCTGGGCCTTCTCGCCCTCACCGGTGAGCCTGGCCCGCTCGGCGGCCGCCTCGGCCTCCTTGACCAGGGCGATACGGCGGGCCTCCGCCTCCTGCTCGGCCCGGTAGCGGGCGGCGTCGGCGGGCTTGCGGACCTTGGTGTCCAGCTCGCGGTCGGTCAGCGCGGCCTGCCGGGTGGCGACCTTCTCCTGCTCCTGCAGGACCTCCTGCTGCCGGGCCGCCTCGGCGAGCGGTCCGGCGGCATTGGCGCGGGCGGCGGCCTCGTCCGTCTCGGCCTTGATCTCGGCCTGCTTCAGGGCGAAGGTGCGCTGCGCGATCGCGATCTCCTCCTCGGCCTTGAGCCGGGCCTGCTCGGAGGCGCGCCGGGCGACGGCCTCGGCGATGTCGGCCTCCTGCTTGGCGCGGGCGGCCTCGGGACGGCCGAGGTCCTCCAGGTAGGAGCCCTCGGTGGTGATGTCCTGGATCTGGAACGCGTCCAGCACCAGACCCTGCCCGGAGAGGCTGGCCTCGGCCTCCTCGGCCACCTGGCCGGCGAAGGCGGCGCGGTCACGGATGATGTCCTCGACCGACATCCGCCCGACGATGGAGCGCAGCGCGCCGGACAGCACCTCCTGGGTGAACCCGACGATGCCCTTCTGCTGTTGCAGGAAGCGCTGGGCGGCGGCGCGGATCGAGTCCTCGGTGCCGCCGACCTTGACGATGGCGACGCCCTCCAGGTTGGCCTTCACACCGCGCAGCGTGACCGCGCCGCGGACGGCGACCGGGATGTGCCGGCTGGACAGGTCGAGGGTGAACTTCTGCTGGACGAAGGGCACGACGAAGACACCGCCGCCGACCACGACCTTCTGTCCGCTGTTGTCGGTGAAGATCCGGCCGGTCTCGGGGTCGGTGGACTTCTTGCCGCGCCGTCCGGTGACGATGAACGCCTCGCTGGGTCCCGCCACCTTGTAGCGGGTGACCACCACGAGGGCCAGCAGGACGACGAGTACGACGACTCCGACCACGGCGATCAGTACTGGGCTCATGCTGGTGTATCCCCTCAGCCCTCCCGAGGGACGGCGGTTCGGATCGGATCGGGAACGGACGCGGGAAGGGGCGGCGCGGCCTGGCGTGCCGTGTCCGTCAGCGCTCGACCGGGCGGACCGCGACCGAGGTCGCGGACAGCGCCGACTCGACCCAGACCTCGGCCCCCCGGGCCACGGGCACCGAGCACTTCGCGGCGAGCTTCAGCGGCTGTCCGGCGAGATGCACCAGCACCTCGCCGTACCCCTCGGCCGGGATGGCGGTCACCACGGAACCCGAGGTGCCGACGAGGTCACCGCCCCGTGGTGTGGCGTCGGTCTGGTCCCGCATCAGGACCCGGCTGAACTTCCAGGTCAGCCAGCCCGCGGCGACCCCCGCCGCCGCGCCGGCCGCGGTCGCCCCCGTGACCCCGAGGCCCGTGGTGCCGAGCACGATCGCGCCGCCGAAGCCGAGCATGGACACGAACCCGGCGATCACCGGCAGCGACAGCAGCCCGTCGAACAGCCCGTCCAGCACGCCGCCGAAGACGCCTTCGAGGATCCCGTCGAAGATCAGCGAGAGCAGCAGCAGAGCCAGCCCCGCGACACCGAGACCCACGAACCACTCCATGGGGGCCCCGCTTTCGCTCGACGTCCTCCCCGCCCCCGTATGGTCCCATGCGATCCGGCCACCGGACATTGCCAGAACTCGGCAATCTTTACGCTTCTTTGATGCCGCCTTCGCCCGGACGCCGAGGTTCCGCCCCTACTTCGGACCGCCGGGGCGACAGCGGGTAACGCGGTGCCCCGCACAAGGGCCCGCACGGCGACCGCCTACGGCGAACCCGTTGCCCGTCTCCGGCAGTTCACCGTCTCACGTAGGAGTTGTCCAGCGCGGGGCCGTCTCCGCCCAGGCCGTGTCCCAGTCGGCGAGGTTGCGGCGGCGCAGGGCCAGACCGGTCAGGGCGTGGGCGGCTGCGCCGGTGAGGGCGACGCCGATGGCGGCGAGGAGGGCCCAGCCCATGGTGCGGCTGCGGACCTGCTCGCGGGTGAGCGGCGGGTCCGTCGCCTCGCCGTCGGCGGTGATCCAGAGGCGGACGGTGTTGTCGGCGGTCAGCCCCGGCTGCACCTCGGTCCGCGTGGTGCGGGTCCGCCCCTCCCGGGTGACGACGCGGACCTCGGCCGGGTAGCGGGTCTTCTTCTCCTCGTCCGATCCCGGCTCCGGATGGCGGGGGGCGTCCGCGGTGAGGGTCCCGGTGGTCTCGTACCGGGTGAGGTTCTGGTGGCGGGCGGTGTCCTCGTAGTGCCGGCGGGCGGCGTCGCCGACGAGGACGGCGGCCACGGGCGCCACGGCCAGTACGGCGATCAGCGCCCCGAGGCCGATCCAGGCGTGGAGGGTGTCGGTGCGGCGGCGCAGGGGGTTGTGCCGCCAGCGCCACAGCAGGGGGCGCGGGGGCGGGCCGGGGGGCGGCTGTGCCGGAGGGATCTCGCCGGCCACGTCAGGACTCCTTCCGGTGGCGGGGCACGGGCAGTCGGGTCGGTCAGACCCTGTCGGTGACCGAGGGGTGGTGGTGCGCCGAGGCGAGGAGGCCGGCGGCGCCCCGGACGGCGGCGGTGTGCGGCGACGGGACCTGCTGGACCGCGCAGCCGAGGCCGGCGGGGAGGCCGCGGGTGATGTCGGGGCGCAGCGCGCCGCCGCCGGCCAGGAGGACTCCCCGGCGCAGGGCGGTACGGGTGAGCGCGGTGCGGTCCTGCCGCAGCATCGCGGTCACCATGTCGGCCACCGCCGCGGTGATGTCGCCGGGTGGCGTGCCGTCGGCGAGGTCGGTGGTGCCCAGCGCGGTGCGGCGGGCGTCGGTGACCGCGCCGTCCGCGAGCAGCACCACCTCGGTGAGGTGGGCGCCGATGTCCACGACGAGCAGCGGCCGGATGTGGTCGGCGCCCGCCGCCAGGGCCACGGCACGGGCGCCGGGGACGGTCAGTACGGCGCGCGGGCGGAGGATCTCGACGGCCGTGCGGGCGGCGGTCCGGAAGGCGAGCCCGTCCAGGACCGGCGCCGTGACGACGACCAGCGGGCGGCCGAGCCGGGGCAGCCGGTGCCCGAGCAGCCGCTCCAGCATCCGGGCCGTACCCGGGGTGTCGACGATGGTGCCGCGCTGGATGGGGTGGACGGCGCCGGTGCCCGGGAAGGTCACGGTGGGCACGTCGAGGACCATGCCCCGCCCGGCGATCCACGCACGTGTGCGGGCGCTGCCCAGGTCGAGAGCGATACCCGAGCAGCGCCGGCACAGCGGCCAGTGCCGGTGCCGTACCGGTGCCGGGAGGGAACGCCGGATCACGGTCACCGGCCGGCCTCCCTCACCTGCTGGCAGCGCCCGCAGTAGCGGGCCTGGGGGACGATCAGCAGGCGGTGGCGTTCGACGGTGCGGCGGCACAGGTGGCAGGTGCCGTACTGCCCGGAGTCCATCCGGGCGAGCGCCGCCTCGACATCGGCGAGCACCATGCGGGCGGACGCCGCGAGCTTGACGCCGACCTCGATCCGGGCGGCGTCCGCCTCCCGGCGCCGGTCGTCGGCACGGTTCGAGGAGTGGGCGGCGAACTGCCGCAGCTGCTCCTGCCGGAACAGCCGCTGCTCGCACAGGTTCTCGCGCAGCGCGGCGAGGTCCTCGGCGGTGAGGACCGTGTCGCGCTCGCCGATGGTCTGGTGGGTCACCACTGCACCCCTTGGGCAGAGCGGGAGAGGAGGAAAGGGCCTAGGCGCGGCGCTGGCAGGCGACGCAGTACCGGGTGTGCGGGAGGATCTCCAGCCGCTCCGCCGGTACGGCCTTGGAACAGCCCAGGCAGCTGCCGTAGGTGCCGTCGTCGACGCGCGCGAAGGCCTCGTCGATCTCCGTCAGGACACGCTTGATGGCGTCCTTCTGGTTGGACATCAGGTGGTCGCCGGGACTCTGCCCCGTTTCGTCGAGGGCCTTGAGCTGCGCCAGCCGGGTCGTACGGGCGTGTTCGAGGCGCCGGCGGACCTCGTCGGCGGCCGGGTGGGCGGAGCGGGGTTCGGTGCGGGGCAGGTCGAGCGACACGGACGGTCCTCCTCGGTGACGTACGGGTGATGTCCTCACCCTCGCCCGTTTCCGCCTGGGCGCCCATCGGGCGCGGTACCCATCTGCGCGGGGTCCGAGGACCCACCCCGCGCGGCATGGGTCGGGCGGGCCGCGGGAAATGGGGCGCGGGGCCCATCGACCGGAGCACGTTCCTGGTGCACGCTGGCCGGTGTCCGCCGGGACAAGGGGGCCGCAGCCGCGTTCAAAGGCGCGGTGACCGACAGTAGAGGCAGACGAGAAAGAGGAAGGCGTGACCTCCGTGTCCCTGTACTGGCGGATCTTCGGGCTCAACGCGGTGGTGCTGGGCAGTGCCACCGCGCTGCTGCTGTGGGCTCCGGTGACCGTGTCCGTTCCGGTGCTGCTCACCGAGGCGGTGATCCTGGTGGGCGGGCTCGTCGTCATGCTCGTCGCCAACGCGGCCCTGCTGCGCATCGGGCTCGCCCCGCTGGACCGGGTGACGCGGCTGATGACCACCGTGGACCTGCTGCGTCCCGGTCAGCGGCTGCCCGTGCGCGGTGGCGGTGAGGTCGCCGAGCTGGTCAGCACGTTCAATTCGATGCTGGAGCGGCTGGAGGGGGAACGCGTCGCGAGCAGCGCCCGCGCCATTCTCGCCCAGGAGGGTGAGCGGCGCCGGATCGCCCAGGAGCTGCACGACGAGGTCGGGCAGAGCATGACCGCCGTGCTGCTGGCCCTGAAGCGGGCGGCCGACGAGGCCTCGGAGCCGCTGCGCGGTGAACTCCAGCAGGCGCAGGAGATCACCCGGGAGAGCCTCGACGAGGTGCGCCGGCTGGTGCGCCGGCTGCGTCCGGGCGTCCTGGACGATCTGGGCCTGGTCAGCGCGGTCACCTCGCTGGCCACCGAGTTCGCCACGCACACCGGGCTGCGCGTGCGGCGCCGCTTCGACTCCGATCTGCCCGCTCTCGACCACGAGACGGAGCTGGTGATCTACCGGGTGGCTCAGGAGAGCCTGACCAACGCCGCGCGGCATGCCGAGGCCCGGTGCGTGGAGGTGAGCCTGCGCGCCGCCGACGGGCGCGTCGTCCTCGAAGTGGCCGACGACGGCCGCGGCATCGGGGCCGCGCGCGAGGGCGCCGGGCTCCGCGGGATGCGGGAACGGGCCCTGCTGATCGGGGCCGGGCTGGACATCTCCGGCTCCGACGAGACCTCCGTGCCACCGGCCGGCACCCGGATCCGGCTGACCGTGCCCACCCCCAGGAAGCAGTCATGAACCACCAGGACACCCACGACGACCACCGGACGGACCCGACGATCCGGATCCTGCTCGCCGACGACCACGCGCTGGTGCGGCGCGGCGTGCGGCTCATCCTCGACCGGGAACCGGACCTGGAGGTGGTCGCCGAGGCGGGTGACGGCGCGGAGGCGATCGCCATGGCCCGCACCCACGACGTCGACCTGGCCGTCCTGGACATCGCCATGCCGCGGCTGACCGGTCTGCAGGCCGCCCGCGAGCTGACCGCGCTGAAGCCCGGGCTGCGCATCCTGATGCTGACGATGCACGACAACGAGCAGTACCTGTTCCAGGCGCTCAAGGCCGGGGCCGGCGGTTATGTGCTGAAGTCCGTCGCGGACCGCGATCTGGTCGCCGCCTGCCGGGCCGCGATGCGGGACGAGCCGTTCCTGTACCCGGGGGCGGTGACCGCCCTGATCCGCAACTACCTCGACCGGGTGCGGCACGGCGAGGAGGCGCCGGAGCAGTTGCTGACCCCGCGCGAGGAGGAGGTGCTCAAGCTCGTCGCCGAGGGCCACTCGTCGAAGGAGATCGCCGAGCTGCTGTTCATCAGCGTCAAGACGGTGCAGCGGCACCGTGAGAACCTGCTGCACAAGCTGGGGCTGCGGGACCGCCTCGAACTGACCCGTTACGCCATCCGCGCCGGGCTCGTCGAGCCTTGACCGCCGACCGGCGGGGACGCTCCGCCCGCCTCCCGTTCCGGGCCGCCGCGGCGGCCCTCGCCGCGTTCGCGGCCGTGCTGCTGGCCCTCGGGTTCGTCCACGGCACGGAACTCGTCCCCGCCACCGCTTCGCCCACCCCGTCGGCGCAGCAGTCCGACACCCGCCCGTACGGCGACGACGCCTACGTCGGCGCCCGCACCCTGCTCACCAGGCCGGAGCGGGACGCCGGCGGGCGGACGGTGCCCGCCGGGCACCTGCTCTTCACCGCGGCGCACACGCCGCCGGTTCCGCCCCGGCCGACCCGGCCCGCGCCGGTGGCCGGGCACGCGCCGACCGCCGCCGCGCACACGCCGTCGGACCTGGGGCGCGCCCCGCCCCCGGCCTCCAGCACCTGAGATTCCCCTCTTCCCTTTTCCCGCGTGCCTGCTGGAGGCATCTGTGAAACGTCCCGCCCGCGTCAGGGCGTTGTTCGCGCTCGCCGTGATCGCCGTGTCCGTGTTCGTCGCCGTCACCGTTCCGGTCCGTCTGGGCCTGGATCTGCGGGGCGGCACCCAGATCGTGCTGGAGACCCGTTCCACCGAGACCGTGAAGGCCGACGGGGAGGCCACCGACCGCACCCTGGAGGTGCTGCGCGGCCGTGTCGACGCGCTCGGCGTCGCCGAACCGGGCATCGTCCGCTCCGGGGACAACCGGATCATCGTCGAGCTGCCCGGCGTACAGGATCCGCGCAAGGCCGCCGACGTCCTCGGCCGTACCGCGCAGCTCTCCGTCCACCCGGTGCTCGGCGTCGCCACCGGGTCCGACGAGCCGCAGGAGAAGGGCGAACGGCTACTGCCCGACGAGTCCGGCGAGCGGCTCCGGCTGGGCGCCGCGTCGCTCACCGGCCAGGACGTGAAGGACGCCGAGGGCCTCTTCGACCCGCAGAGCGGTGCCGGCTGGCACGTCACCGTGGACTTCGAGGACGGCAAGGGCTGGGCCCGGCTGACCGGTGAGGCCGCCTGCAACCCGGCGGGTGACCCGAAGCGGCGGGTCGCGATCGTGCTCGATGACAAGATCATCTCCTCGCCCCAGGTCGACCCGTCCGTCGCCTGTGGCGCGGGCATCACCGGCGGGTCCACCCAGATCACCGGTTCCTTCACCAGCGACGAGGCCAAGGAACTCGCCCTGCTGGTCAAGGGCGGCGCCCTGCCGGTGCCGGTCGAGACGGTGGAGCAGCGGACCGTGGGTCCGACGCTGGGCGCCGAGGCCATCGAGGCGAGCGCCTGGGCGGCCGTCGTCGGCACCTCCCTGACCGCGCTCTTCATCATCGTCGTCTACCGGCTGATGGGCGTTCTGGCCACGCTGGCCCTGCTCTGCTACGGCCTGATCTCCTACGCCGGTCTGGCGGCCCTCGGCGCGACCCTCACCCTGCCCGGTCTCGCCGGTTTCGTGCTGGCCATCGGTATGGCGGTGGACGCCAACGTGCTGGTCTTCGAACGGGCCCGGGAGGAGTACGGCAAGCGCAACCGGCCCAGCGGCCGCTCGGCCCTGACCGCCGGTTTCAAGGGCGCGTTCAGCGCCATCGCCGACTCCAACGTCACCACGCTGATCGCGGCGGCGCTGCTGTTCCTGCTCGCGTCCGGTCCGGTGAAGGGCTTCGGTGTCACGCTGGGCATCGGTGTCCTCGCCTCCATGATCAGCGCCCTGGTGATCACCCGGGTGCTCGCGGAGTTCGCGGTGGCCCGCCGCTGGGTGCACCGCCGTCCGAAGGTCACCGGTCTGGCCTCCATCGGCCGGGTCCGTACGTACCTCACCCGCCGCGATCCGCAGCTGATGCGGCGCCCGCGCCGCTGGCTGGCGGTGTCCGCCGTGGTGCTCGCCGTCGCGGGCGCGGGCATCGTGGTGCGCGGGCTGAACTTCGGTGTGGAGTTCACCGGCGGCCGGCTGATCGAGTACTCCACCGGCAGCGCCGTCGACCCGGACCGGGCCCGGAAGGCGCTGGCCGACGCCGGCTTCCCGCAGGCGGTCGTGCAGTCCTCCGGCGACGACAGGCTGACAGTGCGCACCGAGGAGCTGACCAACGCGGAGGCGGTCGAGGTGGCCGACGCCGTCGCGGAGGTCGGCGGCGGGGCGGAGAAGGTCCGTGACGAGCTGATCGGCCCGAGTCTCGGCGACGAGCTGCGGCGCAACGCGCTGATCGCGCTCGGTCTGGCGCTCGGTGCCCAGCTGCTGTACCTCGCCGTGCGGTTCCGCTGGATGTTCGGTGCGGGCGCGGTGGCCGCCCTGGCGCACGACGTGGTGATCCTCGCCGGCGTCTTCGCCTGGCTGGGCAAACCGGTCGACGGCGTGTTCCTGGCCGCGCTGCTCACCGTGATCGGTTACTCGGTGAACGACTCGGTGGTGGTGTTCGACCGGATCCGCGAGCTGTGGCGCAAGGACGGCAAGGCACCGCTGGCGCAGGTCACCAACCAGGCGATCCTGCAGACGGTGCCCCGTACGGTCAACACCGGTATCGGTGTGATCTTCATTCTGGCCGCGCTGGCCCTGCTGGGCGGCGACTCGCTCACCGACTTCGCGCTCGCGCTGCTGATCGGCATGCTCGTGGGCACGTACTCGTCGGTCCTGACCGCCTCGCCGCTCGCCGTCGAGCTCGGCGCGTACGCCGGTGGCGGAAAGGGCGGCCGGGGTCGTGGCCGGGGCGGTTCCGGGCGAGCCGGGTCCGGCGCCGCGGAGCGCCCGGACCGGACCGGGGCCGCCACACGGGCACGGTAGGAGCGGGCCGAAGGGGCGGGCGGAGGAGGCGGGCCGCCCGGAGGTGGTCCGCCCCCTCCGGGCGGCATCATCCCTACGCCACCACCGCCTCCCCCGGCTGCCGTTCGAACTGGGTGCGGTACAGCTCGGCGTAGCGGCCGTCGGCGGCCAGCAACTGCTCGTGCGTGCCGCGTTCCAGGATCCGGCCGGCCTCGACGACCAGGATGAGGTCGGCGGCGCGGACGGTGGACAGCCGGTGGGCGATCACCACCGCCGTCCTGCCTTCCAGCGCCTCCGTGAGCGCCTCCTGCACGGCCGCCTCGGAGGTGTTGTCCAGGTGGGCGGTGGCCTCGTCGAGGATGACCACGCGCTGGCGGGCCAGCAGCAGCCGCGCGATGGTCATCCGCTGGCGTTCACCGCCGGAGAGCCGGTAGCCGCGTTCGCCGACCACCGTGTCCAGGCCGTCGGGCAGGGACCGTACGAGGGTGTCGAGGCGGGCCCGGCGCAGGGCGTCCCACAGGTCGGGCTCGCCGGCGTCCGGCCGGGCCAGGAGAAGGTTGGCGCGGACCGTGTCGTGGAAGAGATGACCGTCCTGGGTCACCATGCCGAGAGTGGCGCGCAGGGAGGCGGCGGTCAGGTCGCGGACGTCGACGCCGCCCACGCGTACGGCGCCGGAGTCGACGTCGTACAGCCGTGGCAGCAGCTGGGCGATGGTCGACTTGCCCGCGCCGGAGGAGCCGACGAGGGCGACGGTCCGCCCGGGTTCGGCGCGGAAGGAGATGCCGTGCAGGACTTCGTCGCCGCCGCGCGGGTCGAGGGAGGCGACCTCCTCCAGGGAGGCCAGGGAGACCTTGTCGGCGGACGGGTAGCCGAAGCGGACGTCGTCGAACTCGACGGAGACCGGGCCCTCGGGCACCTCGCGCGCGTCCGGCTTCTCCCTGACGACCGGCTCGAGGTCCAGGATTTCGAAGACCCGCTCGAAGCTGACCAGCGCGCTCATCACCTCCACCCGTGCCCCGGCGAGCGAGGTGAGCGGCGCGTACAGCCGGGTGAGCAGCAGCGCCAGCGCGACGACGGCGCCCGGCTCCAGGGTGCCGCCGAGGGCGAGCCGGCCGCCGAGGCCGTAGACCAGGGCCAGGGCGAGGGCGGAGACGAGGGTCAGCGCGGTGATGAACACCGTCTGCGCCGTGGCCGTACGGACGCCGATGTCCCGCACCCGGCGGGCGCGCAGCGCGAACTCGGCGGACTCCTCCTCGGGACGTCCGAACAGCTTGACCAGGGTGGCGCCGGGCGCGGAGAACCGCTCGGTCATCCGGGTGCCCATGGCCGCGTTCAGGGCGGCGGCCTCGCGCTGCATTCCGGCCATGCGGCGGCCCATGCGGCGGGCCGGGACCACGAACACCGGCAGCAGGACCAGCGCGAGCAGGGTGATCTGCCAGGACAGGGTGAGCATCACGGCGAGGGCGAGGACCAGGGTGACCAGGTTGCCGACCACGGTGGACAGGGTGTTGCTGAAGGCCCGTTGGGCGCCGATGACGTCGTTGTTGAGACGGGAGACGAGCGCTCCCGTACGCGTGCGTGTGAAGAACGCGACCGGCATCCGCTGTACGTGGTCGAAGACCGCGGTCCGCAGGTCGAGGATGAGTTCCTCGCCGAGGGCGGCCGACAGTCTGCGGCCGAGTACGCCGAGGACCGCCTCCACGACCGCGATCAGCGCGATGAGCAGCGCCAGCCGGACGACCGTGGCCTCGTCGCCAAAGGAGACGATGGTGTCCATGACGCGCCCGGCGAGCACGGGGGTGGCGACGGCGAGCGCCGCGGTCGCCGTGCCGAGGAGTACGAACAGGGTCAGGCGGCGGCGGTGCGGGCGGGCGAAGGCGCCGATGCGGCGCAGTGTCGCCCTGCTGAGGGGGCGGTGCTCGTCCTCCGCGGTCATGACGCCGCGCAACTGTGTCCACGCTGTGGTCTCCATGCTCATGCATACGAAGGTAGGACCTCAAGCATGATTGAGGTCAAGGGCGGCCCGCCCCCGCTCCCCCGGCCGCTGCCCAGCCGTAAGCGGGCGTCCGGGCCGGTGCAACCCGCCGTTGGCGCGCGGCGGTCAGGCTCGGTGGATGTGACGGGGACGATCCGCCGGATCCTGATGGTGTTGCCGCTGCTGCTCGTGACCGTGGTCGCGGTGCGGCACCGGTCGGTGCTGGCCGAGGGTTTCGGCCAGTTGGGGACCGCCCGGTGGCCCTGGCTGCTTGCCGCGGCCGGCGCCACCTGTCTGACCTGGGTGGCGGCCGCCTGCACCCGGCAGGGCGCGGTCCCCGAACGGCTGCCCGCGCGGCGACTGCTGGCCACGCAGTTCGCGGCGGGCGCGGCGAATCATCTGCTGCCGACGGGGTTGGGCGCGAGCGCGGTCAATCTGCGGTTCATGACGGTGTGCGGGCTGTCGCCGGCCCGCTCCTCGGCCGCCCTGGCGCTGTATCTGCTGGCGGAGTCCGTCGGCCGGGTGGGGCTGCTGGGGGTCCTGCTCGTGGCGTTCCCCGGTGCACTGCGGGTCGGTTCCCTGCTGCCCGAGGGGGCGTTCGGTCCGCTGCTGCTCGCGGTCGGCGCGGCGGTGGCCGTCGCGGCGGGCGTGCTCGTGGCCGTACGGCGGCTGCGGCGGGCGGTGGGCGCGTTCCTGCGGACGGCGCTGGGCGAGGCGCGGTCGGTGCACGCGCTGCCCGCCCGGGCGCTGGCGCTGTGGGGCGGGGCGCTGGTCTTCCCCGCGCTGCAGGCGGCCGCGCTGGTGCTGGTGGGTCTGGCGTTCGGGCTGTCGGTGCCGCCGGCGCACATGGCGGTGGCGTATCTGGCGGCGACGGTGGCGGTGGCGCTGGTGCCGACCCCGGGCGGGATCGGCTCGGTGGAGGCGGCGCTGGTCGTGGCACTGGTGGCGGTGGGCGGGGCCGCCGCGACGGCCACGGCGGTGGTGCTGGTGTTCCGGGTCATCACGGTGTGGCTGCCGCTGCTGCCGGGGGCGTTGACCCTGGGCGCGCTGGTGCGGCTGAAGGTGATCTGACCGGCGGGTTCCGGTCCTCGGTCCGCGCACGGACCCGTGCCACCGGGCGTGGTACGAACTGCCCTGCGGAATACGGCAGGATGAGCGATCGCGCCGGCCGCGGGTCAGGGACGGCCGGCGCGACGTACATCCCGTAGAACTCGAACAGGTGACGACACGTGACACGACTTCACATACGGCCGTCGGCCAGGGCGTTCGCCGGGGGTGAGCGGTGACCCGCGCGCTCACCGGCCACGACCTGGTGTACGCCGGCATCGCCCTCGCGGCCGGGCTGCTGGCGGCGTTCCTGCTGCGGATGCTGCTGCGCTGGCTGGGCCGGCACGCGGACCGCACCCGCTGGCACGGGGACGACGTCCTGGTGGACGCGCTGCGCATGATCGCGCCGTGGGCGGCGATCGCGGGCGGTGCGGCCACCGCGGCGGCGGCGCTGCCGCTGACCCGGACCGTGCAGCACAACGTCAACCAGACGCTGACGCTGATGGTCATCTTCGCCGCGACGATCTCGGCCGCCCGGGTGGTGGCGGGGCTGGTGCGCTCGGTCACCCAGTCCCGCTCCGGTGTCGCCGGCTCGGCGACCATCTTCATGAACATCACCCGGATCCTGGTCCTGGCGATCGGTTTCCTGGTGGGACTGCAGACGCTGGGCATCTCCATCGCCCCGATGCTCACCGCCCTCGGCGTCGGCGGCCTGGCGGTCGCGCTGGCACTGCAGGACACGCTCGCCAACCTGTTCGCGGGCATCCACATCCTCGCCTCCAAGACCGTGCAGCCCGGGGACTACATCCAGCTGAGCAGCGGCGAGGAGGGATACGTCGAGGACATCAACTGGCGCCAGACGACCGTCCGCAACCTGTCCAACAACCTGGTGGTCATCCCGAACGCGCAGCTCGCCAAGACGAACATGACCAACTTCATGCGTCCCGAACAGCAGCTGACCATCCTGGTGCAGGCCGGGGTGTCGTACGACAGCGACCTGGAACAGGTGGAGCGGGTCACCATGGACGTCGTCGCCGAGGTGATGACGGAGATCACCGGCGCCGTGCCGGAGCACGAGCCCGCGGTGCGTTTCCACACCTTCGGGGACTCCCGCATCGGCTTCACCGTCATCCTGGGCGTCGGCGAGTTCAGCGACCAGTACCGGATCAAGCACGAGTTCATCAAGCGCCTGCACCGCCGCTACCGCGAGGAGGGCATCCGCATCCCGTCGCCGGCGCGGACGGTGGCGCTCCAGCAGGGCTCCGTGGTCTTCCCCCAGCAGCGCGCCACGGACTCCGCGCCGGACTCCGCGCCGGACGACATGACCACCACCCGGCCGATCTGAGCCCACCGTCCCGGGTGATCTCCCGCCGCGCCGGAAGGACCGTGGCGGGAGCAAGGGTCCGCCTTCCGGATCTTGCCGGAGTCGCGGGGCCTGGCACGCGCTCCCCCACTGCCTGAAAGGCGTGGGTGGTACCCCCGGCGGCGTTGTCGTCGGTTGTCGGGGCTCCGCCCTGGCGCCCTCCTCCGCCTTGCAGCTGCACGCACCCGACCCCGCTCGGCTCGGCTGCAAGGTGCCGTCGCCCGGGGCCGGCCCGATCCGGAAGACAGACCCTGGCCGGAAGTCGGCGCGGACCCCTGTCGAGCCCCGGTCGGTCACGAGATATCTTGATGTCGAGCAATGTTGCAGACGTGGAGCGGAGCACCCGGTGACTGACTCGACCATCATCTATACGCACACTGACGAGGCCCCGGCCCTGGCGACGTATTCCTTCCTGCCGGTGGTCCGGGCGTACGCCTCGCAGGCGGGTGTCACCGTGGAGACGCGTGACATCTCGCTGGCCGGGCGCATCATCGCCCTGTTCCCGGAGTACCTGGCCGAGGACCAGCGCATCCCGGACGCCCTCTCGGAGCTCGGTGAGCTGGCCAAGACGCCGGCGGCCAACATCATCAAGCTGCCGAACATCTCGGCGTCGATCCCGCAGCTCAAGGCCGCGATCGCCGAGCTGCAGGGCCAGGGCTACGCACTGCCGGCCTACCCGGACGACCCGAAGACCGACGAGGAGCGGGAGATCCGCGCCCGCTACGACAAGGTCAAGGGTTCCGCCGTGAACCCGGTGCTGCGCGAGGGCAACTCCGACCGCCGTGCCCCCGCCTCGGTGAAGAACTACGCCAGGAACCACCCGCACCGCATGGGCGCCTGGACCGCCGAGTCGAAGACCAACGTCGCCACCATGGACGCGGACGACTTCCGCTCCACCGAGAAGTCGGTCGTCATCGCCGAGGACGGCGCGCTGCGCATCGAGCTCAAGGGCGACGACGGCACCACCACCGTGCTGCGCGAGTCCGTGCCCGTCCTGAAGGGCGAGGTCGTCGACGCCTCCGTGATGCGCGTCGCCGCGCTGCGCGAGTTCCTGACCGCGCAGGTCGCCCGCGCCAAGCAGGAGGGCGTGCTGTTCTCGGTGCACCTGAAGGCGACGATGATGAAGGTCTCCGACCCGATCGTCTTCGGCCACGTGGTGCGCGCCTTCTTCCCCAAGACGTTCGCGCGGTACGGTGACAAGCTCGCCGCGGCCGGCCTCACCCCGAACGACGGCCTGGGCGGCATCTACAAGGGCCTGGAGGCCCTGCCCGAGGGCGCCGAGATCAAGGCGTCCTTCGACGCGGAGCTCGCCGAGGGCCCGGCGCTGGCGATGGTCGACTCCGACAAGGGCATCACCAACCTGCACGTCCCCTCGGACGTCATCGTCGACGCCTCCATGCCGGCCATGATCCGCACCTCCGGCCACATGTGGGGCCCGGACGGCCAGGAGGCCGACACCCTGGCCGTGCTGCCGGACTCCAGCTACTCCGGCGTCTACCAGGCCGTGCTCGACGACTGCCGGGCCAACGGCGCCTACGACCCGTCCACCATGGGCTCGGTGCCGAACGTCGGTCTGATGGCGCAGAAGGCCGAGGAGTACGGCAGCCACGACAAGACCTTCGAGATCCCCACCACGGGCACGGTCCGTCTGGTCGACGGCAACGGCGACGCGGTCCTCGAGCAGGCCGTCTCCGCCGGTGACATCTTCCGCGCCTGCCAGACCAAGGACGCCCCGATCCGCGACTGGGTGAAGCTGGCCGTCACCCGCGCCCGCGCCACCGGCGACCCGGCGGTGTTCTGGCTGGACGCCACCCGCGCCCACGACGCCAACCTGATCGCCAAGGTCGAGCAGTACCTGCCGGAGCACGACACCGAGGGCCTGGACATCCGCGTCCTGTCCCCGGTCGAGGCGACCAAGCTGTCGGTGGAGCGCATCCGCCGCGGCGAGAACACCATCTCGGTCACCGGCAACGTGCTGCGCGACTACCTCACCGACCTGTTCCCCATCCTGGAGCTGGGCACCAGCGCCAAGATGCTGTCGGTCGTCCCGCTGATGGCGGGCGGCGGCCTGTTCGAGACGGGCGCCGGCGGCTCCGCGCCGAAGCACGTGCAGCAGCTGGTCAAGGAGAACTACCTGCGCTGGGACTCGCTCGGTGAGTTCTTCGCGCTGGTGCCGTCCCTGGAGCAGTACGCCGAGGCCACGGGCAACGCCCGTGCCAAGGTCCTCGCCGACACCCTCGACCGCGCCACGGCGACCTTCCTCAACGAGGACAAGTCCCCGACCCGTCGCGTCGGCGGCATCGACAACCGCGGCAGCCACTTCTACCTGTCGCTGTACTGGGCGCAGGAGCTGGCCGCGCAGAGCGACGACGCGGACCTGGCGAAGGCGTTCGCGCCGCTCGCCGAGACGCTCACCGCCAATGAGGCGAAGATCGTCGAGGAGCTGAACGCCGTCCAGGGCAGGCCCGCCGAGATCGGCGGCTACTACCAGCCCGACCCGGCCAGGGCCGCCGCGGTCATGCGCCCCTCCACCACGTGGAACGAGGCGCTGGCGTCCCTGAGCTGACGCGAGCAGCCCGCACGCTCCGCCCCGGCCGGCCCCGCGCCCGGCCGGGGCGGAGCCGTCTGCGGGGTGGCGTTGTCAGTGCCGTGTGGCACCTTGATCATGTCGTGCACCACCGAGAACGCCCCTGGAGCAGCCGTATGACCGATGTGCCGTCCTCCTTCGAGTTCGTCTCCGGTGATCCGGACTCCCCCGTGATCCTGCATGTGCCGCATTCCGCCCGGGAGATACCGGGGGACGTGCGGGCCGGGATCGTGCTGGACGATGCCGGTCTCGAGCGGGAGCTGGACCACATCACCGACTCGCACACCGCGTCGATCGCCGAGGCGGCGGCCCGGGCGGCCGGGGTCGCGCCGTGGCGGTTCGTGAACCGGCTGTCGCGGCTGGTCGTCGATCCCGAGCGGTTCCCGGACGAGCGGGAGGAGATGCTGGCCGCCGGCATGGGCGCGGTCTACACACGGACCACGCACAAGGACGTGCTGCGGCCCGGCGGGTTCGACGCCGAGCCGCTGATCGAGCGGTACTTCCGGCCGTACGCGCGGGCGATGACGGAAGCCGTCGCCGACCGGCTCGCGGCGACCGGGCGGGCCGTGGTCATCGACGTGCACTCGTATCCGAGCGCGCCGCTGCCCTACGAACTGCACGGCGACGGGCCGCGGCCGGAGGTCTGCCTGGGCACCGACTCCTTCCACACCCCGCCCGGGCTGCTCGCCGCCGCCCGCGAGGCGTTCGCGCCGTGCGGGGAGACGGGGCTGGACAGCCCGTTCGCCGGGACGTACGTACCGCTGGAGTTCTACGGCGAGCGGGCGGAGGTGTCCGCCCTGATGGTGGAGATCCGCCGGGACACCTACATGACCGAGCCGGGCGGGCCCGCCGGGCCGGGGCTGACCCGGCTCGCGTCGGCGCTCGCCGCGCTGATCGACGCCGTCTCCGCCTGACCCGGCCGACCACGACGCGGACGCTCGCCGTCCCCTTCCGCCGGGGACGGCGCACCCGGTACGTCCGGCCCGCCCCCCGGTGGGCTCAGGCGCGGAGCCATTCCGTCACGACCACGTCCGCGCCGGTGCGCAGGCGCAGGGCGAAGGGGCCGGAGGGTGGGGTGGCGGTGGTGAAGCGGCCCAGGTCGTCGGCGGTGAGCGGGGCGGTGGTCTGCGGGCCGCCGAGTACCTCGACGCGGGCCGGCTGGGGCGGCAGCACCTGACCCATCAGGCCCTCCGCGGTCACCTCGACGTCCAGCGTCACCTCACCGGCGGTGAAGGTGAGCATGCGCGGCACGTCCGTCGCGCCCCTGACCGGGATGGCGTCGACCAGCGAGTCGAAGGTCAGCTCGGCCACGCGGGCGTCGAGGTCGTGCAGCGCGTAGGCGTCGACGGCGATCTGCAGCAGGGCAGGAGGCAACGGGTCCAGGACGGCCGCCGCCTGCCGGAGTTCCTCCTCCAGCAGCCCGTCGTCGAATTCCGCGTCGCCGGTCATGTCGTTCACGTCGTCCCCCGTGCCTCGAGCCGGGTCCGCAGCCGGCGCAGACAGCGCTGGCGCAGCGGCCCGATGCTGCCCACCGCGATGTCGAGCGCGGCGGACACCTCCTGATAACTGGGCGGCGGTGAGGCGATCAGCACCCGCAGCAACTGCCTGCACCGCTCGCCCAGTTCCTCGAACTCCTGCCACAGCCGCCGCACGCGTTCGCTCTGCGCCGCGGCCTCCTCCGCCTCCAGCAGCGACTGCTCCGGCGCACCGTCCTCACTGACCCGGTCCAGCAGCTGCGGATCGTCCGTCAGCATCAGCCGGCGCGCGTTCCTGTGCACCTTCAGGCACTCGTGCCGCGCGGTACTGGCCAGCCAGGAGCCCGTCTTGTCGGGTTCCCGGATCCGCCCCAGGTGCTGGGCGAAACGGAACCACACGGTCTGGTAGACCTCGTGCGCGTCGGCGTCGGAGAGCCGGTGCGCGCGCACCACGGACCACACCAGCGGGCCCAGCCCTTCCACGATCGCCTTCCAGGCCGCCGCGTCGCCGTCGACAGCCGACCGGACCAACGCGCCGACTTCAGTACGCTCCACGGTCCCACCCCTCGTGTACGGCACGTCATCGTACGCCGTGGAGGGGACTGTTCCGGTCCTCATGCCCGTGCCGGGGGCGGTGAGACCTGCACGGGGCGCCAGGTGGGCGGAAGGAGCGCCGGGACGTGCGCCCCGCGCACTTGCGCGTACTCGGTGGTGGCGTCGAGCAGTTGCCGGCGGGCCTTGCGCGGGTCGGTCTCCGCCTGCGCGGTCATGTGGGCGGCGACCATGCCGACGGCGACGGGGGTGGCGAACGAGGTCCCGCTCCACTGGGCGAGTCCCTCGAACATCACCTGGTCCGGCTTGCCGGAGCCGCCGTCCTCGCTCAGTACGCCGGTGTGGCGCGGGTGGTGGCAGGTGCAGGCGTAGGTGAATCCGTAGCGGCAGGCGTCGTAGGTGGAGTGCTGGTACACGTACGGGACGGGGGTCTCGAATCCGGTGAGGGCGCTGGTGAGCCGCTCGCCGGGGGCGTAGGCCTTCACCCAGCCGCCGTGGTTGCTGAAGCAGGCGCCGAACTCGCCGTCCCCGCGCAGCGCGCCGACGGACAGCACCGCGTTCTCGTAGCCGGGCAGATCGGCGTAGGCGGCGGGCCAGAAGGGGGTGGCGCTGGCGTTGTTGCCGGCGGCGGCGACCAGCAGGGTGGGCCGCTCGCGCAGTTCCCGCATGAAGGCGTCGACGCCGAGGAGCCCGTCGGTGCGGCCGTTGGAGGTGCCGGCGGAGAGGCTGATGACGTCGGGCCAGCCGCCTTGGTCGACGGCCTCGAAGAGCTTCTCGCCGAACTCGGACTCCAGGACGGCGCCCGCGTCGTTCAGCGTGCCGCGGACGGTGATGTCGGTGCCCGGGGCGACGGCCGCGACGAGTCCGGCGATGAACGTACCGTGCCCGCAGTACTGCTGGAGGACCCCGTCGCCGTCGCACTCCGCGACCTGGGCGTCGCCCCGGGTGTACGCGAGCGGCGGGTAGGAGCGGTGGTCGTGCATGAGGCCGGTGTCGATGACGAGCACGCCGACGGCGGTGTCCGGGTCGTGCGCGGCGTCGGCGACGGCCGGGTTGGGCTGCCCGCCGCGCGGTACGGGCACGGGTTCGTCGCCCGGACAGGCGTTGACCGCGATCGACACGACGTGGTTGCGGCTGATCAGCCGGTGTCCGGCGCGCCCCTCGGTCGCCGAGAGCGCGCGCAGCGCCCCCGCGACCGCCGGGTCGCCGCTGCCGTCGCCCTGGCCGGGGTCGGCGACCCGGATGCGGGTGATGCCGGAGCGGTTGGTCTCCGGGCTCGTCCGGCGCACCTGGTCCGGGGTGAGGCCGGCGAACGTGGTGAAGTGCTGTCGCACGGTGTCCTCGACGACGCGGGCCTCCTCGCCGTCGCGGGCGAGGACCACGCCCTTCTCGTAGAGGAACTCGCCCGCGTCGTCCGGCCCCATCGCCAGGGGGACGTCGGGCATCGAGCGCTGGATCTGTGCGAACTGCTCGCGGAATCGCTGTGGTGCCATGCGTGTCCTCCACTGGTGCGACGGCGGCCGGTGCCGCGGAGCTGTCGTGTATGCAGAGCCGCGGAGCGGGTGTTTGATACAACGTCATATCTGTGAGGCGTGGTTGCGGACCACTACCATCGTGGGGTGACAGCCGGAAGCGACACGGTGCTGGAACTGCTGCCGATGGTGTTCGCCGCCCCGGGTGAGGCGCTGGCGAGGGCGGAAGAGGTGCTGGGTGACCGTCCACCACCCCTGCACGCCTCCGTCGCCCATCAGGTGATCGGCATCTGGCAGCGGGACTTCGGCGACATGCGGCTGGCCCTGACCCATCTGCGCCGGGCCCGGGCCTGGGCGGCGCGCGCGGACTCGGCCGAGCGGGAGGCGGACGTCCTCGCCACGCTCGGGGTCGCACTGGTGCACGCGGGGCGCACCCGGCAGGGCATGGACGCGCTGGGGCGCGGCGTCGAGCGCGGCACCGGACACACCCGCGCGCGGGTGCTGTTCCGCAGGGCGTACTCGTGGTGGGTGCTGGGCCATCACAAGGAGGCCCTGGAGGACGTACGGCGGGCCATTCCCGTACTGCGGCAGGCCGAGGACGTGATCTGGACGGCGCGGGCGCTGACGTTGCGGGCGACGGTGCATCTGGCGCTGGGCTCGGTGGAGCGGGCGGACGCCGACTTCACGGCGGCCGAGGCGCTGTGGGACACCACCGGCCAGGAGCACGACAAGGCGGACGCGGTGGAGAGCCGGGGGCTGGCCGCGTTCCGTTCCGGCGACGTCCCGGCGGCGCTGCGGCTGCTCGACGAGGCGGAGGAGCGGTACGCCAAGCTCGGCACGCCGACGTTCATGCTGAACATCCGGCGCTGCGAGGTGCTGATGGCGGCCGGTCTCGCCGCGGAGGCGCTGGCCGAGGCGGACGCGGCGCTCCGGGCGCTGGACGGGATCGGCGGGCAGTCCACGCGCAGGGCGGAGCTGCTGCTGGCCGCCGCGCGGGCGGCCCGGCTGGCCGGCGAGCCGGGGACCGCGATCGCCCGCGCGGCGCTCGCGGTACGGCTGTTCGCGGGGCAGCGGCGCACCTGGTGGGAGACGCACGCGCGGCTGGTGCTGATCGGGGCCCGGCACGCGGCCGGGCGCGGTTCGGGCCGGCTGGTCGCGGACGCGGCGGCGGTGGCGGAGAGGCTGGCCGCGCTCGGTGCCCCGGCCGCCCCGGAGGCGTCCCTGCTCGCGGGCCGGATCGCGCTGGACCTGGGCTGGACGGCGGACGCGGAGCGGCATCTCGCGGTCGCCGCGCGGAGCAGACACGGCGGGCCGCCGCTCGCGCGGATGACGGGCTGGGCGGCGCAGGCGCTGCGCGCGCGGTCCGCCGGTTCCGCGCGGGGCGTGCTGGAGGCCTGCCGGCGCGGTCTCGACGTGCTCGACGACCACCGGATGACACTGGGCGCCTCGGAGCTGCGGGCCCGCGCCACCGCGCAGGGCGCGGAGCTGGCCGCGCTCGCCCAGCAGGCCAGCCTGGTCTCCGGCGGACCGCGGCGGCTGCTGGTGTGGAGCGAGCGCTGGCGGGCCACCGCCCTGTCCGCACCGCCCACCCGGCCGCCCGCCGACCCGGCGCTGCTCAGCGGTATGACCGCCTACCGGGAGATCGCCGCCCGCGCGGAGGAGGCCCGCATGGAGGGCAGGCCCGTGCCGGCGCTGGAGCGGGAACAGCGGCGGCTGGAACGGGAGATCCGCTCCCGGACGCTGCACATCCGCGGCGAGGCCCCCGGCGACGGGGACCGCTTCGACGTCGGCCGGCTGCTCGCGCGGCTGGGCGACGGCGACGACGGACAGCTGGTGGAACTCGCCGTGCTCGACGGGCGGGTGCAGGTGCTGCTGTGCGGGCAGGGGCAGGTGCGGCGGTTCGAGGCCGGGCTGCTGGCGGCTGCGGAGACCGAGGCGGAGCACGTGCAGGCGGGGCTGCGGCGGCTGGCGCATCCGGGGGCGCAGGCGCGGCTGCCGGTGGTGGAGGCCGCGGGCCGCCGGCTGGAGGAGCTGCTGCTCGGTCCGGCCGCGGCGCACCTCGGTGACGGCCCGGTGGTGATCGTGCCGCCGGGGCGGCTGCACCGGGTGCCGTGGGCGCTGCTGCCCTCGCTGCGGGAGCGGGTGCTGAGCGTGTCGCCGTCGGCGAGCAGCTGGCTGCGCGCGAAGGAGACGGCGCCGCCGCCCCGGGACCGCCAGGTGCTGGTGCGCGGTCCGGGTCTCGCGACGGGCGGCGCGGAGGTGTCCGAGCTGGCCGGCCGCTACGGCGGTGCGACCATCCTGGAGTACGACGACGCGACGGTGCCGCGCGTGCTGCGGGAGCTGGACGGGGCGGGGCTGGCGCACATCGCCGCGCACGGCACGTTCCGTGCGGACGGTCCGCTGTTCTCGTCCCTGCGGATGGCCGACGGGCCGCTGATCGTGCACGACTTCGAGCGGCTGGACCGCAGCCCGTACCGCATCATCCTGTCCTGCTGCGACACCGCGCGGTTCGCCACGGTCGGCGCCGACGAACTCCTCGGCCTGGTCACGGCGTTGCTGCCGCTGGGCACGGCGGGGGTGGTGGCGTGCAGCGCCCCCGTCAACGATGCGGCGGCGGTCCCCCTCATGGTGGCCCTCCATACGGGCCTCGACACGGGCCTCTCCCTGGCGGAGGCCCTGCGCGATGCCCGCGCCGCGCTGCCACCGGACGCCTTGCACCGGGCGACGGGCTGGGCATTCACCGCCTTCGGGGCGGCGTGATCCCGCCGTGGGCGGCTGCGGGTGAGTCGTGGCTGCTCGCGCCCCTTGAGGTGGGTCGGCTGCACCACCCTGAAGGGGCGCGGGGAACTGCGCGACCAGCCACCGACCACCCGCAGCCGCCGACGAAACAGGACTCCCGAGCTGTCAGGCGATCTGACGGGGCACGGTGGCCCCCAGCCGGGTGTACGCCCCGTACAGGTGATTACCCACCGTGCGAACGGAAAGGGTGAGGCGCTCCGCGATCTGCCGGTTGCTCAGGCCCGCCGCGGCCAGCATGACGATCTGCCGCTGACGCGCGGTGAGTTCACCCATGACCAGGCCCTCGAGGGCCGGCGTACGGGCGTCCTCGCAGCGGCGTGCGAGAGCGACCGCACGCGTGCGCGCGGTACGGGCGGCGTGCGGTTCCCGGTGGGCGGAGACGGCCTGCGCGTGCGCCTCCGCGGCGAACAGCAGGAAACCGCGCCGCTCGAACTCCTCACCCACCCGGTCCAGTGCGGGCCCGTCGGCCCGCGCGAGGGCGTCGGCGTGGTCGGCGAAGACGCCGGTGAGCCGGCCGGCTGCCTGTTCGGGGGTGCCGAGGCGCACGGCGCCGTACGGGTCGCCGTACGCCTCGGGAGTCCCTTCCGCGAGGGTGAGTTCGGTGCGGCAGGCCGGGTCGGCGGGGACGGTGCGCAGGCCCTCGCGTGCCCATGCGGCCGCCTCCCGGAGTGCGCCGCGCAGCCGCGCGTACCGGGCGCGCAGGGCCGCGTACCCGGCCGGGACCGGCGCCCCCTCGCCCACGAGCCAGTCTCCGACGGGGGCCGGGACCGCCGTCACGTCGGCCCGTTCGATCCGCCGGGTCAGCTCCGCCGACTCGGCGTCCAGGGCGGGGGCGCAGTCCCCGGGTGTGCGGGCGAGCCGGCGGGCGCGCAGCCGGCCGGCGGCGGCCCGGAGGATCGGGCCGTGCAGGGGATGGGCGAGGCGGATACCGCCGTGGTCGTCGACGTGGACCAGGCCCGCGGTCTCCAGGCGTTCCAGGACGGTGAGGTCGAGGCCGTCACTGTCGCCGTCGAGCGGCAGGGGTTCGGCGAAGGCGAGGCGGTCGAGCGTCTCGCGCTCCCCGGGGCGGGCACGGTCCAGGAGGTGGGCGGTGCGTTCACGTACGGCCGGGGTCAGTGGCAGCGGGCCGCGCCATTCCCAGGTGCCCCGGCCCCCGGTGAGCCGGCCGTGTGCGCGTACCGCGTCCAGGAGGTCCCGCAGCAGCCGCAGGTCCCCGTCGCACAACCGGTGCAGCCGGTTCGCGGTGAGCGGCTCCGGGGTCGGGTCCGCGCCCGCCGCGAGCAGTCGCGCGGTGTCCTCCCGGGGCAGTGGCGGCAGGGCGAGGCGGGGCAGCAGCTCCCCGGTCCACAGCCGGGACACGGCGGCGGGCACCGGCTCGCCGTCGGCGACGACGACCAGCAGCCGGGTGCGTCCGTGCACGGCGAGCTGGTGGAGCAGGGCGGCGGAGGCGTCGTCGAGCAGATGGGCGTCGTCGACGAACAGCGTGCGCACACCGGAGAGTTGCCGCAGGGCGTGGTGCAGGGTGACGGGTTCGGGCAGCAGCGGGGCGAAGGCGGCGAAGGGCAGGTGCCGGGTCTGCGGCGTCCCGGTGACACGGGCGCGGTCGGTGCCCCGCATCGCCTCGGTGACGAGCCGGGTCTTGCCCCGTCCCGCCGCTCCGGTCACCACGATCCCCCGCCCCGCGCCGGTCAGCGGGCTTCGTACCAGGTCGAGTTCGTCCTCCCGGCCGGTGAACGTCCAGGGCGGCCGAAGGGTCGTCGCGTCCTTCCCGTTCGGCTCGTACCGCCCGGTGGCATCCCGTCGCGAAGTCGTCACGAGAACAGGAGCACGGCTACTCAAGCCTGATACAGGGGCGCTTGAGCAGACTCCGACTCAGGTGCCCGGCCCCACCGCACGGCAGCCTGTGATCCATGACCGCTCGCCACTGCTCGCTGCCGCCGCAGCCGGCCCCCGCGTACCCGCCGGGCCTGGCCGCCGAGCGGCTCGGCGCGCTGATCGGCGGGCGGCGGCTGTGGGTCAACGGCACCGTGCTGCACTACTGCTTCTTCGACGGCGACACCGAGGGGTCGGAGATCGCCGTTCCCGGGACCGGGCGGACCCGGTGGGTCCCGTGGGGCGGGGCCAAGGAGCAGCAGGACGTCGTGCGCGAGTGCTTCGAGGAGTGGCGGGGACTCGGGGCGGGCCTGACGTTCACCGAGGTCCGCGACCGCACCGAGGCGGAGCTGCGCATCGGGTTCCAGCTCGGTGAGGGCACCTGGTCGGCCGTGGGCAGGGACGCGCTCCGCGTCGGCGTGCACGAGCGCACCATGAATTTCGGCTGGGACCTGACCGCACCGGGCGAACACGCCACGGTGCTGCACCAGATCGGGCACGCGCTGGGCATGCTGCACGAGCACCAGAGCCCGTACGCCGGTATCCACTGGGACGACGAGGCCGTGTACGCCGAGCTGGCGGGCCCGCCGAACCACTGGAGCCGGGACAGGACGTACCACAACATCCTGCGCAGGCTCGGCCCGGACGAGGTCAACGGCTCCGTCTGGGACCCGCAGTCGATCATGCAGTACACGTTGCCGCCGGGGCTGATCCTCGAGCCGGAGCAGTACCACGGGGGTGTGTACCCGCCCGGCGTCCTCTCCTCCGCCGACAGGGAGTTCGTGCTCCGCCGGTACCCGCCGGCCGATCCGCCGCGGCCACCCGCGCTGGTGCCGTTCCGTTCGGTGCCGCTGGGTCTGGGCCCCGGTGAGCAGGCGGACTTCCGTATCGATCCGCCGGAGACCCGCGACTACACGGTGGGCACCTTCGGCGAGGCCGACCGGGTCGTCGTGCTCTTCGAGGAGCGGGGCGGGGAGCCCCGCTTCCTCGCCGGCCACGACGACGGCGGCACCCCGCACAACGCGGCCGTCGCGGCCCGGCTGGTCAAGGGCCGCCGCTATTACGTCCGTGTCCGCCTGTACTCCGCGTGGGGTCCGGGCGAGACGGCGGTCATGTGCTGGTAACGGCACACGACGGCCGCCCGCGGAGATCCGAGCCACAGTCCGGCGCCGGGGGAGCGGCCGGGGACGTCACCTTCGGGGGAGGGTGGCGTTCCCGGCCCACGCCACACCTGGTGTTCACACGGCATCCGTGCCGGCCGACGACGACCGCGGCCGGACCCGGCGGCGAGGGGCAGCTGTCATCGACGACGCGTCGCGCGGGAGGGTCCCGGCGGGCGACGGCGGCAACGGTGCTTCACGTTGCGGGTCGTACCGTGCGGGTGAAGAGTGGAATTATATCGGTCCTGTATCACCCGATCCACATTTCAATCTCTTCGCAGTGCCGCCCGTAAAAGGGCAGGCCACGCGGGGGAACCACAGCACGAGGCCAACCGCATCTGGAACCCTCATGGCCAGGACCACCCGGCGACATGTATCCCGCACTGTCAGCGCATCCGTCGTGGCTGCAACGCTTGCGTTTCCCGCAAGTCTGACGACTGCCGCGGCAGCATCTCACACCGGCGACGGAATCACGGTGGGAATACCCGCTCAGACGACGCCTCCTCCGCCCACTCCACCGGCAGAACCTTCGCCCCCGGATCCTCCGCCGACGGAACCGAGCGCCCCTTCGGAAGAGACGGAACCGACGGAGCCGAGCGCCCCTCCGGAGGAGACCGAACCGACGGAACCGACGGAACCGGCAGAACCGACGGAACCCGGTGATTCCCCGACGAGTGAGGGCGAGGAACAGGACGGAACACCGGACGAGGACCAGTCGACCGCATCCGAAGAAGAACCGGATCGGACGACTCCCGAGCCCACCGTGGAACAGAAGGAGGAAATTGAAGAAGTAACCGAAGTGTTGGCCCAGGAAACGGAAGAGGCTCCCGAAGAGCTCACGCCGAGTGTGACGCAGTTGACCACCGTCCTGCAGGCGACCGAGAAGCAGGAGATACCACCGCAGGAGAGGGAAGGGGTCATCGGGAGCGCGAAGGAGATCGCTGCCGCACTGGAAGTGATCAATGACTCAGGGACGCCTCCCGAGGTGCGGAAAGAACTGATCGTGATCGTGAAGCAGATGGTTTCCGCGCTGAAATCGGTCAGCGCTGCGGGAGCTCCTCCCGAGGAGCGGTCCGCTGTCGTCCTGACGGTGCAGAGGTGTACATCCGTCCTGGATCTGATCGGCGACCCCTCGACATCGCGGGAGCTGAGGGAGCATCTGGCCAACAGCATCAAGCAGCTGTACCGCGTGCTGATGTGGAGCACGGGCGCGAAGCCGGTGCCGGACGGAAGCGCGGCCAGGAGCGGAATCAGCGCCGCGCAGCAGTCCCGCCAGGACGCGGCGACGATAGGCGTCGCACTGGAGACGATCGGCCGGTCCGAGACATCCGACGGGGACCGGCACGGTCTCGCGGAGACGGCGGACGAAGCCAGTTCGTCACTGCAGGACAGCAGTGATCCCAGGGTGTCGGACGAGGACCGGGAGGAGGCGCGGCGAAAAGCGGACGAGCAGCTCGCCCGGTTGAACGAGCAGATGAAGAAGACCGCCTTCGCTCAGGGCCTGCCGGACGTACCACTCGGCAAGGCCGCCGAAGTCTGCACCAACGCCCTCTTCAAGTCCGTCCCCGACCGCACTCTCACCCGGGGCATCGAAGAACTGTCTCCCGCACGGTGGGACGCCGAAGGGGTGAAGGACTACTGGAAAGCCAGGGAATCCGGATCCGACTCCCTCGACGTCCAGGCCCAGCTGCAGAACAACGAGTACGACAACGCCCCGTTCGACGTCGCACCGCTCGTCACCGGGCTCGCCGCTGTCGTGCCGGCCGGCAGGCTGTTCGGCACCGTCGGCGTTCCGGGCCTTCACTGCCTGCAGTCGGCTCGGCAGCTCGACCGTCAGGGCGTGGAAATAGAGACTTGGCTCCAGATGGTCGAGGAGGAAGCGTAGAAGGAATCCGGCCCCGGTCAGCCTGCCGCCTCCCCCAACAGCTTGGCGACGGGTACCTCCATGTCGGCGTAAGTCGTCGAAGCGCCGTATCTACCCACGTCCCTTCTTTCCTTCGCGCGGTCGATCATGCCCTTGAAGTGAAACGACGAAATAGAATACAGCGGCCTTTCCCTGGGGGACCAGACCGCCGTCACATATCTCGGTTTGCGCGTCACGTTGACAAGGTTGTTGTTGTGCCGCACCCTGCCATGGTAGTAAAGTTCTTCCCCGCATTTTTTGGGAAGGCAATAGTACCGCCCCTCCCTCTTGTCCCATGAACGGTGCGCGCGCCGAAATTCCGTCACGTCGAGCTTCCCTCGGTCCTTCCTCATGTACGTGATCTGCAGGAAAATGTTCACCGTGTCGAACTCGGTGTCTATCGGCATCTGGAACACACGCTCCATGGCGTATTCCTGTCCGACATCGAGCGAGTCACCTGGGCGATAGAATTGGCCACTGCTTATCGTGGTGAATCCGAGTTGACCGACGTAACGTTCGGCTTCCCCTTCGGTCCCCTCGTCCAGACTCCTTCTCCACTCCTCCAGCCGGTCCTCACCGTCAGAATATTCAGCGATTCTTCCGTACACCGCGTAGTCATCGTTGATGATGTAGACCGGAATCCCTCCGGCGTTCTTCATGTAAAGCTTCAGCGGGACATGCACGAACGGATTCCTGTGATCGGCCCGAGCCTCGCCGAATTCCGCTTTCAAAATGAAGTGCATGGGAGCCGCCGAGGGCTGGTACATGGTCGAATACGCCAGACTCACGGCGCTCATGAGTGCGGTGGCGACCACACCGGCCGCAAACGTCCTGGGAATCGGGATACCCTGCCAGGCCCTCTCCCGGACAAGGAGCCAGAGCGCCCACAGGGACCAGCACAGAAGGGGCATGAAGACCAGCAGATAGGGCGTGTATTCCTTTTCGTCGAACCACATGAAGAGAAGAAGCCCTTCAGTGGCCGCCGTGATGATGACTCCCAGGAGGACGACAGCTCCGGAACTTTTGTACCGCCGTGTCCCCCAGTAGTCGAGCACCGCGAGCACTGCCACGCCCTGCACCATGCCGGAGATGAGGATCAGGGACCCGCTTATTCGTTGCGCGAAAGTGAGGGCACCGACGGCATCCGGCCATCCGATCACTACGTTCAGGATCACGGAAGCGAGCATTCCCGTCATCATCAGCACGAGGACCGTGTGCCTGCGCCGAGCGCGGTCGGGCCACGTCCCGCTGTCCCCTCCGCGCCACCGCACGGACGCCGGGTCCTCCAGGTCCATGTCCTCCGGATAACCGAGGCGACCGAGCATTTCCCGCAGCTGGGTCAGTGACCAGGCACTGCCCACCGGCTTCCCGTCCACGACGACACGGCGAAGACCTCGACGGTCCGGAGCCTCGACGATCACCCATGGACGGATACTCATGGACCCAGACTCAGGCCCGGGCCGGAGCCCCGCATGCGGGGCTCCCCCGTTCGGTGGCCCCTACACGATTGAGGGCCTTGCCTCACGAGGTGAGGCAAGGCCCTGAGCCGGGCCGACGGCCCGTTGCACGTCGGGACGACAGGATTTGAACCTGCGACCCCTTGACCCCCAGTCAAGTGCGCTACCAAGCTGCGCCACGTCCCGATGCGGTTCGCGCGGGTGGACCGCGTGATCACGCAGGTCAACAGTACCGCATGTACACGGTGGCGTCGGGACGCGAGGAGCGTCGACTCCGTACGGCGGGGCGGCGGGGCGGCGGGGCGGACGAGGGCCGGACGGGGCGCGGCCGAGCGCACCCCTGCCCCACGCACAGTGCCTCCGCGCCCCCTGGAATTCGCCCAAGGGATGCGGGGGCACTGTGCGGGCGATCCGCGCTCAGCCGGCGGTGGCCAGTTGCTGCGGCTCGCCGTCCCGCTGCGCCGACCGCGAGGTCCGCAGCGCGGCGATCCCGATGAACACCATCGACGCCGCGCCGGCCACGGCGAAGTTGACGGTCAGGCCGAGGTAGTCGGTGAAGAAGGCGACGCTGGCGTCCAGGTCGGGCGTGAACAGCTGGGCGTGGCCGACATGGGCGATGTCACCGAGCGGCGGGGTCATGGGTGCCTCCAGGGCGTTGTGCGGGGACCGGTGCCGTCCCGGCGGACCGGGGAAGACGGTGCCGTCGAAGATCTTGCGCGCGGTGCGTACGACGGCGGTGCGGCGGACCACGGCGGAGGCGGGGTCGACGTGGACGTCGACCTCCAGGAAGCCGGTGGGGTGTTCGACGCGTACGCGGTCGCCGGCCCCGGGGAGCTGCGCGACCTGCTTCCCCACCCCGCCCGCGACGCGCAGTCCGGCCGCCACGCTCGCGGCGCCCAGGACGCCGATGGAGGTGTGGCAGCGCACCGGGATGAAGGTGCGGGTGGTGACCGCGCCGCCGTGCCGGGGCGGGGCGAGCAGGGTCGGTCTGGGCACGGTGGCGCCCTCGACGTCCCCGAGACCCATCAGGCGCCCGGCCGCCGGCCGGATCTCCCGGAGGCGGTCGGCGAGCACCGCGTCGTCCTCCAGTTCCGCCGGCGTCTCGTACCCGGTGACCTTCAGCGCGGCCGCCGGGATCAGCACCACCGGCATGCCGTTGTCGACGCGGGTCACCTCGGTGCCGGCGATCGTGTCGCGGACGTTGCCGGTGGGCAGCAGCGGGCCCTCGCCCTGCGGGGACTCGATGACGACCGGGGCGGCCGTGCCCGGTACGCCGGATATCCCGACGGTGCCGGTGTGGTCGACGCGTCCGCCCGGGGTCGGGGTGCGTGTGTCAGTCGCGCAGCGCCTCGATCACGCTGGTGAGGTGGGCGCGGACGGCCGCCTCGGCCGCCTGCGGATCCCTGGCCCCGATCGCCTCGATCATGGCCAGATGCTCGTTCAGGGACTGCTGCGGACGCCCCGGTCGCAGCGCCAGCTGGAAGCGGTGCCGCACCAGTTGGGCGTTGAGCCGCTCCAGTAGTTCCACGGCCGTCAACTGGCCGGAGAACTCCCGGATCCTGGCGTGGAGTTCGTGGTTGAGCTCCGAGTAGGTGAGCGGTTCGCCGTCGGCCACGGCCTTGCGCATCGACGTGCCCAGGTCCTCGAGTTCGGTGACCTGTGCGTCGGTGACGGCGGCCGCCGCCTTCGCCGCGCAGAGACCTTCGAGGACCAGGCGGCATTCGGTGATGGCGACCGCTTCCTCCACGGTCACCACCCGCACCCGTGAACCACGGTTGCGGATCCGCTCCACGAGCCCCTGGGACTCCAGCTCGATCAGCGCGGCCCGGATGCTGGCCCGGGTCACGCCGAACTGCTCGGCGAGTTCGTTCTCCACCAGCCGCTGCGCCGGCGCCATCTCGCCGCGCGAGATCGCCTCCCGCAGCTGCCCGAGCGCAAGCTGTTTGGCCTGCTCCCCGGTACCCGGACGGGCTCGGTTCGGCATGGTCGCCCTCCCTGAGTGAGTGCCTGTCGAACGTAAATCCAGCCAAACAATATTGTCAACAATTTTGTTCGCCGTATTGCGGGCACCACTTCCGGCGCGCACATTGTCCTGTCAAAAGGTTGACAGGACTCCGGATCCCCGCAGAAGGTGAGCGGACAGGACACGGACCGGGCCGGAGAGAGGCTTTCATGGTGGACGCGCTGGGTGTCGCCGTCGTCGGATTCGGCTGGATGGGGCGGGTGCACACCCAGGCGTACGCACGCGTGCGGCACCACTATCCGCAGCTGGCCCTCCGTCCCGAGCTGGTCACGGTCGCCGAGGAGGTGCCGGGCCGGGCCGAGGAGGCCGCCGCGCGGTTCGGGTTCGCCTCGGCGACCCGCGACTGGCGGGAGGTGGCCGCCGATCCCCGGGTGCGGGCCGTCAGCATCACCGCCCCGAACTTCCTGCACCGCGAGATCGGTGTCGCGATGGCCGGGGCCGGCAAGCACATCTGGATCGAGAAGCCGGTGGGCCTGGGCGCGGACGACGCCCGCGCGGTCGCGCACGCGGTCGCCGAGGCCGGAGTCCAGGGGGCGGTCGGCTTCAACTACCGCAACGCGCCCGCCGTGGAGGCGGCCCGCGAGCTGATCGCCTCCGGTGACATCGGCACCGTCACCCATGTCCGCATCCGCCTCTTCAGCGACTACGCGGCCCATCCCGAGGGTGCGCTGACCTGGCGCTACGAGCGGGAGCGCGGGGGCAGCGGGGTGCTCGGCGACCTGGCCTCGCACGGCGCCGACCTGGCCCGCTTCCTGCTCGGCGACATCGCCTCACTGACCGCGGACACGGCGGTCTTCCTGCCCGAGCGGGCCCGCCCGGCGGGCGCCACGGCCGGTCACTCCCGCGCGGCCGGCGGCGAACCGGGCCCGGTGGAGAACGAGGACTACGTCAGCTGTCTGCTGCGGTTCGCCTCCGGTGCGCGCGGGGTGCTGGAGGCGTGCCGGGTGTCGGTCGGCGAGCAGAACAACTACGGCTTCGAGGTGCACGGCACCAAGGGAGCGGTGTTCTGGGACTTCCGCCGGATGAACGAACTGGGCGTCAGCCGGGGCACCGTCTACCAGGACCAGCCCGTCAGCACCGTCTACGTCGGCCCGGACCACGGGGAGTTCGGCGCCTTCCAGCCGGGTGCCGCGAACGCCATGGGCTACGACGACCTGAAGGTGATCGAGGCGTACCGCTTCCTGCGCTCCGTCGCGGAGGGAGTGCCCTACGGGGCCACTCTCGCCGACGCCGTGCACAGCGCCACGGTGCTGGACGCGATGGCGCGGTCGGCGGAGAGCAGGGCCTGGGTGACGGTGGACGCGCCGGCCTGACCGGCCGTCAGCGGGCCACGTTCTCCCGGCGGCCCAGCCACACCTTGACCGGTACCAGCACCAGCCACCACCACATGGCGCCGGGCCCCATGAGCAGGGCCAGCGGAATGGTCACGAGGAACACCACCACCGTCACCCCCAGGTCGATGGCGGAGAGCGTCTCGTCCCGCACGGGGGCGGCCCCGCCACGCAGCCAGGGGCGCCGGGCGACGAGGGCGGCCAGCGCCAGGTGGACGGCACCGAGTGCGGCGACCGCCGCCGCGTAGATGACCACCGAGGCGCGTTCCTCGCCGTACTCGGAGACCAGCGCGGTCGGGAACGGCAGCAGCGCCGCGAGGCCCAGACCGAGCACGGTCAGTGAGATCACCTGCCCGTCCACCTGCCGGACCGTGCGGAAGATCGCGCGGTGGTCGCGCCAGAAGCCGGCCAGCACCGCCAGGCTGATCGCGTAGGCGCCCAGGTTGGGCAGCACGTCG
This sequence comes from Streptomyces sp. NPDC059454, assembly GCF_042749965.1. Classification (NCBI taxonomy): domain Bacteria; kingdom Bacillati; phylum Actinomycetota; class Actinomycetes; order Kitasatosporales; family Streptomycetaceae; genus Streptomyces; species Streptomyces sp. NPDC059454. The sequence goes on along the minus strand of NZ_JBHYVC010000033.1, from coordinate 35,715 downwards.
CCCAGGGCCCGGTGGAACTCCTCGGAGTTCAGCCCCTGCGGTACGGAGACGTCCAGGACGAGCAGGGTGATGGCGATGGCGAACACGCCGTCGGCGAGCGTGATCAGCCGCTCGGGCCCGCCTTCCGGGGTCGGATTCCTCATGCGCACGACGGTAGGCAGGCCCGGCCGGCCGCACGGGGCTACACGCCCGGCCGTCACCCCGCCGACGTCAGGGGCGGCATGTTGTAGGGGGTCACGACCTGGATCGCGGAGGGGAGGGTGGGTCCGGCGGGCGGCAGGGCGCCGTGGGCGCGCATCACCAGGTGGCAGGCCTCGCGCAGGTCGTGGCGCAGATCGTGGTGGAGCACGGCGGACAGCCGGTGCTCGCGCAGCAGCCGGGTGTTGTCGTGGTCGAGGTCGTGCGCGACGAACACGGCGCACTCGCGCCCCGCGTCCTCGAAGGCGCGCAGGGTGGCGATGTTGCCGCCGCCGATCGAGTAGACCGCGCGGATCTCCGGGTCGCGTTCCAGGGCGGCCCGGACCAGGTCGTACTGGGTGGCGTCCAGGCCCTGTCCCTCGGTGATCTCGACGAGGCTCCGCCCGGGGTGCCGGGTGCGCATGGTGGCGCGAAAGCCCATCTCGCGCTCCTCCTCGTTGCGGAAGGAGCCGCTGGAGAGGCTGGTGAGCACATTGCCGGGGCCCTCGCCCAGCCACTGTCCCATGAGGTAGGCGGCGGTCGCGCCCGCCGCGCGGTTGTCGCTGCCGACGTAGCCGATCCGGGCGCTCACGGGCAGGTCCGTCACCAGGGTCACCACCGGAACGCCGGCCGCCGCGAGCCGGCCGACGGCCGCGGTGATCTCGGGGACGTCGGGCGCCTTGAGGAACACGCCCTGGGAGCCGCGCCGGCCGATCCGGTCCAGGACCGCGACCAGTTCCCCCGCCGGGCCCGTCTCCCGGAAGTGGAAGCGGGAGCGGACCACCGCCGGGTGCAGGGAGGGCAGTTCGGCCTCCAGGGCGGCCCGGACGGCGGTGGAGAACCGCTCCGGCGACTGCATCACGATGTCCACCATGAACGTCCGGCCGACCAGCCGGACCTGGGTGCGCTGCCGGTCCAGGTCGGCGATCGCCCGGCGCACCTCCCGCGCGGTGCTCTCCCGCACTCCTCCCCGGCCGTTGAGGACCCGGTCCACCGTGGCCTCGCTCAACCCGGCCTGACGTGCGATTTCCCGGATCGGGAAGGGGTGGCCCACATCGGCTCCTGAGGGGTTTTTGATGGCTTCCTGCTGGTTGTTCGAAGGGTTTGTACTGACAAGAATGACACCAGCCGCGTCGCTCCGTGACCCGAAGGGACGACCCCATGTCCACCTCCACCTACCGGCAGACGCCCGCGCCGGCCGCCTGGCTGTCCGAGCGGGACTGCGACCTGGACGCCTTCCGCGCGCTGGTCGAGCAGCCGACGGATGCCGCCGCCTACCCGCACGCCAGTGCCGTCGAGCGGAACGTGCCGCTGTACGACGCCGCCCGGCTCGTCCTCGCCGACCGCCGTGCCGTCCAGGCCGAACTGGTGCGCGCGTTCGCGGACGGCCCCGGCATCGTGGTGATCCGCGGGGCCTTCGCCGACCCGGCCGTGGTGGACCGGACCACCGCCGTGTTCGACGCCCTGATCGCCGAGCAGCGCGCCTCGGGCGCCGGCGCCGGTGACCACTTCGCCCGGCCGGGCGCCAACGACCGGGTATGGAACGCCCTGGAGAAGGCGGCCCTGTACGACCCCGAGGCGTTCGCCGACTACTACGGCAACGAGATCGTCGCGCTGGTCTCCTCGGCCTGGCTCGGCCCCGGCTACCAGGTCACCTCCCAGGTCAACGTGGTCAACCCGGGCGGCGCGGCGCAGACCGCGCACCGCGACTACCACCTCGGCTTCCTCTCCAACGAGGTCGCCGCCGCCTACCCGGCGCATGTGCACCGCCTCTCCCCCGTGCTCACCCTCCAGGGCGCGGTGGCGCACTGTGACATGCCCGTGGAGTCCGGGCCCACGCTGTACCTGCCGCACTCGCAGAAGTACGAGCCGGGCTACCTCGCCTGGCGGCTCCCGGAGTTCCGGGCGTACTTCGGGGAGCACCACGTCCAGCTGCCGCTCGCCAAGGGCGACGCGGTGTTCTTCAACCCGGCGCTGTTCCACGCCGCCGGCACCAACCACTCGGCGGACATCCGGCGCATGGCCAACCTGCTCCAGGTGTCCTCGGCGTTCGGCCGGGCGATGGAGACGGTGGACCGCGAGGCCGTGGCGGGCGCCGTCTACCCGGTGCTCCTCAAGCGGCAGGGCGAGGGCGCCGGCGAGCGGTGGCTGGAGAACGTGATCGCGGCGAGCGCCGAGGGCTACCCCTTCCCCACCAACCTCGACAGCGACCCGCCGGTCGAGGGCCTGGCCCCGCCCTCGCAGGCCGACGTCGTCCGCCGGGCCCTGCGCGAGGGCTGGACCGCCCGGACCCTGCGGGGCGAACTGCGAACCGGCGCCAAGCGGCGCGAGAGCTGAAGGGACCCGGACACCGGCATGGGACTTCTCGACGACAAGGTCGTCCTCGTCAACGGTGGCAGTCAGGGCGTCGGCGCGGCCGTCGCGCGGGCCGCGGTCCGCGCGGGGGCGGTCGTGGCCGTGAGCGGGCGGCGCCCGGAGCCGGGTGAGGCGCTGGTGGCCGAGCTGGCCGCCGCGGGCGGCAAGGCGATGTTCGCGCGGGCCGACCTGGCGGACGCCGAGCAAGCCAAGGCCTGCGTCGCGCGGGTGGTGGAGGCGTACGGGCGGGTCGACTGCCTGGTCAACTCCGCCGGCCTGACCTCCCGCGGGACGCTGCTCGACACCACACCCGAACTGTTCGACCAGCACATCGCGATCAACCTCAAGGCGCCGTTCTTCGCCATGCAGGCCGCCGTCGCGGACATGGTGCGGCGCGCGGCCCCCGGCACGGTCGTCAACATCATCACCTCGTCCGCGCACGGCGGGCAGCCGTTCCTGGCACCGTACGTCGCCGCGAAGGCCGGGCTGATCGGCCTGACACGGAACGCGGCGCACGCGCATCGCTGGGACCGGATCCGGATCAACGGCCTGAACATCGGCTGGACCGCCACCGAGGGCGAGGACGCCACCCAGCGCGCCTTCCACGGCGCCGGGGACGACTGGCGCGAACAGGCCGCCGCGCGGCTGCCGATGGGCAGACTCGGCCAACCGGACGAGATCGCCGACTTCGTGGTCCTGCTGCTCTCCGACCGTTCCGGGGTGGTCACCGGCTCCGTGATCGACTGGGACCAGAACGTCCTCGGCGGCCTCGACTGATCTCCCCGCACATCTCCGCTCGTACGTACCCGCAAGCAAGGAGCACCGTCCCCATGCGCATCGGAATCCTCGGTCTCGGCCGTATCGGCGCCTTCCACGCCGAGACCCTGGCGGGGCTCGGCGCCGTCGAGTCCCTCGTCGTCTCCGACCCGTTCACGGACGCCGCGAAGACCGCCGCCGAGCGGTTCGGCGCCGAGGTCGCGGACTCCCCCGAGGCCGTGCTCGCGGCCGGGGTGGACGGCGTGGTGATCGCCGCCGCGACCGACGCCCACCCGGCGCTGATCCTCGCCTGCGTCGAGGCGGGCGTGCCCGTCTTCTGCGAGAAGCCGGTGGCCCGCACCATCGGCGAGGGCGTGGCGGTGCTGAAGGCCGTCGGGGGCCGTGACGTGCCGGTCCAGATCGGTTTCAACCGCCGCTTCGACGCCGGTTTCGTCGCCGCGCGGGCCGCCGTACGCTCCGGGGAGCTGGGCAAGCTGCACACCGTGCGCTCGACCACGCTGGACCCGGCGCCGCCGCCGGCCGCGTACGTCGCCGCGTCCGGGGGCATCTTCCGGGACTGCTCGGTGCACGACTTCGACATCATCCGCTGGGTGACCGGCCGGGAGGTGACCGAGGTGTACGCGGCCGGCGGCAACCGGGGCGCCGACTACATCAGGGAGGCGGGCGACGCCGACACCACCGGCGCGGTGCTCACGCTGGACGACGGCACCCTGGCGGTGGTCTCCAACAGCCGTCACAACGGCCGGGGACACGACGTCCGCATGGAGCTCCACGGCTTCGCCGACTCCATCGCGGTGGGGCTGGAGGACAAGCTGCCGCTGCGGTCGGTGGAGCCGGGCGTGACCTTCCCCGCGGGCACCCCGCACGACTTCTTCATGGACCGCTTCGCCGCCGCCTACCGCGCCGAACTGACCGCGTTCACCGAGGTCGTGGCCGGTTCCCGGCCCTCGCCGTGCACGGTCGCCGACGCGCTGGAGGCGGGCTGGATCGCCGAGGCGTGCACACTGTCGCTGCACGAGCACCGTCCCGTCACCATCGAGGAGGTACGGCGGACATGAGCGAAACCGGCCGGGAACCCCTGCGCATCGGAATCCTGGGAGCCGCGCGCATCACCGAGCGCTCCCTCGTCGCCCCGGCCCGGGCGAGTGGCCACCGCCTGGTCGCGGTGGCCGCCCGCGACCGCTCGCGGGCCGAGGCCTTCGCCGCGGCCCACGGCGTGGAGCGGACCCTCGGCTCGTACGCCGAACTGCTGGCCGACCCCGAGGTCGACGTCGTCTACAACCCGCTCGCCAACGGCCTGCACGGTCCGTGGAACCTGGCGGCACTGACGGCCGGCAAGCACGTCCTGAGCGAGAAGCCGTCGGCGAGCAACGCCGGGGAGGCGGAGGAGGTCCGGGAGGCGGCGGCGAAGTCCGGCACGGTCTTCATGGAGGCGTTCCACTACCTCTTCCACCCGGTCACCCGGCGTCTGCACGAGCTGCTGGCCTCCGGTGAGCTCGGCGAACTCCGCCACGCGGAGGCCATGGTGGCGATCCCCGCCCCGGAGGCGACCGACCCGCGCTGGTCGCTGCCGCTGGCCGGCGGCGCCCTGATGGACCTCGGCTGCTACGGCCTGCACGCGCTGCGCATGCTCGCCCCCTGGGCGGGCGGCGCTCCGCGCCCGCTGTCCGCGCGGGCCGGTGAGCGGGAGGGGGCACCGGGCGTGGACGAGTGGCTGGACGCCGGCCTGGAGTTCCCGGGCGACGCGACGGGCAGCGCCCGCTGCCACATGGCGTACGACCGGCTGGAGATGAGCATGCGGGTCGTCGGCAGCCGGGGCGAGGCCACGGCCCCGAACTTCGTGCTCCCGCAGCTGGACGACCGTGTCGTCGTCCGCACTCCGGACGGCGAACGCACGGAACACCTCGGCGCCCGGTCGTCGTACACGTACCAACTGGAGGCGTTCGCCGACCGGGTACGCGAGGGCACGGCGCTCCCGCTGGACGCGGACGACGCGGTGGCGACGATGCGGCTGATCGACGCGTGCTACGAGGCCGCGGGGCTTGCCCCGCGACCGCGGACCGCGCTCGGCTGACACGCCTACGGCCGCCCCTCGAAGGGCGGCCGTACGCATGGTGTCAGCGGTACAGCGCGGGCTTCTCCACCAGGTCGACCTCCACCCGGCCGCCGCTCTCCAGCGCCCGCACCCCCGCCTCGCACACGGCCGCCGCGGCGTAGCCGTCCCAGGTGCTGGGGCCGGTGACCTCGCCGCGCCGCGTGGTGTCGACCCAGGCCTGGACCTCGTCGTCGTAGGCCTGGGCGAAGCGTTCGGTCCAGTCCTGGGTGATGGTGCCGCCCCAGCGGCCGGCCATGGTGGTGACCAGGGCGTGGCCGTCGCCGACGCGGGCGGTGCCGCGTTCGCAGACCACCTCGGCCTGTACCTGGTAGCCGAAGCCGCAGTTGACGAAGATCTCGACGTCGGAGAGGGCGCCGCCGTCGGTCTCCAGGACGACGAACTGCGGGTCGGTCAGTCCCTCGGGGGCGCCGGCCGACGGGGTGGGGCGCAGCACCGTCACGGCGGTGATCTCCTGGCCGAGGAGCCAGCGGGTGGCGTCCACCTCGTGGGCCACGGAGTCGCTGATGAGCATCGCACTGGTGAAGAAGGGCGGGGAGGCCACGTTGCGGTGGCGGTTGTGCAGCATCAGCGGGCGGCCCAGCTGTCCGGTCTCCAGCAGGGCCTTCAGCTTCACGTACTCGGCGTCGTAGCGGCGCATGAAGCCGACCTGGACCCTGCGGTGGCCGAGGGCCTGTTCGGCTTCCATGACGCGCAGGGCGGAGGCCGCGTCGGGGGTGAGCGGCTTCTCGCACAGGACGGGCAGGTCGTGCGCGAACGCGGCGAGCAGGGCGGCCTCGTGGGCCGGTCCCGGGGAGGCGACGAGCACGGCGTCGACGCCGGCCGCCATCGCGGCGGCCGGGTCGGTGTGGGCGGTGCAGCCGTCGACGCCCGCGGCGACGGCCTCGGCCCGTTCGGCGTCGACGTCCACGACGGCGGTGACCCGCGCGCCGCTGACGACCCGGTCGATACGGCGTACGTGGTCCGCGCCCATGCGGCCGGTGCCGATGACGGCGATGCGCAGTGGCTCGCGCCGGTTCATGTCTTACGCCTCCCCTTCCGGGTCGTCAGGCGCCGCAGGAGCGGAGGAACGCGCGGGTGCGTACGGCGATCGGCAGCGGCTTGTCCGGCTCGCAGGGGTACATGTCCTGCTCGACGATCGCGAACAGGTCCACGCCCAGTTTCTGCGCGGCCGTGAGGACCGGGCCCAGCTCGGGGACGCCGGCGGGCGGTTCGCACATCACCCCGCGCTGCACGGCCGGTCCGAACGGGACCTCGTTCTTGACGACGTCGGCGAGGATCTCCGGGTCGACCTGCTTGAGGTGGAGGTAGCCGATGCGTTCGCCGTAGGTCTCGATCAGCTTGACGCTGTCGCCGCCGCAGTAGGCGTAGTGGCCGGTGTCCAGGCAGAGGTTGACCAGGCCGGAGTCGGTGGAGTCGAGGAAGCGCTCGACGTGCTCCTCGGTGTCGATGTGGGTGTCGGCGTGCGGGTGGACGACGATGTCCAGGCCGTACGTGTCCTTCACCTCGCGGCCGAGGCGTTCCATGCCCTTGGTGAGGTGGCCCCACTGCTCGGTGGTGAGCTCCGGGGCTTCGAGGATCTCGGCGGTCTTGTCGTCGCGCCAGAAGGACGGGATGACGACGAGGTGCTTGGCGTCCATGTCCCGGGTGAGCGCGGCGACGCGGCTGACCTGCTCCCAGGTGGCGTCCCACTCGGACGGGCCGCGGTGCAGTCCGCAGAAGATGGTGCCGGCGGAGACCTTGAGGCCGCGCTTCTTCACCTCGTCGCCGAGGCGGGCCGGGTCGGTGGGGAGGTAGCCGTAGGGGCCGAGTTCGATCCAGGAGTAGCCGGCCTCGGCGACCTCGTCGAGGAAGCGCCGCCAGGGCACCTGCTGCGGGTCGTCGGGGAACCAGACGCCCCAGGAGTCGGGGGCGGAGCCGACCCGGATGCGGTCGAGCGCGACTGCCATGTCAGGACTTTCCTTCCGGAGTTGCGGCTACGGAGGTCTGGAGGTCGCCCTCCTCGGGGAGTTCCTCGGTGTCGACGCCGCCGACCTGCGCCAGCTCGTGCTTGAGGGCGGCCAGTTCGGCGCCGCCGGCCATGTGGTTGGTCAGCTCCTCGAGGCCGACCTCGCTGCGGTCGGCGCTGAGTTCCATGGTGCCCAGGCGCAGCACGCTGAAGTGGTCGCCGACCATGTAGGCGTGGTGCGGGTTGTGGGTGATGAAGATGACGCCGAGGCCGCGGTCGCGGGCCATCGCGATGTACTTGAGCACCACGCCGGACTGCTTGACGCCGAGGGCGGCCGTCGGCTCGTCCAGGATCAGCACCCGCGCGCCGAAGTAGACGGCGCGGGCGATGGCGACGCACTGGCGCTGGCCGCCGGAGAGCGTGCCGATGGGCTGCTCCAGGTCGTCCAGGACGATGCCCATGTTGCGCAGTTCCTCGTCGGCCGTCTTCTTCATCCGGTCGATGTCGAGGCGGCGGACGGGCCAGGGGCCCTTGGTCATCTCGGAGCCGAGGAAGAAGTTGCGCCACACCGGCATCAGCGGGACGACCGCGAGGTCCTGGTAGACGGTGGCGATGCCCCGGTCGAGGGCCTCGCGCGGGGTGGAGAACCGCACCGGTTCGCCGTCGACGAGGAACTCGCCCTCGGTGTGCTGGTGCAGGCCGGAAACGATCTTGATGAGGGTGGACTTGCCCGCGCCGTTGTCGCCGAGGACACAGGTCACCTTGGAGGGGTGGACGGTGAGGTCGACGCCGTGCAGGGCGCGGATGTTGCCGTAGGACTTGCCGGCGGAGCGGAGTTCGACCAAGGGGCGGTCGCCGTCCGGCGGGGTGTCCTTGAGGACGGCACCGTGGGTGCCGGTGGTCTTGTCGGTCATTGCGGTCACCTCCGGGTCGCCTGGCGCTGGACCCACAGATTGATGAGGACGGCGCCGAGCAGCATCACGCCGAGGAATGCCTTGAACCAGTCGGGGTTCCAGCCGGCGTAGACGATGCCCTGCTGCACCATGCCGAACATGAAGGCGCCGAAGACCGGGCCGATCGCGGAGCCGGCGCCGCCGGTCAGCAGACAGCCGCCGATGACCGCCGCGGCGATGTAGATGAGTTCCTGGCCCACGCCCTCGCCGGACTGCACGGTGTTGAAGGAGAACAGGTTGTGCATGCCGACGAACCAGGCGCCGAAGCCGACCAGCATGAACAGGGAGATCTTGGTGAAGGTGACGGGGACGCCGACCGCGCGGGCGGAGTCCTTGTTGCCGCCGACGGCGAAGACCCAGTTGCCGTACTTGGTGCGCAGCAGCACCCAGGTGGCGAGGGCGGCGAAGACGAGCCACCACACCACGGTGATCTTCACCTGGACGCCGGCCACGTCGAAGCTGGACGCGAAGAGCGCCTTGGCCTGGTCGAAGCCGTCCATGTCGCCGATGCTGTCGGTGGCGACGTTGCCGGTGACCAGCTTGGTCACCGCCAGGTTCACGCCCTGCAGGATCAGGAAGGTGCCGAGGGTGACCAGGAAGCTGGGCAGCCCGGTCCTGACCAGCATCCAGCCGTTGAACGCGCCGATCCCCAGGGAGACCACCAGGGCGACGATCACGCCCATCCACACGTTCAGGGTGAGCTGGTAGCTGAGCATGCTCGCGGTCAGTGCCGAGGCCACGACGGCGACACCGGCCGAGAGGTCGAACTCGCCGCCGATCATCAGCAGGGCCACGGGCAGCGCCATGATCCCGATGACCGACGACTGGTACAGGATGTTCGCCATGGAACTGCCGTCGCGCACCGGCGGCGCGGCGAACAGGAAGAACACCACGACGGCCACGGCGCCGAGGAACACGCCGACCTCGGGCCGGGCGAGCAGGCGCAGTGCCAGGGGGCGCCGCACGGTGCGGCCGTCGCTCTGTTCCGGGCCGGGGACCGGCGGTGTGCTCACCGCCGGCTCAGCCTGTCGGGCCATGCTCATCACCGAGTGCCCTTCGCGGCGTACTCGGAGACCGCCTCGACGTTGGACTTGTCGACGAACGCCGGGCCGGTCAGCACCGGCTGCTCACCGCCGCCGCTGTAGTTGCCGTTGTTCTTGTAGAGCCACAGGCCGTCGACGGCGAGGTAGCCCTGCAGGTAGGGCTGCTGGTCCACGGCGAACTGGATGTCGCCGGCCTCGATCGCCTTGGTCAGCTCCTTGTTGAGGTCGAAGGTGGCGACCTTCGCCTTGCTGCCCGCGTCGCCCACCGACTGCACCGCGGTCGGCGCGAAGGGCGCGCCGAGGGTGACGACGTAGTCGATGGAGGAGTCCTGCTTCAGCTTCGCGGTGATCGTCGACTTCACCGACGGCATGTCGGTGCCGTTGACGTTGAGGATCTGGGTCTCGCCCTCGAAGGTCTCCTTCACCCCGTCGCACCGCTGGGTCAGGCCGACGTTGCCCTGCTCGTGGACGACGCAGACGGCGTTCTTCGCGCCGACCTCGTTCAGCTTCTTGCCGAACGCCTCGCCCGCCACGGACTCGTCCTGGCCGAAGAACTCGAGCAGGTCGAGGTCCTTCCAGTCGCTCAGTCCGGAGTTGAGGCCGACGACGGGGATGCCGGCCGCGTTCGCCTTGGCTATGGCCTCCTTGAGCGCGTCCGGCTTGGCGAGGGTGACCGCGATGCCGTCGACCTTCTGGTCGATCGCGTTCTGCACCAGGGTGGCCTGGTTGCCGGCGTTCGGGTCGGCGGAGTAGACGAGGTCGACGTTGTCCTTGGCGGCGGCGGCCTCGGCGCCCTTGCGGACGATGTCCCAGAAGGTGTCGCCGGGAGCCTGGTGGGTGACCAGGGCGACCTTCATGCGGGGCGTGTTCGCCTTGCCCGCGGAGGCGTCCGCTCCGCCTTCCTCGGACTCCTTGCCACCGGAACCGCTGGAGCAGCCGGCGAGGGTCAGGGCGGCTGCCGCCGCGACCGCGACGAACGGCGCGATTCTGCGGGAGCGGGTGTGCGAAGAGCGGTCCATCTGTCCTGCACCTCACTGTGCTATGCGGAGAAAGGGCGGAAGTCCGAGGATCCGGTGCCCGGAACCTCGGAAGTCCGGGGGTGTGCCATAGAACACGGCGGTCATGCTGGGACGCGATCCAATCCCCAGAACCACCCGCTGTCAATACTTTGTCAAGACATCATTTCACGCACTAGTCCGAATGTAAGTACAAACTATTGACATCGCCGCCCTCCGAGACCTACACCTGTGAGGCGGCAGGTCCCTGGAATCCACGCCCCCACCGTGGCAGGGCGTCCTGGGACCCGCATCCCCAGCAGCTCGAGGAGCGTCGTTCAATGGCCGACTCACCACAGTATTTCGACCTGATCACCATGGGTCGCATCGGGGTCGATCTTTATCCACTGGAGACCGGTGTTCCGCTGGCGCAGGTGGAGACGTTCGGGAAATTCCTGGGCGGATCGGCCGCGAATGTCGCGGTGGCGGCCGCCCGAATGGGTCGTTCCGCGGCGGTGATCACCCGCACCGGTGACGACCCCTTCGGCGCCTTTCTGCACGAGGCGCTGAAGGAGTTCGGCGTGGACGACCGCTGGGTCGCCCCGGTCGCCGCGTACCCCACCCCTCTCACGTTCTGCGAGATCTTCCCGCCGGACAACTTCCCGCTGTACTTCTACCGCCGCCCCAAGGCCCCCGACCTGGAGATCCGCGCCGACGAGCTGGACCTGACCGCCGTGCGCGCGGCCGGGATCTTCTGGATTACCGGCACCGGTCTGAGCGAGGAGCCCAGCCGCTCGGCCACCCTCGCCGCCCTGGAGGCCCGGGACAGGGCCGGCACCACCGTCTTCGACCTGGACTGGCGCCCCATGTTCTGGCGGGACCCGGAGCAGGCCCGCCCGTACTACCGCGAGGCGCTGCGGCACGCCACGGTCGCGGTCGGCAACCTCGACGAGTGCGAGGTCGCCACCGGTGTGCGCGAGCCCGGGGCCTGCGCCGAGGCGCTGCTGGCGGCCGGGGTGGAGCTGGCGGTGGTCAAGCAGGGCCCCCGGGGTGTGCTCGCCGTGCACCGCGACGGCACCCGGGCCGAGGTGGGACCGGTGCCGGTCGAGGTGGTCAACGGCCTCGGCGCGGGCGACGCCTTCGGCGGCTCGCTCTGCCACGGCCTGCTCTCCGGCTGGGACCTGGAGAAGACCATGCGCCACGCCAACGCCGCCGGAGCCGTCGTCGCCTCCCGCCTCGCCTGTTCGTCCGCCATGCCGACCGAGCCGGAGGTCGCGGACCTCCTCGCGCGGGCCGCGTCGCCGGACGCGGCGGGCCTGCCGAGCCAGTCCTGAACGGAGCCCTTCCTTGAACCTCAGCATCCCCGGCCTCACCACGGTCCGGGCCCGCAACCCGGAGGCCGTCGCCGAGGCCGCCGCCCGCCGGGCACGGCGCCCGCTGATCGGCGACAGCGGCCGGCTGATGATCGTGGCCGCCGACCACCCCGCCCGGGGCGCGCTCGGCATCGGTGACCGCCGACTGGCCATGGCGAACCGCGCCGATCTGCTGGAACGTCTCTGCACCGCGCTGTCCCGGCCTGGCGTCGACGGGGTGCTGGCCACCGCCGACATCCTGGAGGACCTGCTGCTCCTCGGGGTGCTGGAGAACAAGGTCGTCATGGGCTCGATGAACCGCGGCGGCCTGGCCGGCGCGTCCTTCGAGATGGACGACCGCTTCACCGGCCACCGCGCCGAGGACATCGCCCGGCTGGGCTTCGACGCGGGCAAACTGCTGGTCCGTATCGACTACGACGACCCCGGTTCGCTGACCACCCTGGAGTCCTCCGCCCGCGCCGTGGACGCCATGGCCGAACACCGGCTGCCGGTGTTCGTGGAGCCGTTCATCTCGCGCCGGGTGGACGGCCGGGTCCGCAACGACCTCTCCGCCGAGGCCGTCACCCGCTCCATCGCCGTCGCCTCCGGTCTGGGCGGCACCTCCGCCTACACCTGGCTGAAACTCCCCGTCACCGACGACGTCGACGCCATGCCGGAGGTGCTGGGGGCCTCCACGCTGCCCGTCGTCCTGCTCGGCGGCGAGGTCGGCGACCAGGAGGCGGCGTACGAGCGGTGGGGCAAGGCGCTGCGGCTGCCCACCGTGATGGGGATGGTCGTCGGCCGTTCGCTGCTCTACCCGGCCGAGGGCAGTGTGGAGACGGCGGTCGACACGGCCGTCGGCCTGTTGTGAGAAGCCTGTTGCGACACGGAGGCATGCCATGACACATCACCTTCCCGCGGGCAAGGCCGTCGCCGGCCCCTACGTCGTCGACGTGAACCCGGATACGGCCGGCTGGGGTCACTCCAGCCTGCGGGTGCTGGAACTGCCCCCGGGCGGCAGTCACACCTTCGACACCGGCGACAGCGAGTGGATCGTGCTGCCGCTGAACGGCGGCTGCACGGTCACCGCCGACGACGACTTCGGCCACGACACCTTCGAACTCACCGGCCGCACCGGTGTGTTCGACGGCGTCACCGACTTCGCCTACGTCCCGCGCGACGCCCGAGCGGCGGTGTCCTCCACGGGCGGAGGACGGTTCGCGCTCACCGGCGCCCGCTGCACCCGCCGGCTGCCCGCCCGTTACGGACCGGCCGCCGACGTCCCCGTGGAGCTGCGCGGCACCGGGAACTGCTCCCGGCAGGTCAACAACTTCGGCGCGGCAGGCGTGTTCGAGTGCGACAGGCTGATCGCGGTCGAGGTGCTCACCCCGGGCGGCAACTGGTCCTCCTTCCCGCCGCACAAGCACGACGAACACCGGCCCGGCGAGGAGTCCGTGCTGGAGGAGATCTACTACTTCGAGTTCGCCGGCCACGAGGGCACGCCCGGCCTCGGCTACCAGCGGGTCTCCCCCTCCGGTCCGGGCCGCGAGACGGACGTGCTGGCCGAGGTGCGCGACGGCGACGTCGTCCTCGTCCCGGACGGCTGGCACGGGCCGTCGATGGCCGTGCCCGGCCACCACATGTACTACCTCAACGTCATGGCAGGACCCGAGGCCGAACGCGCCTGGCTGATCTGCGACCACCCCGACCACGCCTGGGTCCGCGACACCTGGCCGGACCAGGCGGTCGACGCCCGGCTCCCCCTCTACACCGCACCGGAGAGGTCCGCATGAGCGCCATCACCCGCCGACTGACGACCGCCCAGGCCCTGGTGCGGTTCCTGTCCGCCCAGTACACCGAACGCGACGGCGTGCGCCGTCGGCTCATCGCGGGCACCTGGGGCATCTTCGGCCACGGCAACGTGGCGGGCATCGGGCAGGCGCTGGTCGAGTACTCGGACGTCATGCCGTACCACCAGGGCCGCAACGAGCAGGCGATGGTGCACGCCGCCGTCGGTTACACCCGCCAGCTGAACCGGCTCTCGGCGCAGGCGGTGACGACGTCCATCGGCCCCGGCGCGACCAACCTGGTCACCGGCGCGGCGCTCGCCACCATCAACCGGCTGCCGGTGCTCCTGCTTCCCGGCGACTACTTCGCCTCCCGCGTCGCCGACCCGCTGCTCCAGCAGCTGGAGCACCCGGTCGAGGCGGACGTGTCGGTCAACGACACGCTCCGCCCGGTGTCGCGGTACTTCGACCGGGTCACCCGCCCCGAGGCGCTGATCCCCTCCGCGCTGGGCGCCGTGCGGGTGCTCGCCGACCCGGCCGAGACCGGTGCGGTGACGCTGGCCCTCCCCCAGGACGTGCAGGCGGAGGCGTACGACTGGCCGGAGGAGTTCTTCGCCGAGCGCGTCTGGTCCGTACGCCGTCCCGCCCCGGACCCGGGGGAACTGGCGGCGGCCGTGGCGGCCGTACGGGCCGCGCGGCGCCCGCTGATCGTCGCGGGCGGCGGGATCCACCACAGCGAGGCCGAGGAGGCGCTCAAGGCGCTGGTGGACGCCACCGGCATCCCGGTCGCCTCCACCCAGGCAGGCAAGGGCTCCCTGCGCCACGACCACCCCGCCGACCTCGGCGGCATCGGCCACACCGGCACGGCGGTGAGCGACGGACTGGCCCGCACCGCCGACCTGGTGATCGGCGTCGGCACCCGCTACTCCGACTTCACCACCGCCTCCGGCACCCTCTTCCAGAACCCGGACGTGCGCTTCCTCAACCTCAACATCACCGGGTTCGACGCGCACAAGCTGGCGGCGCGCACCCTGGTCTGCGACGCGCGCACGGGGCTGGAACAGCTGGCCGGGGCGCTCGCCGGCCACCGCGTGGAGCCGTCGTACGAGGCGGAGTACCGGGCCGGCAAGGAGCGCTGGGAGCGGGTCGTCCTGGCCGCCTACCGCGCGGACGACGACACGGCCGTACCCACGCAGACGCAGGTGCTCGGCGCGCTCGACGCGGTCGTCGGCGACGAGGACGTGGTGATCAACGCGGCCGGTTCGCTCCCCGGGGACCTGCACAAGCTGTGGCGCTCGCGCAGCCCCCGCCAGTACCACCTGGAGTACGGCTACTCCTGCATGGGCTACGAGATCCCGGCCGCGCTGGGGGTCCGGCAGGCCGCGCCCGGCACACCGGTCTGGGCACTGGTCGGCGACGGCACGTACCTGATGAACCCGACGGAGATCGTCACCGCCGTCCAGGAGAACCTGCCGGTCAATCTGGTCCTGGTGCAGAACCACGGGTACGCCTCCATCGGCGGCCTGTCGGAGTCGGTGGGCGCCGAACGCTTCGGCACCGCCTACCGTCACCGGGCCGCCGACGGCACCTTCACCGGTGCCCCGCTGCCCGTGGACCTCGCCGCGAACGCGGCCAGCCTCGGCATGGACGTACTGCGCGCCAAGACCGTGCGGGAGCTGCGGAACGCGCTGGCCGAGGCGCGCGCCTCCTCCCGGCCGACGTGCGTGTACGTCGAGACCGACCCCGCTCCCACCGCTCCCCCGGCCGAGGCGTGGTGGGACGTGCCGGTGGCCGAGGTGTCCGCCCGCGACGCCGCCGTCCGGGCCCGCGCACGGTACGACTCCGAGGTCGCCGGGCGCCGCCGCCACCTCTGAACCCGCCCGCTCCGCTACAGGAAGGTACGTCCATGACGAAGACCGGTGACCCCGCACATGCCGCGACCGGACCCGCGCTGAGCACCCTGGACTTCGCCCTGGACCGGGGCAGTCCGGTGCCGCTGTACCACCAGCTCGCGCAGCAGCTGGAGGCGGCGATCGAGCAGGGCGTCCTCGCCCCGGGCAACCTGCTGGGCAACGAGGTCGACCTGTCCGTACGGCTCGGTCTGTCCCGCCCCACCGTCCGCCAGGCCATCCAGTCCCTCGTCGACAAGGGGCTGCTCGTCCGGCGGCGCGGGGTGGGCACTCAGGTGGTGCACAGCAAGGTCAGACGCCCCCTGGAGCTGAGCAGCCTCTACGACGACCTGGAGGCGGCCGGGCAGGGCCCGACCACGCAGGTGGTCCGCAACGAGACGGTCCCCGCGCCCGCGGATGCGGCGGCCGCCCTGGGGCTGGCCGAGGGCGACGAGGTGGTCCTGCTGGAACGCCTGCGCTCCACCCACGGCCGGCCGGTCGCCCTGCTGTGCAACTACCTCCCGTCGGGGCTGCTCGGCCTCGACAGCGCCCGCCTGGAGGCGACCGGCCTGTACCGGATGATGCGCTCGGCCGGCATCACCCTGCACAGCGCCCGCCAGACCGTCGGCGCCCGCGCGGCCACCGCGGCGGAGGGCGCCCGCCTGGACGAGAAGGAGGGCGCCGCCCTGCTCACCATGCAGCGCACGGCCTACGACGACACCGGCCGGCCGGTGGAGTACGGCACCCACGTCTACCGTGCGTCCCGGTACTCGTTCGACTTCCAGCTGCTGGTCAGACCGTGAGGCGGGGGCCGGCGGTTCAGTGCGCCGCGTCCAGCCGGGCCCGCTGCTCCGCCGACAGTTCCAGGTCCACCGCCGCCAGGTTCTCCTCCAGTTGGGCCACCGACGACACGCCTGTCAGCGGGAGAACCGGCAGCTCGTGACCGATCTGCCAGGCCAGCACGACCTGGCCCGGCGTCGCCCCGGTCTCCCGGGCGACCTCGTGCAGCACGGCGAGGCGGGCCGGGGTCCCCGGGTGGTCGTAGTCGGCGGGCAGGCGTTCGGGGCGGGCGTAGGCGCCCTTGAGCAGCGGCGAGTAGGCGACCAGGGTCAGGGCGGGCTCGGCGCGCAGATAACCGGCCAGCTCCGCGCCCGCGTGGCCGAGGCTGCCGTCGGGGAAGAGGTCGTCGGGGACGTCGAAGCGGGGGCGCAGATAGCTGTGCTGGTACTGCAGGACCTCGTAGCCGGGCAGACCGGCCGCCGCCGCGAGGGCACGGGCCCGCTCCACCCGCCACACGGCCTGGTTGCTCACGCCGAGCAGCCCCACCGTGCCCTCGGCGACCAGGGCCCCGAAGCCCTCGACCGTCTCGCGCTGCGGGACGGTGTGGTCGTCGATGTGCGCGTACAGCAGGTCCAGCCGCTCCAGCCCGAGCCGTTCGCGACTGCGTTCGGACGACTCCCGGATCACCTTCGCGGACAGGCCCTCGGCGTTGTCGGTGTAGCTCGTGCCGGGGGCGAGGGGGCGGGCGCCGAGTTTGGTCGCGAAGACGATCTCGTCGCCGGCCCCGCGGCTGCGGCGCCAGCGGCCGAGCAGTTCCTCGCTCTGTCCGCCCTGGCCGCCGTCGGTCCAGAAGGCGTAGTTGTCGGACGTGTCGATGAAGTTCCCGCCGGCCTCGACATAGCGGTCGAGCAGGGCGAAGGAGGTCTTCTCGTCGGTCACCGACCCGAACAGCATTGCCCCGAGCGCGAGCACACTCACGCGGCGGCTGTGCGGACCGGTCCCGATGGTGCGGTACTTCATGCCTGACTCCTCCCGTTTCACACCCCGCTGTCGGGGCACGGAACGGGAGTCTTCCGCTTGAAGAGCGCTCCAGGTCAAGCGTGGCCACGGCACGTCTCGGCGAAGCGGAAACCGATCCGCCTCGCGATTCGTCCTGGACAACGAGTCGAGCGGACGGGAAACCAGGTGGAGCGGGCAACAGCGGCGCCCCGAGGGGCGTGGCGCCGGCGGGTCCGGACGCGGGGGCGGGTGCTCACCGCGTTCGCGGTGCTGACGGCCGGACTGCTGGCGTTCCACCGGGCGGTGCCCAACTCGCCGGGCCGCCTGGGCAGTTTGCTGGAGGTGTTCCTGCCCTGGCTCGGGCCGGCGGTCGTCCTGCTGCTCGGCCTGGCCCTGCTGCGCCGTTCGGCCACCGCCCTGGTGGCCCTGCTCCTGCCGACGGCGGCCTGGACGTACCACTTCGGCGGGCTGCTCCTGCCCGGTGGGGAGTCCGGCCCGCACGACCTGGTGGTGGTGCAGCACAACGTCAGCGACGAGAACACCGACCCGGCGGGCACGGCCCGCGCCCTGACCGACGCCGGCCCGGATCTCGTCGCGCTGCAGGAACTGGTGGTCCCGGCGCTCGCGGTGTACGAGAAGACTCTCGCCCCGGACTACCCGTACCACGCGGTCCGGGGCACCGTCGGACTGTGGTCGAGGCATCCACTCACCGATGCCCGGCTCCTGGACATCAGACCGCAGGGCATCACAAAGCCCTGGAGTCGCGGACTGCGGGCCGTGGTCCACACGCCGCACGGCGAGATCGCGGCGTACGTCGCGCACCTGCCCTCGGTCCGGGTGGGGGCGAGCGGCCTCGCGTCCTCCTCGCGCGACGAGAGCGCCGGCCTGCTGGGCGAGGCCGTCGCCGCCGAACCGCTGAAAACGGTGCTCCTGCTGGGCGACCTCAACGGCACGGTCGACGACCGCGGGCTGGACCCGCTCACCTCACGGATGGACGTGGCGCGGCGGGGCTTCGCCTTCAGTTTCCCCGCCGCCCTCCCGCTGGCCCGGATCGACCAGGTCATGGCCCGCTCGGCGACCGTCGCCCGCATCCGCACCCTGCCCGCGACCGGCAGCGACCACCTGCCGGTCGCGGCGCGGATCACACTGCGCTGAACGAGTACCGCACCTGACCGGGTGCTGTCCGGGCATCCGCCCGACAGTCGAGTGTCGGGGCCGGTAGGCCTGTGCGGGTGGGACACGCGCAGGGCGGCGGCCCGGCGCGTACCTGGAGCAGCGACCGTACCGGCACAGCTCCCGGACTGCGGCGCGGGTCCCGGCCGACGGGACGATCGGCGGCCCGTGGCCGAGCCGCCGGGCCGGCACCGCCTGGTCGGCCGTCGTCCCGTCACCGACCGTCTCGGCCTGCGGAAAACCCCGACTGCGGTATTTCGGCCACGCTTGGGCCTTCCCTTCCGATTCGGACGTCTTGCCGGGACCCCGACCGGGTATTGCTGCTTAGCACGGCCGTAACACGCGCGCCTCCAGCACCTGGTTCACCGCGGCCGTGCCCAGCGACGGAGCACGCCCCGGACCCGCTCACCGCGGCGTCGCCTTCGGCAACGGCCTGGAGTCCGTGACGACCGCACCGCACCACTTGGAACGGCCGCACCCCCTCGACGGCGCCGGCCCCCGCCGCCGCGGCCATCACGACGGCCCCACGACACCTGTCCTCGGCCGGCGCCCCGGAACACAGCCACGACCACTACCGGCGGGGGTGTCGGACGGGTGCGGGCATACGGGCATCGTCCCGTGGAGAGTGGAAAGCGCTCACGTCAACGGGGTGTACGGCCCGGTCGAGCCCTCCGGCCCTCAGCCGGTCCCCGGGAACGGCCAGGGGCCATTCCAGACCTTCGCTGGAATGGCCCCTGGACCGCGACTTCACAAAGTCGGGACGACAGGATTTGAACCTGCGACCCCTTGACCCCCAGTCAAGTGCGCTACCAAGCTGCGCCACGTCCCGGTGCGCTCACATGCGGTGAACCGCGTGATCGCGCGAACAGCACTTTACCCCACATCCCCGGGGCGCCCGGAATCGGACCGGGCGCGGGACAATCGGCGTATGAGCAGCACGGAGAGCACTTCCTCGGGCCGGACGGCCGATGCGCGGGACCGGGACGGTGAGGGGCGGGCGCGCAACGCCCGGCCGCGGGACGGGCTCGGGCGCCCCCTGCCGTACGGCGCAGCGGGCGTGCCCCGGCAGCCCGAGGGGGTCGTGCGGCGGCCGGAGGAGAGCGTCGCTGAGGCGCAGCGGCTGCTGGACGAGGGGAAGCCGTTCCACGCGCACGAGGTCTTCGAGGACGCCTGGAAGTCGGGGCCGCAGGAGGAGCGCGAGCTGTGGCGGGGGCTGGCCCAGCTCGCTGTGGGGCTCACCCATGCCGCGCGCGGGAACGTCACCGGCGGGGCGCGGCTGTTGCGGCGCGGGGCCGGAGCGGTCGAGCAGTGGGCCGCGGGAGCCGGTCACCGGCCGCACGGGATCGATCTTTCCGGTGTGATCGCCTGGGCCCGGGACCTGGCGACCGAGGTGGAGGCGGGCGCTCCGGTGGACGCGGGGGCACGGGCGCCCCGGCTGCGGGGGGCCTCCTGACGGAGGGGCCGGGTGCGGTGCACGCGCTGTCAGTGCCGTGCGGCAGACTCGGGGGCGTGCGAGAGATTCATGTCATCGGTATCGGCGCGGGCGACCCCGACCAGCTGACCCTGCAGGCGGTCAAGGCACTGCGGAACACGGACGTGTTCTTCATCCTGGACAAGGGCGAGGCGAAGGCGGACCTGACCCGGCTGCGCCGGGACATGCTCGACGCGCACATACCGGGGGGTGCCTACCGCGTCGTCGAGGCACGTGACCCGGAGCGGGACCGGAAGGCCGGTGGTCCGGCCTACTCCCCCGCCGTCGGGGACTGGCGCAGTGCCCGTGCGGACATCTACGAGCGGATGATCTCCGAGGAGCTGGGTGAGGACCAGACCGGGGCGTTCCTGGTCTGGGGCGATCCGTCGCTGTACGACAGCACGATCGGCATCCTCGAGGAGATCCTGGAGCGCGGCCGCGTCGCCTTCGGCTATGACGTCGTACCGGGCATCAGCAGTGTCTCGGCGCTGGTCGCCCGGCACCGCACGGGGCTCAACCGGGTCGCCCGCCCGGTGCAGATCACCACGGGGCGGCGGCTCGCCGAGGGGTTCCCGGAGGGCGTGGACGACGTGGTGGTGATGCTCGACGCCCAGCAGGCCTTCCGCGCGTACGCCGACCAGGACGTCGACATCTACTGGGGCGCCTACATCGGTACCCCGGACGAGATCCTGGTCTCCGGGCCGCTGGCCGAGGCCGCTCCCCGTATCGAGCGGCTCCGTGCGGAGGCCCGCGAGCGCAAGGGCTGGATCATGGACACGTATCTGCTGCGCCGCAGACCGGCCGAGGGCTGAGCGGCAGGTCCGCCGGCCGACGACCACCCGCCGGGCCGCGGCCGGGCGAGCGCCGGGCCGCCGGGCACGGTCGGCCGCGGGCCGGGCGGCCGGGCACGGACCGGGCGGCCGGGCACGGCAGACCGGGCCGCCCGTCATGGCCGGCCGAGGGCGTCCAGCCGGCTCAGGGCCGCCGGCACGTCACCGGCCGCGGTCACTCCGTCCGGCAGGGGCGGGCGGCGTACGACGACGACCGGGAGGCCGAGGTCACGGGCCGCGGTGAGTTTGGCGGCGGTCGCCGCTCCGCCGCTGTCCTTCGTCACCAGCACGTCGACGCGGTGCTCGCGCAGGAGGGCCGTCTCACCGGCCACGGTGAAGGGTCCGCGGGCCAGCAGGACGTGCGTGTGCGGCGGCATGGGCGGCTCGGGGGGCTCCACCGACCGGACGACGAAGCGCGGTTTTGTCAGGTGGGCGAAGGCCGCGAGGCCGAGGCGGCCGGTGGTGAGGAAGACCCGGTGTCCGAGTCGGGGCAGCAGGCCGGCGGCCGCGTCCAGTGACGGGACCGGGTGCCAGACATCGCGCGGGCCCGGTTGCCAGCCCGGCCGGCGCAGGACGACCAACGGCAGTCCGGTCGCGGCCGCGGCCCCTGCCGCGTTCGCCGTGATGGTCTCCGCGAAGGGGTGTGTGGCGTCGACGACCGCGTCCACGCGCTGCTCGCGCAGCCAGTCCGCCAGCCCCTCCGCGCCGCCGAAGCCGCCGACGCGCAGCTCGCCGGCGACCACTCCCGGCCTTCTCACGCGTCCGGCGAGGGAAGTGGTCACCCTGGTTCCGGGGCGGGCGGACAGCTCGCCGGCCAGTGCGCGCGCCTCGGTGGTGCCGCCGAGGACCAGGACGTGGGGGGACATGGCGCCGAGAGTACGAGGCCCGGATGCCGGGTCCGGCACCGGCCCGCCCGACGAAGATCGACGTCCGGCCGCACACACGTACCCACACACCCTACGATGACGCCGGGTGACTGGAGGAAGCATGGCCGTGGACTGGAGTGAGCGGGGCTATCACGCCCAGCGGTGGGCGGCGCGGGGGGCGCTGGCCGCCGCCGCGCTCGCGGTGGCGGCCCCCCTTGTCTACGGCGGGCTGCGCGGTCTGCTGCTGCTGGTGTGCGGGGTCGCGGGACTGGGGCTCAGCGCGGCCGCCGTGTGGTGGACGCTGACCCTGCGGGGCCCGCTGCGGTGGGTGTCCGCGCTGGTCGCCGTGTGCGTGCCGGCGGGTCTGATCGCGCTGTTCGCCGTGACCCTGTTCTGGGCGCTGCTGGTGTCCCTGGGCCTGTGGGGGCTGGCGGTGTGGAGCGGCAGGTTCGCGCTGCGCGGCACGGGCGGCGGGCAGGCCCAGGTGCGCGAGCGGCGGCTGCCGCCGCCCCGGAAGCCGGTCCTGATCATGAACCCCCGGTCGGGCGGCGGCAAGGTGGGCCGGTTCCGGCTGCGGGAGAAGGCGGAACGTCTGGGCGCCCGGGTGGTGCTGCTCGAACCCGGCAGGCAGCACGACGTCACCGCGCTGGCCCGGGCCGCCGTCGCGGACGGCGCGGATCTGCTGGGCGCCGCCGGCGGCGACGGCACCCAGGCGCTGGTGGCGGCCGTGGCCGCCGAGCACGACATCCCGTTCCTGGTGATCAGCGCCGGGACGCGCAATCACTTCGCCCTGGACCTCGGCCTCGACCGCGGCGACCCGGCAGCCTGTCTCGACGCGCTCACGGACGGCGTCGAGCTCCGCGTCGACCTGGGTTTCGCGGGTGAGCAGCCGTTCGTGAACAACGCCTCCTTCGGCGCGTACGCGGCGATCGTGCAGAGCCCCGCCTACCGTGACGACAAGATCGGCACCAGTCTGGAGATGCTGCCCGGTCTGCTCACCGGTCGGCAGGGGCCCCGGCTGGTCGCCCGCGCGGGGGACACCACGCTCATCGCGCCGCAGGCCGTGCTGGTCAGCAACAATCCCTACCGCACCGGCGACCCCTTCGGCCTCGGCCGGCGGGAACGGCTCGACTCCGCCGCGCTCGGCGTCCTCGGGGTGAGGCTGGAGGGCGCCATCAGTGCCGCCGCCCTGCTGCTGAACCCCGAGCCGAGCGGGCTCACCATCGTGACCGCCACCGAGGTCGTCATCGAGGCGGACCGCGTGGAGATCGAGGCCGGGGTCGACGGGGAGGCCATGGTCCTGCCCGCTCCCGTGCACTGCCGCATCGCGCCCGGCGCGCTGCGCGTCCGGGTCCCGCGCAGGCGGCCCGGCGTCACCCGGACTCCGCCGCGGCTGGACTGGCGGCGGCTGCGCAAGCTGGCGGCGACGGTCGGCCGTACCGCCGCGCCCAGCCGGCTCCACCGCCCGTACGAGGCGCCCCACGGACCGCGGCCGCCGGCCGGACCCCGCACAGGCCCGGGCGAGCCGGGCGGACGGAACGAGCCGGCCGGGCCCCGCTCAGGACACCAGTAGCTGTACGCCGCCCACCACCGTCGCCGCGATCACCAGCTGCTCGAAGAGCCGCTGGTTGATCCTGTTCACCGCCCACTTGCCGAGGAGCGCGCCGGGCACCACGAACAGCACGAGCGCCGCGTCGAGGAGCAGTGAGTCGGCGTCGATCAGGCCGAGACCGGCGCTGAAGGGCAGCTTGGAGGTGTTGACGATCAGGAAGAAGAACGCCGAGGTCCCCAGGAAGCCGAGTTTCCGGAAGCCCGCGGAGAGCAGGTACATCGACATCACCGGGCCGCCCGCGTTGGCGACCATGGTGGTGAAGCCGCCGAGGACGCCGTAGGAGCGGGCCTTGGCGCGGCCGGCCCGGGTGGTGACCCCGTCGGGCTCCCGGTCCGCGTCGGCCGTCCGCCGCCGCCACACCGTCACCCCGGCCATCAGCAGCAGGATCGCCCCGATGGAGCTCCGTACGATCCCGTCGTCCGCCCACACCAGGAACAGGGTTCCCGCGACGACGCCCGCCGCGACCGCCGGGAACAGCCGCCACAGCGTGGGCCAGTGGGCGTGCCGGCGGTAGGTGAGGACGGCGAGCACGTCGCCGGCGATCAGGATGGGCAGCAGGACGCCGGTGGAGGCCTTGGCGGGCAGCACGGCGGCGAAGACGGCGAGGCTGACCGTGTTGGCCCCGCTGACGGCGGTCTTGGAGAAGCCGACGAGCAGGGCCGCGAAGGCGAGCGCGGCGAATTGCCAGCCGTTGAGGTGCCAGAGCGTCATCGTGTTCATTGCGGGGACCGATGCTATGCGCAAGCGATCGACGCCCGTAAGGACCGTCTCGTCCGGTGGCGCCCGGGGCGGTGGTCAGTGCCTCTCGACCAGCACCGCGCTTCCCTGCCCCACGCCCACGCACATGGTCGCCAGGCCGCGTTCGGCTCCGGTGCGGCGCATGCGGTGCAGCAGGGTGGTGAGGATGCGGGCGCCGGAGCAGCCCAGCGGGTGGCCCAGGGCGATCGCGCCGCCGCTGGGGTTGACCAGGCCGGGGTCGATGCCGAGCTCGTCGACGCAGGCCAGGGCCTGTGCCGCGAACGCCTCGTTGAACTCGGCTTCCTGGAGGTCGCCGATCGCCCAGCCGGCGCGGGCGAGCACCTTGCGCGTGGCGGGGACGGGGCCGATGCCCATGACGTCCGGGTGGACGCCTGCGGAGGCGCCGGCGACGTAGCGGCCGAGCGACTCCAGGCCCAGTTCGTTCAGGGCCTCCTCGCTGACCAGGATCAGGCCGGCGGCGCCGTCGTTCATCGGGGAGGCGTTGCCCGCGGTGACCGAACCGCCCGCGCGGAACACCGGCTTCAGCCGGGCCAGCTTCTCGAGGGAGGTGTCCTCGCGGACGCACTCGTCGGCGTCGACGACCACCCCGTCCGGGCGGGTCACGGGCAGGAGCTCGTCGTCGAAGTGACCGTTCTTGCGGGCGTCGGCGGCCCGCTGGTGGCTGCGCAGCGCGAACTCGTCCTGGCGTTCGCGCGGGACGCCGTACCGGGCGGCGACCTCCTCGGCCGTCTCGCCCATGGCCAGCACCCCGTGGAGTTCCTTCATCGCGGGGTTGACCAGCCGCCAGCCGAGGCGGGTGTCGGCGGTCTCCATGCGGTGCGGGAGGGCCTCGTCGGGGCGGGGCAGGACGAAGGGGGCGCGGCTCATCGACTCGGAGCCGCCGGCGATGACGACGTCGGCCTCGCCGGCCGCGATGGTGCGGGCGGCGGTGGTGACGGCCTCAAGGCCGGAGGCGCACAGCCGGTTGACCGTGGCGCCCGGGACGGACTCGGGGAGCCCGGCGAGCAGCGCGGCCATGCGGGCGACGTTGCGGTTGTCCTCGCCCGCCTGGTTGGCGGCGCCCCAGTAGACCTCGTCGACGCGGGCCGGGTCCAGCGCGGGTACGTCGGCGACCAGGCCGCGGATCACGGCGGCGGCGAGGTCGTCGGGCCGTACGGTGGAGAGGGCTCCGCGCAGTTTGCCGATGGGGGTGCGGCGGGCGGCCGCGAAGTGGACGGGACGCACGACAGGACTCCTGACCGATGCCGATGGCTGTGCTGTGCAACCGGCGACACTATTAATTAGCACCGCTAGTTTTGGACTATAGACCGCGGGACGGCTCCCTGGGAAGCTGTCCGCCCCGGGGCCGTGTTTGTGCCGGAGGGCCGGGGGCACCCGCGCGTCCATGGAGTGGTTGCGGAGCGCGGCCTGTGCGGGAGAGGACCCGGAGCTGTTCTTCCCCGTCGGGTCGACGGGACCGGCACTGCGGGACCTCGCCGCCGCCAAGCGCGTCTGCGCGCGGTGCCGGGTGAGCGCACAGTGTCTCGGCTTCGCGGTCGAGGGCGGTCTGACCTCGGGCGTCTGGGGCGGCACCGGCGAGGACGAGCGCGAGGCACTGCTCCGCGGGACCACGGACGATTCGAGAAGGAGGAACAGCACTCCATGACCGTTGTGAGGAGCACCCTGCCCGACGAGGCCCGCCGGATCTCCTGCGAGGCCCTCCAGGACACCCTGGTGGACCTGCTCGGGCTGTCGCTGATCGGGAAGCAGGCGCACTGGAACGTCGTGGGCCCGCGGTTCCGTTCCGTCCACCTCCAGCTGGACGAGGTGGTCTCCGCCGCGCGCACCCACGCCGACACGGTGGCGGAGCGGGCCGCGGCGCTCGGTGTGCCGCCGGACGGCCGTCCGGAGACCATCGCCAAGGTCTTCTCGCTGCCGGCCCCGAAGGAGGGCTGGCTGCGCGACGCGGAGGCCGTGCGGGTGATGACGGAGGCGCTCGGCACGGCGATCACGCGCCTGCGCGAGCGCATCGACGCCACCGAGAAGGCGGACCTGGTCACCCAGGACCTGCTGATCTCGGTCACCGCGGAACTGGAGAAGCAGCGCTGGATGTTCGAGGCGGAGAACTTCCCGGGCGAGTCCTGACCGCCCCGGCACCGGGGAACGCACGCACGTAAGGGGCACATCGTGAGCGACGCCCTCGAGATGGACGCGCTGTGGGAGGACTTCCACCGCGTGGTGAACATGACCTCGGCGGAACTGGCGGCCTGGCTGCGGGTGAGCGACGCCGACGAGACGACGGAACCGCTGCCGGACCGGGCGGGCAGTGAGACGGGACAGCACGTCCTCGCCATCCTGCAGAAACGCCGCACCGACCTCACCGAGGACGATCTGCGGGTGATGGAGGAGGTCGTGGACACCGTCACGGCGCAGACGGACCCGGAGAACGAGCCCGTGGCCGAGGACACGCCCCGCCGGCACCGTCTGATGAGCCTCGGCCACGACCCGCTCAAGCCGTAGCCGCCGTGGCCGGCCGGGACGAGCGGGTGGTCCGTGCCCTCGTCGGCGCGCACGGCCGGACGTACGCGGAGGAGGCCGGCATCGGGCTGAGGGACACCCCGCAGCCGCTGTACCGGCTGCTGGTACTGGCCCATCTGCTCAGCGCCCGCATCAAGGGGTCGATCGCCGTGGCCTCCGCCCGTGCCCTGCACGAGGCGGGGCTGCGCGATCCCCGCCGCATGGCGGGGGCCGGCCGGCAGGAACGGGTGGACGCGCTCGGCCGGGGCGGCTACCGGCGCTACGACGAGCGCACCGCGACCCAACTGGCCGACGAAGCAGAGTTGTTGACCGAACGCTGGGGCGGCGACCTGCGCAGGCTGCGCAAGGAGGCGGCCGGTGACGTCGGCGAACTGCGCCGTCTGCTGCAGGAGTTCCCCGGCGTGGGACCGGCCGGCGCCGACATCTTCCTGCGCGAGGTCCAGCGCGTCTGGCCGGAGGCGGCGCCGCGACTGGACGCCAAGGCCCTTCAGGGCGCCCGGCGGCTGAAGCTGCCGCAGGACCCGGACCGGCTCCTCGGCCTCGCGGGACGCACCGAACCGGCCGTCCTGGCGGCGGCGTTGGTCCGTGCGGCGATCGACAGGCACGTGGCCGAGGACACGCTCAGCCGGGCCGAGTCCACGTGACCCGTCGCCAACAGGGCTTTTCCACTCCCCCATTCGCGGGACAACGTGATCACCACGCGGCACAATGGCCGCGGCGGCCCGATCACGGCCGTACGGACGAGGGAGAGGGAGAGACCGTGAGTGAGAGCCACACCCCGCCGAGCGGCTCGGCGAGGCTGAACACCGGTGTGGCGCACAACGCGCGCGTGTGGAACCACTGGATCGGCGGCAAGGACAACTACGAGGTCGACCGGCAGGTCGGCGACCACGTCGCCTCGATCAACCCGGTCGTCCGGGACATCGCCCGCGCGGACCGGGACTTCCTGGGCCGGGCGGTGACGTATCTGGCCCGCGAGCGCGGTGTGCGGCAGTTCCTCGACATCGGCACCGGCCTGCCGACGGCGGACAACACCCATGAGATCGCGCAGCGGATCGCGCCGGACTCGCGGATCGTCTACGTCGACAACGACCCGATCGTGCTCGTCCACGCCCGTACCCTGCTGACCGGCACGCGTGAGGGCGCCACCGACTACATCGACGCCGATGTGCACGACCCGGACGCCATACTGGAACGCGCCGCCGGGACCCTGGACCTCACGCGGCCCGTCGCGGTGATGATGCTGGGGATCCTCAACTTCGTGCTCGACACCGACAAGGCCCGGGAGATCGTCCGCCGGATCATGGCGGCGGTGCCCTCCGGCAGCTTCCTGGTCCTCACCCACCCCACGTTCGACCCCGAGGTCGGCGGCGAACTGCAGGTCCCGGCCATGGAGTTCTGGAACGAGAACGCCACTCCCCCGATCACCGCCCGCAGCGCCGCGGACATCACCGCGTTCTTCGAGGGACTGGACCTGGTCGAACCCGGCCTGGTGTCCTGTTCGCAGTGGCACGCCGCCTCCGGCTCCGCCGCCGCGGTGCCGCAGTACGGCGCGGTGGCCGTGAAGCCCTGAGCGCTGAAAGTATGATCAAACAATGTCTGACATGACCGAAACCACGCCGGGCTGGCTGTCCTCCGACGAACTGGAGATGGCACGCGCCCGGATGCCGATCCTGTACGTCGAGGCCGTGCCCGTGCGCGTCGACGACAGCGGTGAAGTCACCAGCGTCGGTCTGCTGCTGCGCATCGGGCCCGACGGAACGGTCAGCCGGACTCTGGTCTCCGGCAGGGTGCTGCACCACGAACGGGTCCGTGACGCCCTGCTGCGCCATCTGGAGAAGGACCTCGGCCCGGTGGCGCTGCCCCGCGTCCCCGCGTCGCTGCAGCCGTTCACGGTCGCGGAGTACTTCCCCACCCAGGGCACCACCCCCTTCCACGACCCTCGTCAGCATGCGGTGTCGCTGGCGTACATCGTGCCGGTGACGGGTGACTGCCGGCCCCGGCAGGACGCCCTCGACCTGGTGTGGTTCAGCCCGCAGGAGGCCGTGTCGCAGGCGGTGCAGAGCGAGATGCCGGGCGGTCACGGAGTGCTGCTGAAGCAGGCACTGGCCCACGCGGGCTGCGTGATCTGACGCGGGGCACTAGCTCCCCGCGTGGGTGAGGTTGGTGCCGGTCGCCGGGTCGAAGACATGGGCCTTGCCCATGTCGACCCGGAGTTCGACGGGCGCGCCCTCGCGGGCCCGGGTTGCGGCGTTCAGCCGGGCCACGACCTGCTGGGCTCCCTGGGCCCCGGTGTCGCGCGCGCCCGAGTCCGTGGCGAGTTCCTCCAGTTCGGCGGTGGTCACCGGCCCGCCCTCCGCGCTGAAGTGGACGTACGCGTCGGAGCCCAGCGACTCCAGCACGTCCACGGTGGCGGTGACGACCGGGCCGCCCGTTCCGTGCGCCAGACTCGCGTCCTCGAAGGCCTCGGGGCGCAGCCCGACGATCACCTCGCGCGGCGCGTCCCGCCCTTCCAGCGCCCGGCGCACGCGGTCGTCGAGCGGCAGGTCGCCCAGCGGGGTGCGCAGGACGCCACCGGACAGGGAGGCGCCCACGAAGTTCATCGCCGGGGAGCCGATGAAGCCCGCGACGAACAGGTTGCGCGGCATGTCGTAGAGCTGGGCGGGGGTGCCGACCTGCTGGACCAGGCCCTGCCGCATCACCACGACCCGGTCGCCGAGCGTCATCGCCTCGGTCTGGTCGTGGGTGACGTACACGGTGGTGGTGCCCAGGCGGCGCTGCAGCCGGGAGATCTGGGTGCGCATCTGCACGCGGAGCTTGGCATCCAGGTTGGACAGCGGCTCGTCCATGAGGAACGCCTTGGGGTCACGGACGATCGCCCGGCCCATCGCCACCCGCTGGCGCTGTCCGCCGGAGAGGTTGGCGGGCTTGCGGTCCAGGAACTCGCTCAGGTCCAGCACCCGGGCGGCCTCCTCGACCTTGCTGTCGATGATGGCCCTGTCCACCTTCGCCAGCCGCAGCGGGAACCCCATGTTCTCCCGCACGCTCATGTGCGGGTACAGGGCGTAGCTCTGGAACACCATGGCGACGTCCCGCTCCTTGGGAGCGAGGTCGTTGACGACCCGGCCGTCGATGCGCAGGGTGCCCTCGGTGATGTCCTCGAGCCCGGCGATCATGTTCAGGGTGGTCGACTTGCCGCAGCCGGACGGGCCGACCAGGATCACGAACTCGCCGTCGGCGATGTCGAGGTCCACGTCCCGCACGGCGAGGGATCCGTCGGGATAGCGCTTGGTGACTCCCTCTAGGACGATCTCGGCCATGGGCGGCGCCTCCTTGCCTTCACGCTCATCCCTTGACCGCCCCGGAGGTCAGTCCGGCGACGATCCGCCGCTGGAAGAGCAGGACGAAGATGATGATCGGGACGGTGATGACCACGGCGGCGGCGGCGATCGACCCGGTGGGCTGCTGGAACTGCGAGCTGCCCGTGAAGAACGCGATCGCGGCGGGGACCGTGCGCGCGGACTCGGTGGAGGTCAGCGAGATCGCGAACAGGAAGTCGTTCCAGCAGAAGATGAACACGAGGATGGCGGTGGTGAACACGCCGGGCGCGGCGAGCGGCACGATGACCAGCCGGAACGCCTGTGCGGGCGTGGCCCCGTCCACCTTGGCGGCCTTCTCCAGGTCCCAGGGGATCTCCCGGAAGAACGCCGACAGGGTGTAGATCGCCAACGGCAGCGAGAAGGTCATGTACGGGATGATCAGTCCGAGCCAGGTGTCGAAGATCCCGATGATCCGCTCGATGTTGAACAGGGGGGACACCAGGGAGATCGGCGGGAACATGGCGATGAGGAGCGACATGCCGATCAGCAGTCGCTTGCCCGGGAACCGCAGCCGGGCCACCGCGTAGGCGGCCATGGTGCCGAGGATCACCGCGATCACGGTGGCGATCAGGGCGATGCCGATCGAGTTGATCAGCGCCCGGGTGAACTCGGAGGTCTCGAAGATGCCCCGGTAGTTCTCCCAGGTCCAGTCCCGCGGAATGTAGTTGCCGTCGGTGAGGGTGCCGGGGTCCTTGAACGACAGCGCGGCGATCCACCACACCGGGAACAGGGCGTACAGCACCACCACGACGTTGACGACGCCCCATCGGGTGGCGTGCGGCGCGCCCACGGCGGCCATCAGCGCTTCACCTCCGCGCCCGGTGCGGCGGCGCCGAACAGCTTGACGAAGGTGAAGGCGATGATCCCGACGCAGAGGAAGATCAGGACCGAGATCGCCGACCCGATGCCCAGGTTCAGCGCGGTGAACAGGTTGTCGTAGCCGAGGATCGACAGGGAGCCGGTGCCCTGGGCGCCCGAGGTCAGGACGTAGATGTTGTCGAAGATCCGGAACGCGTCCAGGGTGCGGAAGAGCAGGGCGACCAGGATGGCCGGTTTCATCAGCGGCAGCATGACCTTGGTGAACCGCTGCCAGGGGGTGGCGCCGTCGACCATGGCCGCCTTCAGGGTCTCCTCGGGGACCAGGGCGAGGCCCGCCAGCAGGAGCAGCGCCATGAAGGGGGTGGTCTTCCACACCTCGGCGAGGATGATCAGCCACAGCGCGGGCCACTGCTCGGTGAGCGGGGCCTCGCCGCTGGGCAGCAGTTCGGCGAGATAGCCGAGTTCGGGGGTCCAGGCGTACTGCCAGGAGAAGGCGGCGACGACGGTGACGATGCCGTACGGGACGAGGACCGCGGTGCGCACCGTGCCGCGCAGGAAGAGCGTGCGGTGCATCACCAGGGCGAGGCCCATGCCGAGGACGAGTTCGACGGCCACGGAGACGGCGGTCAGGAAGACCGTGACCCAGAAGGCGTCCCACCAGAACGGGGAGGACAGCACCGCGCCGTAGTTGCTCAGGCCCACGAACTCGGCCCGTGCCGGGAAGCGCAGGTCGTAGCGTTGGAGGGACAGGTAGACCGCATAGCCGATGGGGTAGGCGGTCACGGCGGTCATGACGAGGACGGCCGGCGCGCACAGCAGCCAGCCCAGGCGGCGCTCCTGTTCGGCGCCGGCGGAGAGGGCCTTCCTGCCCTTCGCCTTGCCCTTGGTGGGGCCCTCGGCGGGCTCCGCCATCGTGCTCACGGGATCACACCCTCGGATCGCAGGGCCTGGTCGATCTGCTCCCCGATGGTGTCGACCGCGCTCTCCGGCTCGATCTCCGACGGCGGGGACAGGGTGTGGGAGACGGCGATCGACACGTTCTGGTAGGCGGGAGTGAGCGGCCGTACGCTCGCGGATTCCAGGGCGGCCAGCACCTCCTTGGAGAAGGGGTACTCCTTCATGAAGGCGGGCTCGTCGTACAGGGCGCGCAGGGTGGGCGGCAGTCCGCCCTCGAGCGCGGCGGTGAGCTGGTTCTCCCGGTCGCGCAGGCACAGGGCCGCCTCGAAGGCCAGGTCGGGGTGGCGGGAGTAGGCGCTGACGGCGAGGTCGATGCCGCCGATGGTGGGGCGGGCGGGGCGGTCGGCGTCGACGCGGGGGTAGGGCGCCCAGCGGAAGTTCTCGAACAACCGCGGGTTGTTCGCCTTCATCGACGGATAGACGAACGGGTAGTTGAGCTCGAAGGCCGCCACGCCCGACTCCATGGCCAGGCGGTTCTGGTCCTCCATCTGGTTGGGCAGGGAGGGGTCGGCGGCCGGGGAGTTGGCGAGTTCCCGCATGATCGAGGCGGCTCGTACGGCGGGCGGGCCGAGGGAGGGCTCGGTGGCGCCCGGGTTCAGGATGGTGCCGCCCGTGCTGTTGACCAGTGAGTTGAACCAGACGGTGAGGCCCTCGTACTGGGCGCCCTGGATCTCCACGTAGTGCGGTCTGCCCTGCCGGGCGAGGCCGCGGGACATGTTCAGCATCTCGGACCAGGTCTTCGGCGGGGTGGGCACCAGGTCCTTCCGGTACCACAGGAGTTGGGTGTTGGTGTTGTACGGGACGGCGTAGAGCCTGCCCTTCCAGGTGGCCGTCTGCAGCGGGACGCGGAGGGTGCCCCGGGTGGCCCGGCGCTTCGCCTCGCCCGTCCACTCGCGGATCCAGCGGGCCTCGGCGAACTCCGCGGCCCAGGTGACGTCCAGGCCGAGGATGTCGAGGGAGTCGTCCTCGGCGGCGAGCCTGCGCACCATCTGCTGGCGCTGGCCGTCGGCGGCCCGGGGCAGTTTGTTGTAGCTGATCCGGTAGCGGCCGCCGGACGCCCGGCTGCAGCGGTCGGCGGCCTTCTGCAGGGCGCCGGAGTCGTCGGGGAAGTTGTACCAGTTGAGGGTGGGGCGTGCGGTGTCCTCGTCGCCGCCGCAGGCGGCGAGCGTCGATGCCAGCAGGATCAGCGCGACCAGCGCCCGCGTCCGTCGCGGCCTTCCGGTACATCCGCGCCTCGCGTGCACGCGCTCCACACCTCGCTTCCGGGATCGCGGCGCGGGTGTCCGACCCCGCGGCGGCGCCTACCCGGCGAACGTTAAACAGAACATAGAGCGACATCAAGGACATTCGGCGATGATTCGCCCATAGCGGTCGACGTGCGGGCGGGAAACGACGAAGAGGCCGCCTCGGGTGTTCCCGATGCGGCCTCCGGCCTGCTGTTCAGCAAGTCGGGACGACAGGATTTGAACCTGCGACCCCTTGACCCCCAGTCAAGTGCGCTACCAAGCTGCGCCACGTCCCGTTGCCCGTCTGACCTGGGGATTCCCCCCGGCCGAACGCGCATGGAAACCATACCGCACTCGGGGCGGTGATCGCGCACGCGTTCAGGGGCGCGGGCCGCTCCCGGAGCACGCGTCCTCGGGCGTTCCCGGGGGCCGCGGCGGCCGGAGCCCCTCCGGCCCCGGCGGGAAGCGCCGAGTGACGCGGTCGCCGGGGCCGGGGGCACCGCTCCGGTGCCCGGTCAGCGGGCGGCGAGGAGCTCGAGAGTGTCGATCACGCGGTTCGAGAAGCCCCACTCGTTGTCGTACCAGGCGACCACCTTGACGTGACGGCCGTCGACGCGGGTGAGGGCCGAGTCGAAGATCGACGACGCCGGATTCCCCGTGATGTCGGACGACACCAGCGGGTCGTCCGAGTACTCGAGGATTCCGGCGAGCGGCCCCTGAGCCGCGGCGCGGTACGCCGCCAGTACGTCGTCGCGCGTCACCTCACGGGCGACGGTCGTGTTGAGTTCGACGATCGAGCCCACGGGAACGGGCACACGGATCGAGTCGCCCGACAGCCTGCCGTCGAGGCCGGGCAGCACGAGTCCGATCGCCTTGGCGGCGCCCGTCGTGGTCGGCACGATGTTGACGGCGGCGGCGCGGGCGCGGCGGGCGTCGCGGTGCGGACCGTCCTGCAGGTTCTGCTCCTGCGTGTAGGCGTGCACCGTCGTCATGAAACCGTGCTCGATACCGGCGAGCTCGTCGAGCACCGCGGCCAGCGGCGCGAGCGCGTTGGTCGTGCACGAGGCGTTCGAGACGATCGTGTGCGCGGCCGGGTCGTACGCGTCGGTGTTGACCCCGAACGCCAGGGTGACGTCGGCGCCCTCCGACGGTGCGCCGACGAGCACCTTCCTCGCGCCGGCGTCGAGGTGGGCGCGGGCGGCCTCGGCCGACGTGAAGCGGCCGGTCGCCTCGAGCACGATGTCCACGCCGAGTTCGGCCCAGGGCAGCCGCGCCGGTTCGCGCTCGGCGAGCACCCTGATGCGACGGCCGTCGACGACGAGGACGTCGCCGTCGACGCTCACCGGGCGGCCGAGCCGGCCGGCCGTCGTGTCATAGGCCAGCAGCCGGGCGAGGGTGGCGGGCTCCGTGAGGTCGTTGACGGCGACGATGTCGAGGCGGCTGTCGCGTTCGAGCAGTGCGCGCAGCACATTGCGTCCGATGCGGCCGAATCCGTTGATCGCGATACGCGTCATGAGTGGTGTCCCTTCGGTTCGCCACCAGCGTCGCGTGCGGCGTCCGCCCCTGACAGCGGCGTGATCGCCACGGTTCGAAAGGATCGCGCCACGTGCCCGGCGGCTACCCGCCCCGGGCGAAGGTGCGCCGGTACTCGCTCGGCGTGGTGCCGAGGATGCGCTGGAAGTGCAGCCGCAGATTGGCGCCGGTGCCGAGGCCGACGTCGGCGGCGATCCGCTCGACACTCCGCTGCGAGCGTTCGAGCAGCTCGCGGGCCATGTCGACGCGGGCGCGCATGACCCACTGCATCGGTGTGTAGCCGGTGTCCTCGACGAAGCGCCGCGAGAACGTGCGCGGCGAGACCGCCGCGTGCCGGGCGAGCGCCTCCAGGGTGAGGGGCTCGCCGAGCCGGCGCAGCGCCCACTCGCGGGTGGTGGCGAACCGCTCGCCGAGCGGCTCGGGCACGCTGCGCGGCACGTACTGTGCCTGGCCGCCGCTGCGGTAGGGGGCCGCGACCAGGCGGCGGGCCGCGTGGTTGGACGCGGCCACCCCGAGGTCGCCGCGCAGGATGTGCAGGCACAGGTCGATGCCCGAGGCGGCGCCGGCCGACGTCAGCACGCTGCCCTCGTCGACGAACAGGACGTTCTCGTCGACCCGGACGAGCGGATACTTCGCCGCCAGCGCCCGCGTGTAATGCCAGTGCGTCGTGGCCCGTCTGCCGTCGAGCAGACCCGTGGCGGCGAGCGCGAAGGCACCCGTGGAGATGGCGGCGAGCCGCGTGCCCCGGGCGTGGGCGGCGGTCAACGCGTCGACGACGGCCTCCGGCGGGTCGTCGCGGTCCGGGAACCGGTAGCCGGGGATGAAGACGATGTCGGCCCACGCGAGCTCGTCCGGGCCGTGGGCGACGTGGTACGACAGGCCGTCGCCGCCGGTGACGGGACCGGGCGCGGCCCCGCACACCCGCACCTCGTACGGCATGCTCGCGCGGGTCGTGAACACCTGTGCGGGTATGCCGACATCGAGCGGCTTCGCACCCTCGAGGATCAGGACGGCGACGCGACGAAGGCGTGGGGCTGGCACGGGAGAGAGGTTACGTGGGGCGTGGCCCTGCCGCGTCCACCTTGTGGAGCGGGCGGACGGCGCCGGCCGGACCGCCGGCGCCTCGCCTCTCCCGGTCAGGGCGGGGAGGCGCGTCGGGCTTCCTCCACGGGACCGAGGGGCGCAGTCGGTCAGTGCGTCCGCGGTCCGGGTGAGGGGCCGGGCCGGCACCTCGGCCACGGTGCCGGCGTCGCGGGCGAGCGCCGGACTCCCCGCGCCGGCCGCCGCGCACATCGTCGTGACCAGCCCCCGAGTTCGGCAGGGCCCCCGACCGGGGGGGGGGGGCCGCCCCCCACCCGACTGGCTGGGGCGCGCGCCCCCCCCCCCCCACCCCCCACCCCCCCC
>NZ_JBHYVC010000032.1:0-75860 GCF_042749965.1 Streptomyces sp. NPDC059454 | reverse complement strand
GGCTAGTTCCAGCCCCTCCGGCGTTTGAGGAGCGGGGTCTGGGGCGGAGCCCCAGGTCCGGGACGGGAAGGGGCGGCGGGGGCGAAGAAACTAGGTGGCCGCCGGCAGCCGCGCGCCCAGCACGATCATGCGCAGCGCGCGTTCCGTCGCGTCGGTGAGCAGCTCCGCGCCGCGGACCAGCGCCTCCGCCAGGGCCATCGGCGCGGGCAGGATGCCATGACAGGCGTCCACCCCCGGCACCTCCCCCGCCCCCTCCCCGAGCGTCCCCGCCAGCGCCAGCACCGGCCGCCCCGACAGCTTGGCGCGCCGCGCCACCTCCGCCGGGACCTTCCCGCGCGGCGTCTGGTGGTCCAGCGCCCCCTCCGCGGTGACGACCAGATCGGCGCGGGCCAGCCGGGCGTCCAGGTCGAGGTGGTCCAGCAGGACGGGGAAGCGGGGCAGGAGGGACCCGCCCAGGGCGGCGAGCCCGGCGCCGAGCCCGCCGGAGGCGCCCGTACCGCGGCCGAGGCGCAGATCGGTGCCGGTGACGGCGAGATCGCGGGTCAGGATCCGCGCCCAGTTCTCCAGCGCCGCCGACAACTCCTCGACCCGCTCCGGACTCGCCCCCTTCTGCGGGCCGAACACCCGGGCCACACCCCGCTCCCCGCACAGCACGTTGTACGGATTGCAGGCGACGAGGAGTTCCACGTCCGCGAGGCGGGGATCGAGGCCGGCCGGGTCGATGCGGTCCAGGCGTGTCAACTCGCGTCCACCAGCAGGCAGTTCGAGACCATCCGCGTCCAGCAGCCGGGCGCCGAGCGCCTGGAGGGCGCCCGCGCCGCCGTCGGAGGTGCCCGAGTCGCCGCAGCCGACCAGAATCCGCCGCACGCCCTGGTCGAGGGCGGCGCGGATCAGTTCCCCGACGCCGTACGTGGTGGTGGCGCCCGGGTCGCGCCGGGTGCGCGGGACGAGGGAGAGGCCGGCGACCGCCGCCATCTCCACCACCGCCGTGTCCCGGGAGCCGAGCAGCGCGAAGTGGGTGCCGACCGGTTCGCCGACCGGGCCGGTGGCGGCCAGTGCGACCAGCCGGCCGCCGGTCGCCGAGGCCAGCGCCGAGGCCGTGCCCTCACCGCCGTCCACCAGCGGGATCCGGTCGATCTCGGCGTCCGGCAGCACCCGGCGGACGCCCGCCGCGATGGCGTCGGCGGCGGCCTGGGCGGACAGCGACTCCTTGAAGCCGCTGGGGGCTACGACGACACGGTTCAGCATGAGGGGAACTCCTTTAACGGGTCACGGGGACGCCGAGCAGCGGCCACACCGCGACGGCGAACAGCAGGACCAGGGCGGCGGTGAGCGGGGCCAGCACGGCGGACAGCCGCAGCAGGTCGCGCGGGGTGTAGGTGGGGGTGCCGGGGATCTCCGCGAAGAGCGTGACCGGTTTCGCGGAGGCGGGGAGCGTGTGGCAGAAGCCCGCGGCGGCGGTGGAGGCGAGCGCCGCCGCGACCGGGTTCACCCCGGCGCCCACGGCCGCCGCGACCACCAGCGGGACCAGCACGGAGGAACGGGCGGAGCGGGACTGGAGTATCAGATGGGCCGCCGTGCTGACCGCGATGACGACCGCCAGGAACATCACCGGCGTGATCCCCGCCGGCAACCCGCCGACCAGCCACTTCGCCGCGCCCGACTCCACGAGCGCCACGCCCGTCGCCATCGTCGCCGCCATGAACAGCAGCAGCGACCAGGGCACCGTCTTCAGCGCGTCCTTCAGCCGTACGGTGCCCAGCGCCGGTGAGGCGGCGACGACCGCGCCGATCAGCGCGACCATCGCGGGGGACACCCGGTGCAGCGGTTCGCTGCACCA
Source organism: Streptomyces sp. NPDC059454 (assembly GCF_042749965.1). Taxonomy (NCBI): domain Bacteria; kingdom Bacillati; phylum Actinomycetota; class Actinomycetes; order Kitasatosporales; family Streptomycetaceae; genus Streptomyces; species Streptomyces sp. NPDC059454. Next base: position 74,020 of record NZ_JBHYVC010000032.1, on the reverse strand, counting down.
CAGGGTGACGACCGTGGCCAGCAGCAGGGCGCAGCGCTTCTCGGCCTGGGTCCAGGGGCCGGTGACCGGGCGGTCGCTGTGCCGCTGGATCTCCTCGGCGGTGATGCGCACGCGGCCCTCGCGGTCCGCGCGCCGGGTGGTGGTCAACAGGACCGCCTCGGCGGCGAGATGGGAGGAGACCACGGCCAGCGGCAGCCCGAGCAGCAGCCACTCGGTGAAGCCGATCCGTTCCCCGGCGGCCTCCCACAGCACCGACACGGTGATCAGATGCGCGCCCGCGCCGATCAGGGTCGCCACCGCGGACAGCAGGATCACGGTGGGGAACAGCAGTGCCAGCATCACGACCAGTCGTTTCCGGTCGGCGAGTGCCTTGGCGAAGGCGAGGAACACCGGCAGGGCGAGCGCCGCCCGGCCGGACGTGGCCGGCACCGCGAACGCCGTGACGACCAGCGCGGCCGTCGTCAGGTGCGTCAACTGCCGTACCGTACGCGCCCCGCTGACCAGGAAGGCCGCCGCCCGCCCCGCGAGCCCGGTCCGGCTCACCGCGGCCGCCAGCACGAACGCGCAGATCAGCAGCCACACCGTCGAGTCGCCCAGGGTGCCGAACAGGGTGTCGCTGCTGATCACCCCGGTCACCGTCAGCGCGAGTCCGGCGCCCAGCGCGATGTACGTGTCGTCGATCGGCGTACCGACCCACGCGCAGGTCGCCAGCGCGAACACGGCGAGGGTGAGGCGCGCGTCCCCGCCGAGGCCGGGGAAGGTGCCGGGGACCGCGAGCGGCGCGCACAGCGACAGTGCCACGCACAGGGTCGCGGCCAAGCGGGGGTTCAATGTCACGTCATCGACGATTCACCCGGGCGGTGAGCCGCCGATGAGCCGAAGATGAAGGGAACTTCACCCGGCGGGTCCACTCCGCCGCGGGGCCCTCACGCGGGGAGCCGGTAGCCCATCCCGCGGACCGTCTCCACCTTCTCCGCGCCGAGCTTCTTGCGCAGTGCCCGCACGTACACGTCCACGATGTTGGAGCCCGGGTCGAAGTCGTAGCCCCACACGTGGGAGAGGATCTGCTCGCGGGAGAGTACCTGGCCGGGGTGTCTCAGGAACAGTTCCAGCAACACGAATTCACGGGCCGTCAGATCGACGGTGCGCTCCCCGGCGCGGGCGCGGCGGGTGCGCAGGTCGAGGCTCAGCGAGCCCGCCCTCAGCACCGTCACCTCCGGCGCCCGGGCCGCCGTGCGCAGCCGCAGCCGGACCCGGGCGAGCAGTTCCTCGAAGCGGAACGGCTTGGTCATCCAGTCGTCGGCGCCGCCCTCCAGACCGGCCACCGTGTCCCGCACCGAGTCCCGCGCGGTCAGCACGATCACCGGGGTCGTCACCCGGGACTCGCGCAGCTCGCGCAGCACGGTGAAGCCGTCCCGGCCGGGCAGCCCGATGTCCAGGACGACGAGGTCGAACCCGCCGGTCAGGGCGTACTCGTAGCCGGCCTCGCCGTCGGGGACGACGGTGGTGGTGAAGCCGTTGGCGCGCAGGCCCTTCTGCACGAAGGAGGCGATGCGCTCCTCGTCCTCGACGATCAGGATCCGGTTCACTTCGGTGCCTCTTCCAGGGTGAGTACGAAGGTGGCGCCGCCGCCCTCGGTGTCGTCCAGGCGGACCCGGCCGCCGTGGCCCTCGGCGATCGCCTTGACGATCGACAGGCCGAGCCCGGCGCCCGAACCGCGCGCCCCGCGCCGGGAGGTGCCGCGCCGGAAGCGTTCGAAGACCAGCTCCCGGTCCTGCGGCCGGACCCCGGGCCCGGAGTCGGCGACGTACAGCTCGATCCGGGGGCCCTGCGCGCGGGAGCCGATGCGGATGGTCTGGCCGGTGGTGGTGTGCTGCACCGCGTTCTGCGCGAGCTGCACCATCGCCTGGGTGATCCGCTGGGGGTCCAGCTCCGTCTCCCGGTCGGCGGTGTCCGTGAGCTGCCAGTCGCGTTCACCGAGGGTGCGGGCCTTGACGTAGACGTCGGCGGTGAGTTCGGCGAGCTGGACCGGCTCCGGGCGGACGAAGTCGGGGCGCTCGGCCTTGGCGAGCAGCAGCAGGTCCTCCACGATGCGGCTCATCCGGTCGAGTTCGTCGGTGACGAGGCGGACGGTCTCCTCGCGTTCGGCCGGATCGTCGCCCATCAGCTCCAGGTGGCCGCGCACGATGGTGATCGGGGTGCGCAGTTCGTGGCCGGCGTCGTCGACGAACTGGCGCTGGGCGGCGAAGGCCCGCTCCAGCCGGTCGAGCATCGCGTTGAACGTCTCGGCGAGCGCCGCGATGTCGTCGTGGCCGCGCACCGCGATACGGCGGGTGAGGTCCTGCTCGGTGAGCTGCGCGGCGGCGGTGCGCACCAGCCGTACGGGCTGCAGGATCCGTCCGGCGACCGCCCAGCCGATGCCGGTGGTCAGCAGCAGGGCGACCCCGGAGATGGCGAGCAGCACCCGGAACACCTCGTCCACCCGCGCCACTTCGCGCTCCGGGTGGAAGGCGACGACGAACGCCGCCTCCGGGTCGCCGCCGCCGTGCCGGGCCACGGCCACCTTGGCCCAGCGGATCTCGCCCTCGGGTCGGTGCAGCACACCGGAGGCGTCGGGTGACTCGAAGATGCGGCGCCGGGCGTCGCCGTCCCGGTACAGGGGCAGGGCGACGGGCAGCTCGCGCGGCTGGGTGAGCTTCGCCGGGCCGCCGCTGCCGCGGGCCACCAGGCCGATCAGTTCCTCGTCCGGGTCGGCGTACTGCCGTTCCAGGAAGACCCGCAGCAGCCGGTCCGGGTCGGTGAAGGGCCGGCCCGTCTCCGGATCGAAGCCGCGCTCCTCGAAGTTGGCGAACTCACCGGCCTCCTGGGCGAGCAGTCCGCCGATCCGGTGGTCGACGTCCCGCAGCAGGAAGGAGCGGGTGGTCATGGCGACCGAGGCGAGCGCGACCGCCATGACGAACAGCAGCCACAGCAGGATGCGGACCCGGGCGGAGATCCGCCGGCGAACCCGGTCAGCCGTCGTCGCCCGGTCCGTCGTCCCCGCCGGGGGCGTCGTCCGGGGAGTCCTGGCCTCGGTCGTCGTCGTCATCGTCGTCATCCGCGGGGCTGTCGGTCACGGGGGGCCGGGAGACGACCTCGTCGCTCGGCGTCGGCTCGGGCCGCGCGGACGGGGCCGTGGACGTGGGAGTGGGCGAGCCGCTGTCCAGTTCGACCCGGGGCGGCACCTCGGGTGGTTCGGGGCTGTCGGCGAGGGCGTAACTGGTCGCGGCGACGCCCAGGGGGATCAGGACGACGGCGGCGAGGGCCGCCATCCGGCGAGTGAAGACCATGCCCCGATCCTGCGCACCGCACCGGAGGTCCCGGATGAGCGCCGGATGAAGAACTCTTCATCCGGCCGCTGAGAACCAGCCCCTCCGGCGATATCAGCCCCTCCGGCGGTTGAGGAGCGGGGGTCCGGGGGCAGCACCCCTGGGGACGGGAACGGGAAGGGGCGGCGGGGGCGAAAACGGCCGAGGCCCCCGGCCCGGCACCGGCCGAAGACCGGACGCCCCCGCCCCCGGCGGACCGCTAGCTGTCCAGCCCGATGGCGAACGCCGCCTCCAGGTCGTGCTGCGAGTACGTACGGAACGCCACATGCGTGTCGGTCCCCTCCACCCCCGGGATCTTGCTGATCCGCCCGGGGATGACCTCCGCCAGGTCCTCGTGCTCGCGGACCCGCACCATGGCGATCAGGTCGTAGGTGCCGGTGACGGAGAAGACCTCGCTGACGCTGTCCAGCGCGGCGATCCGTTCCGCGATCTCGGGGATCCGGTCCACGCTGGTCTTGATGAGGACGATCGCGGTGATCACGGTGGGTTCTCTCCCTCGGGGGCCGGAGCAGGGGTGGCCTTCACTGTAGTCGCCCCGCCGAAACGCACCCACGCGTAGCCGAAGCCCAGCCCGAACCCGATCAGGTGCGCCAGATACGCCACCCCCGGCCCCTCACCCGCCCGCCCCGCCGCCGCCCACTGCAGCGCCGCCCAGAACGGCAGCACCACCCACGCCGGCAGGCGTACCGGCAGGAAGAACAGGAACGGCAGGAGACTGGTCACCCGTGCCCGGGGGAACAGGAAGAGGAACGCGCCGAGCACCGCCGAGATCGCCCCGGAGGCACCGACCAGGGACCGCTCGGAGCCCGCGTCGGTGGCGGCGTACCCCAGCAGCGCGAGGTAGCCGCAGCCGGCGTAGCACAGGGTGAACCGCACCCGGCCCATCCGTGCCTCGGTCATCGCTCCGAAGACCTGGAGGAACAGCATGTTGCCGAGCAGATGCACCCAGCTGCCGTGCACGAACAGTGCCGTGGCCGGGGTGAGGACGGCCTCGGGGGACCCTTCGAACAGGTCTGCGGGAATGACGCCCCAACGCCGGAAATAGACCCTTTGCGCGGCGAGCAGCTCCTCCCCGGAGCCGTGGGCCGGATTCAGGCCCGACGCCGGCCCGATCAGGAAGACCAGGCAGCACAGCACAATGAGGGTGTGGGTCACCGGCGCGGAGGCGCCCCGGATCGCCCCCGCGGCCGACGCGCTCCAGTCGCGGATCATGAATACAGAGCATGACGTAACCGGACGCAACAGCACAGACCGCCTCGCCGCCGTGGACGGGCGGGCGGCGGGGACCCGCCAGGCCGTAGGGTTACGAGCCACACGCACCGGCGAGCCGGTGTGTCACGGACACTGGAAGGAAGGCGAACAGCCACGATGACGGTTCCTCTGCCGACCGCCTCGACACGGTGGCGCTGCACCCTCTGCGGCAACCTCACCCGCTTCGACGTGACCCGCTCGTCGAAGGTCGTCGAGTACGTGCACCTCGATCTGGCCGGAGAGCCCAAGGTGGAGGAGCGCGAGGTGCTCGGTGAGACCATCGAGTCGGTGCGGTGCCGCTGGTGCAACGCCGTGGACCAGGTGGAACTCGTGGACAGGCCGGGTGCCGGCTCCTGAGCGGGAGCGGGCCCCGCTGACGTGACCCCGCGCGGGGTCGCAGAACAGGCATGGGGGTGTGACGGATGGTGGAGACCACGGGCGGGGGGCCGCAGGACGGCGCCGCCGAGGTGCTCGACCGTCCGCTGCCCGACGGAGTGCGCCGCCGGGTCGTCCAGATCGTCGCCGACGCCTTCGGCGGGCTCACGGTCGCCGAGCTGCCCGCCCAGCTGCGGCAGTACGCGCGCTTCGCCCCGAACCGCCGCGCCAAGTTCGCCGGCAACGCCATGGCGGCGGCGCTGGAGACCGATCCGCTGTTCCGGCAGCGCGTCGGGGAGAAACTCAGAGAAGCCCAGCCGGAACTGACCGGCGCCCTCGACTCCGGCTCCCCGCCCCCGGCCGCGGACCCGCTCGACGTGGCGGCCGCGGCCTACGTGCTCCGCCCGCCCGGCTGGGTCAAGCTGGTGACCGCCGCCGGCGAGGAGGCCCAGCGCGCCGACGCCGAGCGCGCCGACGAGGAGGCCCGGGCCGAGCTGGACCGGCTGCGCGCCGAACTCGCCCGGGCCCGTGAGCACACCAGGTCCGAGACCGAGCGGCTGCGCACCGAGCTGGAGTCGGCGAAGAGGGAAGCCGAGTCGCTGCACCGCAAGCTGCGCTCCGCCCTCAGCGACGTCAAGCGCGGCGAGGCCGCCGTGCGCAAGCTGCGGGGCGAGATGGAGACCGCGCGCGCCGAGGGCCACGCCCAGGTGTCGGCCGCCGAGAGCGAGAGCCGGCGCCTCAGGGCCCGGCTGGGGGAGACCGAGGCCGCCCTTGAGGCCGCCCGCCGGGCCGCCCGGGAGGGCCGCAGCGTGGAGGACATGCGGGTCCGGCTGCTCCTTGACACCGTGCTGGACGCCGCCCAGGGGCTCCGCCGGGAGCTGGCGCTGCCCCCGGTGTCCGTCCGGCCCGCCGAGACCGTGGACGCCGTCGAGCCCGGCCGCATGACCCCGAAGGACATCGCCGCCCGCGCGCTGTCCGAGCACGACCCGGCCGTCCTCGACCAGCTGCTGGCGCTGCCGCAGGCGCATCTGGTCGTCGACGGCTACAACGTCACCAAGACCGGCTATCCCCAGATGCCCCTGGAGAAGCAGCGCCTGCGCCTGCTGGGCCAGCTCGCCCAGCTCGCCGCCCAGACCGGCGCCGAGGTGACCTGCGTCTTCGACGGCGCCGAACTGGCCGCACCGGTGCTGCTCGCGCCGCCGCGCGGCGTGCGGGTGCTGTTCTCCAAGCCGGGCGTCACCGCGGACGAGCTGATCCGCCAGCTGGTGCGCGCCGAACCGCCGGGGCGGCCCGTCATCGTCGCCTCCACCGACCGCGAGGTCGCCGACGGAGTGGCCCGCGCGGGCGCCCGTCCGGTCGCCTCGGCGATGCTCCTGAAGCGGCTCTCCTGACACCTCCGGAGCGGCTCGCCCGGCACTTCCGAAGCGGCTCGCCCGGCACCTCCGGAGCAACTTCCTCAGCACCTCTGAAGCGGCTCGCGCGGCACCTCTGGAGCGGTTCCCCTAGCACCTCTGGAGCAGCTCGCGCGGCACCTTGCCCAAAAGGCTTACCTCACACCTCATTCACATCCGTCCCCCGTGCAACGTACGGGATCTATGCCCGAATTGACGGAACCGTCACGCAACGTAGCGTCAAGGAGGCGTCACTGCAGGTGAGTTCCGACCAAATAAACCCGCTGTAACGGAGATTTCGTGTCCAGGGATTTGAACTGATCACAAGAGAATCACTAGGGTCTCCCTTCGAACCCTCGCTCGCGCGATCACTCTCGAGAAGGAGCTCGTCTCCGTGGCGTCCCACCGTCGTCCCAAGCAGCCGAGCCGCGCACGCGTCACCGTGCTCACCACCGCTGCCGCAGCTGCCGTCGTCATGAGCTCGCAGGCCGCCAACGCCGCCCCGAGCGAGAAGCCGAGCAAGGACGAGGTCAAGGCCAAGGTCGACAAGCTCTACGAGCAGGCGGAGCAGGCCACCGAGAAGTACAACGGGGCCAAGGAGAAGCAGGAGAAGCTCCAGAAGGAGATCTCCACCATCCAGGACAACGTCGCCAAGGGGCAGCAGGAGCTCAACGAGCTGCGCGACGGCCTCGGTTCGATGGCCAGCGCCCAGTACCGCAGCGGCGGCATCGACCCCTCGGTCCAGCTCTTCCTCTCCGCCGACCCGGACGACTACCTCGACAAGGCGTCCACCCTCGACCAGTTGAGCACCCAGCAGGTCGACGCGCTGAAGGAGATCCAGGAGAAGCAGCGCGAGCTCGCCCAGCAGCGCTCCGAGGCGTCCGAGAAGCTCAAGGACCTCTCCGCCACCCGCGCCGAACTGGGCAAGAAGAAGAAGGAAGTCCAGGGCAAGCTCTCCTCCGCGCAGAAGCTGCTCAACACCCTCACCGCCGCGGAGAAGCAGCAGCTCGCCGACGAGCAGAACCGCGCCACCCGCACCAGCGAGCGCGACGCCCTCTCGGCCAACGTCCCGGCCGGCTCCGGCCGCGCCGCCGCCGCCTTCGCCGCCGCCCAGAGCAAGCTCGGCAGCCCCTACGTCTACGGCGCCACCGGCCCGTCCTCCTACGACTGCTCCGGCCTGACCTCCTGGGCGTACGCGCAGGCCGGCGTCGGCATCCCGCGCACCTCCGAGGCGCAGACCGGGGCGGGCACCAAGATCTACTCGGTGAGCCAGCTCAAGGTCGGCGACCTCGTCTTCTTCTTCAACGACCTGCACCACGTGGGTCTCTACGCGGGCAACGGCCAGATCATCCACGCCCCGCGCACCGGAACCGTCGTGCGCTACGAGTCGATGAACACCATCGGCGGCCCGTTCATGTTCGGCGTCCGCGTCTAGCTGCCGCCGTTCGGGGGATTCGCCCTCGCCCCTTTCGGCCCCACGCCCCGCCTCAGACGCAGGTCACAGGCGGGGCGTCACCGTGTGTGGCCCCTGGGCCGTTGGTCCGTCCGCCGTCGCGAGGGCTACTGTCTGCCGCGTTTCCCTGTCCGTCAGCGGAAGGAGCGCGGCTTCCCGTGGGGTCCCATCGCCGTATCGCACCGTCGTCCGGATCCGACCGGGGCGCCGCCGTCGCCCTCGGTCTGCTGTCCGCGGCGGCCACCGCCCTCGCCGCCGTACCGGCCGCGGCCACGCCGTACGACGTCACCCGGGCCGAGGTGGACCGCCTGTACCGGGAGGCCGAGAAGGCGACCGAGGCGTACAACGAGGCCGACGAGCGCGCCGACGGACTGCGCCGGCGGATCGCCGACGCCCAGGACGGGATCGCCCGGCAGCAGGCACGCGTCAACACCATGCGGGAGTCGCTGGGTTCGCTCGCCGGCGCCCAGTACCGCTCCCACGGCCTCGACCCCGCCCTCGCCCTGCTGCTCTCCGACGATCCGGAGGACTACCTCGAGAGGGCCTCCGTACTGGACCGGATCACCGTCCGCCAGGCCGGTGAGCTGAGGAGACTGAAGGGCGCCCTGCGCTCCCTCGCCCAGGACCGCGCGGAGGCGGCCGGAAAGCTCGGCGCGCTGGAGAAAAGCCGCAAGGCCGTCGCCGCGCACAAGCGGACCGTCGAGCGCAAGCTCACCGAGGCCCGCCGGCTGCTCGACTCCCTCCCGGCCGGCGAACGCGCCGCCTGGGACCGTGCCACCCGCTCCGCACGCACGGACCTGCCCGGCCCCGGTGAGGCGCCCGCCTCGGGCCGCGCGGCAGCCGCCGTCGCGGCGGCCCGCTCCGCCCTCGGCAAGCCCTACGTCTGGGGCGCCGGCGGCCCGTCCGCCTTCGACTGCTCCGGACTGACCCAGTGGTCGTACGCGCAGGCCGGGGTCGCGCTGCCGCGCACCTCGCAGGCCCAGCGGTACGCCGGCCGGCAGATCCCGCTGTCCGAGGCGCGCCCCGGTGACCTGGTCGTCTACCGCTCCGACGCCTCCCACGTCGGGATGTACATGGGCAACGGCCAGGTGATCCACGCCCCCCACCCCGGCGCCCCGGTGCGCTACGACCCGGTCGGCATGATGCCGGTCTCGTCGGTCACCAGGGTCTGACCGCACCGGCCCGGCGCCCGTACCCTCGGGAAGGTGGCTGGTCGAGGGCGGGTGTCGGGTGCGTCGGTGACGGCGCTGTGTCTGCTGCTCGTCTCCCTGGTGGGATGCGGCGGGGGGCCGGCCGTCGACGCCGTACGCACGGAGGTGCAGTCCCTCCTCGACCGCCGCGCGGAGGCCGTCCTCGGCCACGACGCCGCCGCGTACGCCCGTACCGGCACCCGTGCCGGGTTCGACAACCTGCGTGCGGTGCCGCTCGCCGACTGGTCCTACCGCGTGACCGCCCTCGACCGCACCGGTGACACCGCCACCGCCTCCGTCAGCCTGAGCTACCGCGTCGAGGGCCACGACCGGTCCCCGGTCGTCACCGCCCGCTCCCTGAGCCTGAGCCGGGACCGCGACGGACGCTGGTCCGTCGACTCCGACCGGCCCGCGACCAGGTCCGGCCAGCAGTTGTGGGACCAGGGTCCCGTACGCGCCGTCCGGGGCGGGCGGAGCCTCGTCCTCGGCGTCGGGCAGCCCGACGGGAAGCTGCGCGACTACGCCGGACTGGCCGACCGCGCGGTGCCCGCGGTGTCCGACGCGTGGGGCCCGCGGTGGAGCCGGCAGGTGGTCGTCCTGGTTCCGGAGACCCTGGAGGGCATGGCGGGCCTGCTGGGCTCGCCCGCCTCCTCCTACCGGGGGATCGCGGCGGTCACCACCGGTGCCACCGGCACGGACGGACGGGCGCCGGCGGACCGGGTCATCGTCAACCCGGACGCCTTCGGACTGCTCGGCGACTCGGGCCGGCAGGTCGTCCTCACCCATGAGACCACCCACGTCGCCACCCGCGCCCACACCTCCGCCGCGACCCCGCTGTGGCTGTCCGAGGGGTTCGCCGACTGGGTCGGCTACCGCGGCGGCGGCCGCGCCCCCGCGGAGGTCGCACCGGAGCTCGCCTACGCGGTGGGCCGGGGCGAGGTGCCCACGGGGCTGCCGGACGACGAGGACTTCGGCTTCTCCGGCGACGCGGACCGCCTCGCCCGCGCCTACGAGAGCGGCTGGCTGGCCTGCCGCCTCATCGCCGACCACTGGGGCGAGGAACGCCTCGGCGAGTTCTACCGCGCCGTGGGCGCACACGAACACCGCGACGGCGCGGTGGAGGACGCGATGCGGCGAGTCCTCGGCACCACCCGCGAGGACTTCACGGCGCGGTGGCGGGAGTACGTGAGGGACGCACTGGGCTGAGCCGTCCCGGAACCGCGGGCCCAGTGCCTTGAAGGCCGGGGAGGTGCCCCCAGGGCGGCACGGGTGGGTGCGACGGCATCCCGCAGGCGCCGGGCCGCGCGACCCACCCCCGGCCCGCACCCACGCGGGGCATCCGCAGGCGCCGGGCCACGCAGACGCCCCCGGCTCACGGCACACGGCCGCACCGCCCGGACTCAGGACGAGACCGGCGCCTCGGCGGCACGGGCCGGACCGGGCACCCCGGGGACCGCACGCCGCCGGGGAACCGTCGCACACCACAACACACGCGCCGCCAGAAGCGTCGCCGCCACCAGCAGGCCGTTGCGGAGGACCAGCAGGCTGATCCCGAGCGCGTCACTGGCCACCACATGCCCGAACCACACAGGAAACTCCAGCACCGTCACCAGCGACGCCCCCAGCACCAGACCGACCGGCACCCCCATCCGGCTCCCACGGAAGCAGAGACAGACCGCCCCGAGCCCGACCAGCCACACCATGTACTGCGGACTGATCACCCGACTCGTCGTCGTGAACAGAAGCACCGCCACGAACGCCGCGTCGGCCACGGTCCGCGCCTCGAAACGGACGGCCAGCATCCGCCACAGCACCAGCCACGCCAGCGCGGCCCCGGTCAGGAACAGCGCCCCCGTGCTCACCCAGCTCACGTACGGGCCCAGGAACTCCACCGAGCCGTAGTTGAGCAGCACCTCGCCCTCCCACCCGTGATGCCGGGCCACATGGAAGACGAGCGCCCCCAGCGACTCCACCTCCGTCCCCCGGTCCCGCTGGAAGGTCAGGAACGCGAACGCGCCCGGCATCAGTACGGCGAACAGGGCGGCCACACCGGCCCCGGTCACCACCGCCGACACCCACGCACCGCGCCGCCGCACCGCGAGCAGCAGCAGCACCGGCCACACCTTCACCAGCGCCCCGAAACCGGCGAGCGCCCCCGCCAGCCGGGGGTACCGGCCGGCCGCCAGCAGCGCGGCCACGGCGACCGCGGTCACCATCACGTCGTAGCGCGCGTACACCGTCGGCCCCAGCAGCGGCACGCCCACCACCCACACCCAGGCACCCCGCGGCGACCGGCCGGAACGGCGGCCGGCGCACAGCAGCAGGGCCAGCGTGACCAGGTCGGCGAGACACGCCAGGACGAAGAAGGCGGTGGTGTACTCCAGGAACGGCAGCAGGCCGGGGGAGAGGATCGCCAGGGCCGCGGCGGGCGGGTACTGCCAGGTCACGTCGTCCAGCGGGAACGTTCCGGTGCGCAGGACGTCGTACCAGCCCCGGTAGATGACCGACACGTCGCTGGTGACGTCCGGCCCGGGGAAGACGATCACCTTCAGGACGCACAGCAGCAGGGCGGCCCGTGTCAGTGTCCACAGGAGCAGCAGCCAGGCGAGGGACCCCCGTGCGGCCGTCGTCTTCATCTGCTCCCTGCCCGTCCGGTGTGCGGTCGTGAGGGGCCATGATGTCCCGGGCACCTGTGTACGTGCCACAGAACACCGCCGTGGCGGACGGCACACACCCCGTTCGGTAGGGTCTGCGGCGATGCACAAGACCTTGATCGTGACCAACGACTTCCCGCCCCGCCCCGGCGGCATCCAGGCGTTCCTGCACAACATGGCGCTGCGGCTCGACCCGGAGCGCCTCGTCGTCTACGCCTCCACCTGGAAGCGCTCCCGGGAGGGCGCCGAGGCGACCGCCGCCTTCGACGCCGAGCAGCCCTTCACCGTCGTACGCGACCGTACGACCATGCTGCTGCCGACCCCGGCCGCCACCCGGCGGGCCGTCGGGCTGCTGCGCGAGCACGGGTGCACCTCGGTGTGGTTCGGGGCGGCGGCACCGCTCGGTCTGATGGCACCGGCGCTGCGCCGGGCGGGCGCCGAACGGATCGTGGCCACCACCCACGGCCACGAGGCCGGCTGGGCCCAGCTGCCCGCCGCGCGGCAGCTCCTGCGCCGCATCGGGGACTCCACGGACACGATCACCTACCTCGGCGAGTACACCCGCTCCCGGATCGCCTCGGCGCTCACCCCCGAAGCGGCCTCCCGGATGGTGCAGCTGCCGCCCGGGGTCGACGAGAAGACCTTCCACCCCGGCTCGGGCGGCGACGAGGTGCGGGCGCGCCTCGGGCTGACCGACCGGCCGGTGGTCGTGTGCGTCTCCCGGCTGGTGCCGCGCAAGGGGCAGGACACGCTGATCCGGGCGATGCCCGCGATCCTGGCCGCCGAGCCGGACGCCGTCCTGCTGATCGTCGGCGGCGGCCCGTACGAGAAGGAGCTGCGCCGGCTCGCGGCCGACACCGGCGTGGCCGCCTCCGTCCGCTTCACCGGCTCCGTCCCCTGGTCCGAGCTGCCCGCCCACTACGGCGCCGGGGACGTCTTCGCGATGCCGTGCCGCACCCGGCGCGGGGGCCTGGACGTCGAGGGCCTCGGCATCGTCTACCTGGAGGCCTCCGCGACCGGCCTCCCCGTCGTCGCCGGCGACTCCGGCGGCGCCCCCGACGCGGTCCTCGACGGTGAGACCGGCTGGGTCGTGCCGGGCGATTCGGCCGGCCAGACGGCCGACCGCATCACCACCCTCCTCGCCGACCCGGAACTCCGCCGCAGGATGGGCGAGCGAGGCAGGGAATGGGTTGAGCGGAAATGGCGCTGGGACCTACTCGCCGAGCACCTGAAAAGGTTGCTCTGACGAGGCTGTGCTGAAGAACGCCGTCAGGGGCAGCACCTCGGGGGCGCGGAGCCGTGACATCGTGCGGCTCCGCCGCGTGGGCGCGACCAGCCACACACGACCCGCACCCACCGACGGCGCTCACGCGGCACCTCGAACCGCGCCCCGCACGCCCCTACTTGGCGTAGATCGCCTCGATCTCATGGGCGTAGTCCTTGGCGACGACATTCCGCTTCAGCTTCAGCGAAGGCGTCAAGTGCCCCGACTCCTCGGTGAACTGCGCCGGCAGAACCCGGAACTTCCGCACGGACTCCGCCTTCGACACCGCCGAGTTGCCGTCGTCGACGGCGGTCTGGATCGCCGCGAGCAGATCGGGATCCTCGCTCAGCGACCCCGCGGTCGACCCCGCCGGCTTGCCGTGCTCGGCACACCACCGGCCCAGGAACTCCTCGTCGATGGTGACCAGCGCACCCACGAACGGCCGCCCGTCGCCCACGACCATGCACTCCGCGACCAGCGCGTGCGCCCGGATCCGGTCCTCGATGACCGCCGGGGCGACGTTCTTGCCGCCCGCCGTCACCAGTATTTCCTTCTTGCGGCCGGTGATCCGCAGATAACCGTCCTCGTCCAGCGTGCCGATGTCCCCCGTGTGGAACCAGCCGTCGGCCAGTGCCTCGGCGGTCGCGCCCGGGTTGTTCCAGTACTCCTTGAACAGGTGCTCGCCGTGCAGCAGCACCTCGCCGTCGTCCGCTATCCGGATCACCGAGCCGGGCAGCGGCTGGCCGACCGTGCCGATCTTCTGCCGGTCCCACGGGTTGAACGCGGTGGCCGCGCACGACTCGGTCAGCCCGTAGCCCTCCAGCACGCTGAAGCCGATGCCGCGGAAGAAATGACCCAGGCGCTCGCCCAGCGGGGCGCCGCCCGAGATGGCGTACTCGCCGCGCCCGCCCAGTACCGCGCGCAGCTTGCCGTAGACCAGCCTGTCGAACACCTTGTGCTTGAGCTTCAGGCCGAACGACGGCCCGGACGGCGTGTCCAGCGCCCGGCTGTAGGCGATCGCCGTGTCCGCCGCCTTGTCGAAGATCTTCCCCTTGCCGTCGGCCTGCGCCTTGGCCCGCGCCGAGTTGTAGACCTTCTCGAACACCCGCGGCACACCGAGGATCAGCGTCGGGCGGAACGCGGCCAGCTCGTCGGTGAGGTTCTTGATGTCGGGCACGCAGCCCAGCTTGATCGGCGCCATCATGGGCGCGATCTGCACCAGCCGGCCGAAGACGTGCGCGAGCGGCAGGAACAGCAGCACGGAGCACTCGCCGGTGCGGAACAGCGGACGCAGTCGCTCCACGATGTTGCCGCACTCGGCGAAGAAGCTGCGGTGGGTCAGCACACAGCCCTTGGGGCGGCCGGTGGTGCCGGAGGTGTAGACGATGGTCGCCGGGTCGTCCGCCTTCGCGGTCGCGCCGCGCTCCTCGACCGTCTCGTCGGTGACGTCCTGGCCGAGCCGGCTCAGCTCCTTGATCCCGCCGGCCTCGATCTGCCACAGGTTCTTCAGCGCGGGCAGCCGGTCGCGCACCGACTCCACCGTCGCCGCGTGGGCGTCGAGCTCCACGAAGCAGGCGGTGGCGCCGGAGTCGCCGAGGATCCACGCGACCTGCTCCGGCGAGCTGGTCTCGTACACCGGCACGGTCACCGCGCCGGCGCTCCAGATCGCGAAGTCCAGCAGCGTCCACTCGTAACGGGTGCGGGACATCAGGGCGACCCGGTCGCCGGGCCGCACACCAGCGGCGATCATGCCCTTGGCGGCCGCCCGCACCTCCGCCAGGAAGGCGGTCGCCGTCACGTCCTGCCAGGTCCCGCCCACCTTGCGGGCGATGACGGCGACATCGGGGTGCTGCGCGGCGTTTCTGCGGACGATGTCGGTCAGGTTTCCGTCGGCGGGGACCTCGTACAAAGCCGGAAGGCTGAACTCGCGCAAGACTGCTGCTCCTCTTAGGGCTCCGGCGCCACGACGTTGTGCGATGCGACGGTGCGGTCCAAGGCTCGGACGGGTGCTCGCGGATTCACATGTTGAAATCCCGAGCACGACTGGACTGCCCGGACGTTACCCGCCGGTATGGCGTCTACGACAGGGGGACCCGGCGAGATGTTCGCTGCGTCACACAGGTTGGTGTTTCATTGCGCACAGTAGTCCACCCCGTCACCGACGAGCCAGTAACCGCAGGTAGGCCCGCCATTGTTCACGCACGCCGCGCACCCTTACCCTTGATCGCCATGGCATCCCCACCCGGCCGGAATCCGCGCACGCGCGTCCATGTGGTCAGCGACGTGCACGGCAACGCCCGTGACCTCGCCCGGGCCGGCGAGGGCGCCGACGCCCTGATCTGCCTGGGCGACCTGGTGCTCTTCCTCGACTACGCCGACCACTCCCGCGGCATCTTCCCCGACCTGTTCGGCACCGAGAACGCCGACCGCATCGTGGAGCTGCGCACCGCCCGCCGCTTCGAGGAGGCGCGCGAGTTCCAGCGCCGGCTGTGGGCGGGCATCGGCACGGACAAGGCCGCGGCGATCGAGAAGGCGGTGCGCAGGCAGTACGCCGAGCTGTTCGCCGCCTTCCCCACCCCGACGTACGCGACGTACGGCAACGTCGACATGCCGCCCCTGTGGCAGGAGTACGCGGGCCCCGGAACGACCGTGCTGGACGGACAGCGGGTGGAGATCGGCGGCCGGACCTTCGGCTTCGTCGGCGGCGGCCTGCGCACCCCCATGCGCACGCCGTACGAGATCGACGACGAGGAGTACGCGGCGAAGATCGAGGCCGTCGGCGAGGTCGACGTGCTGTGCACCCACATCCCGCCGGAGCTGCCGGAGCTGGTCTACGACACCGTCGCGCGCCGCTTCGAACGCGGCAGCCGTGCCCTGCTGGACGCCATCCGCCGCACCCGGCCCCGCTACTCCCTGTTCGGACACGTCCACCAGCCGCTGGTGCGGCGGATGCGGATCGGCGCCACCGAATGCGTGAACGTGGGGCACTTCGCGAGCAGCGGGAAGCCCTGGGCGCTCGAATGGTGAGGCCGGAAGGGCGCGGATGTCCCAGGTCGGGTGAGTTCCGCGGGTCCGGTGCGCGGTAGCCTTCCGCTGCACGCGCGTGCGCTGTGTGCCTGGCGCACGGCGACGACTACCGGCCCGCATCTGGAGGAGCCACGGCGATGGCGGAACACACCAGCTCGAGCATCACGATCGAGGCGGCGGCGGCCGACGTCATGGAGGTGATCGCCGACTTCGCCCGCTATCCGGACTGGACCGGTGAGGTGAAAGAGGCGGAGGTCCTCGGGACGGACGGCCAGGGCCGCGCCGAGCAGGTGCGTCTCGTCATGGACGCCGGCGCGATCAAGGACGACCAGACCCTCGCCTACACCTGGACCGGCGCGCACGAGGTCTCCTGGACCCTGGTGAAGTCCCAGATGCTCCGCTCCCTCGACGGCTCCTACATCCTCACCCCGGCCGGCCCCGGCACCACCGAGGTCACCTACCGCCTCACCGTCGACGTCAAGATCCCCATGCTCGGCATGATCAAGCGCAAGGCCGAGAAGGTCATCATCGACCGCGCCCTGGCGGGCCTGAAGAAGCGCGTGGAGGCGGGCCCGAAGTAGCCGCCCCGCAGCTGCGGGCAGCAGTGCCGCCGAGTCGGCGCCCCCGCAGCTGCGGGCAGTCGTGCCGCAGGGGCGGCACGGGTGGGCGCAGCGGCACCCCGCAGACGCCGGGCTGCGCAGCACACCCCCGCCCGGCGTCCGTTACGGTTCAGCCCCATGCGCACCCTCCTGATCACGGGCCCCGGCGGCGGCGGCCGCACCACGACCGCCGCCGCCACCGCGCTCGCCGCAACCCGTGAGGGTGCCCGCACCCTGCTCCTCGGGACCGACCGCACGGACACCCTCGGACCGGCACTGGGCGCCGAGGCCACCCCACGCCTCACGGTGAAGCGCGTCGACCCCGACGCGGACTTCCGCACCGACCTCGCCGCCCTCCAGGACCGAGCCGCCTCCGCACTCGACCTCCTCGGCGCCTCCCGGCTCGACCCCGAGGAGATCGCCCCGCTCCCCGGCGCCGAGGAACTCGCCGTACTGCGCGCCCTGCGCGACGCCGCGCTGTCGGAGGACTCGTACGACCTCGTCGTCGTGGATCTCCCGCCCACCCCACGTGCTCTCTCCCTCCTCGCCCTCCCCGAGGAGCTCCGCCGCTACCTGCGCCGCCTGCTCCCGCCCGAGCGGCAGGCCGCCCGCGCCCTGCGCCCCATGCTCGGCCGCCTCGCCGGCGTCCCGATGCCCGCGGAGTGGCTGTACGGGACGGCGGCCCGCCTCGACCTCGAGCTGGCCGCCGTCGAGGCCGTGCTCGCCGACCGCGACACCGTCGTACGCCTGGTCGCCGAGCCGGGGCCCGCCGGCGCCGACGCGGTACGTACCGCGGCCCTCGGACTCGCCCTGCGCGGACTGCGCACGGACGCGCTGATCGCGACCCGCGTCCTGCCGGAGAGCGACGCGGACAGCTGGCTCGCCGGCCCCGTCGCCCAGCAGCGCAAGACCCTGGAGGAGTGGCGCGAGTCGTACGACGTCCACCCGGTCGCCCACCTGGGGCGCGACCCGCGCGGCCCCGACGACCTGGCCGCACTGGCCGTACCCGGTGCCGGGACCGAACCGGGCGGCGCCCCCCGGTGGCCGGTGGAGGACCGGCTGGCCGACGACGGCGTCCTCGTCTGGCACATCGCCCTGCCGGGGGCCCGCCGCGACGAACTCGACCTGATCCGGCGCGGCGACGAGATCGTCGTCACCGCCGGACCGTTCCGCCGCATCGTCCCGCTGCCCTCCGCGCTGCGCCGCTGCACCGTCGCCGGCGCCGCCCTGCGCGAGAACGAGCTGCGCATCCGGTTCCGGCCGGATCCGGGGCTGTGGCCGCGCACCCGGTGAAGCGACGACGGCCCTTCGGGTACCGTCGAAGGTGCCATCCGTAGTCAGGAGTCCGTCATGAGCGAACAGCTCCCTCCGTCCGACGACGCCGGAGACGAGATCGCCGGCAAGCCGGTGGACGACGTACGGGCGGCCGAGACCCACACCGACGCCTGGGCGACCGCCGCCGCCGAGGACCTCGAGGCGGAGAAGGCCCGCCGCCGGGCCCAGTACGGGCCGCCCCCCGGTTCCGCCGCCGAGGAGCTGAAGAAGCTCGTCGACGCGGTCGCCGACAAGCTCTCCGGTCTGCAGTCCCCGCTGTTCGGCGCGGTCGCCGGACCGGCCGCGCAGCAGGTGGTGCGGCAGGTCGTCCAGCAGGCCAAGGCCGCCGTCGAACCCGTCATCGAACGCAACCCCGACGTCTTCGACCACCTCGCGGCCGCCGGCAGCGAACTCCTCGCCGCCTACCGCTCCGCCGTACAGGACCAGGAACGCCGCTGGACGGCCCGCGAGTCCGACCCCCGCGACCTCGACGAGCGCCGCGACCGGGGCGACGACCCCGGCACCGGCCCCGGCGAGCGCATCGACCTGGACTGACGGCGCGGCCCCCGCGAGGTTCCCATGATCCCCGCCGGGCCGCCCACCGTGCGGACGCCGGGCCCCTCACGGCAGCGCCTCGGGTACCGTTGGCGGTAGCGGGGCTCGACCGGAACTGAGGGATTCATGGGACTCACCATCGGCGTCGACATCGGCGGCACGAAGATCGCGGCCGGCGTGGTCGACGAGGAAGGCAACATCCTCTCGACCCACAAGGTGCCGACCCCGGGCACGCCCGAGGGCATCGTGGACGCCATCGCCTCCGCGGTGGAGGGAGCACGCGCGGGGCACGACATCGTCGGCGTGGGCATCGGTGCGGCCGGATACGTCAACCGCCAGCGCTCGACGGTGTACTTCGCGCCCAACATCGACTGGCGCAACGAGCCGCTCAAGGAGAAGGTCGAGGCCCGCACGGGTCTCCCGGTCGTCGTGGAGAACGACGCCAACGCCGCCGCCTGGGGCGAGTACAAGTTCGGCGCGGGCGCCGGCCACCGCAACGTCATCTGCATCACGCTCGGCACCGGCCTCGGCGGCGGCGTGATCATCGGCAACAAGCTGCGCCGCGGCCACTTCGGCGTGGCCGCCGAGTTCGGCCACATCCGCATGGTGCCGGACGGCCTGCTGTGCGGCTGCGGCTCGCAGGGCTGCTGGGAGCAGTACGCCTCCGGCCGCGCCCTCGTCCGCTACGCCAAGCAGCGCGCCAACGCCACCCCCGAGAACGCCGAGACCCTGCTCTCCCTCGGCGACGGCACCCCCGAGGGCATCGAGGGCAAGCACGTCTCCATGGCCGCCCGCCAGGGCGACCGGGTGGCCGTCGACTCCTACCGGGAGCTGGCCCGCTGGGTCGGCGCCGGCCTCGCCGACCTGGCCTCCCTCTTCGACCCCTCCGCCTTCATCGTCGGCGGCGGCCTCTCCGACGAGGGCGAACTCGTCCTCGGCCCGATCCGCAAGTCCTACAAGCGCTGGCTGGTCGGCGGCAACTGGCGCCCGGTCGCCGACGTCCTCGGCGCCCAGCTCGGCAACAAGGCGGGCCTGGTCGGCGCGGCGGACCTGGCCCGGGAGCCCGACCCGGTCATGTGACACCCCTCCCCAACCCGCACGGCCGCGGGGCGCCCGCCCCCCCCCCCGGCGGGGGGGGGCGCCGGGGCCGCTTCCACAACACCCCATGGAGAACCGGTGGCACACGACGACGACGCCGAGCGCGAGGTACGCCGCCGCATGGCGGCCCACGAGCTGTACACCGACTCGGCGCCCGGCCTCGAACGCCTGGAGGAGGAGCGGCTGCGCGGCAAGGAGCTCGCCGCCGCGTACAACGCCACCGGGCCGCGCGACGAGGAGGCCCGCCGCGCCCTGCTGGGCGAACTGCTCGGCTCGGTGGGCCGGGGCGTGTGGATCGAGCCCCCGCTGTACGTCGCCTACGGCCGGCACGTGCACCTCGGCGACGACGTGTACGTCAACTTCGGCCTCACCCTGGTCGACGACGTCGAGGTCTTCGTCGGCGACCGCGTGATGTTCGCGCCCCATGTGACCGTCAGTACCACCGGCCATCCCGTCCACCCCGAACTGCGCCGGGACGGCAGCCAGTTCTCGGCGCCGGTGCGCATCGAGGACGACGTGTGGATCGGGGCCGGCGCGGTGATCCTGCCCGGGGTGACCGTCGGGCGGGGCTCGGTCGTCGGCGCGGGCAGTGTGGTGACCGCCGACGTGCCGCCGATGACGGTCGTCGCCGGCACCCCGGCCCGTGTGCTGCGGCCGATCACCGACGCGGACCGGGAATGGGCGTACCGGCCGCCCCGTACCGCGCGGGCCTGAGCACGTTCCGCCACCACCGTCCGGGTGCACGGCCAAGAGTTAACGGTTTGTCGGACGCGCGTGGTGTGGGGGGACAGGTACCACGGGCATCGTCTTGGCATGAACCTGCGGTCCGATGGTCGGGCCGCGGTCTCATGGAGGTGTGGGATGCACCGAAGACTCGCCACCGCTCTCGCCGCCCCGGCCCTGGCCCTGGTCGGCGTCCTCGGCACCGCCACAGCCGTCGACGCCGCACCCGCGGACAAGTCCCAGGTCCTCGCGAGCTGGACGCAGACCGGCGCGTCGAGCCACAGCCTCTGGACCGCGGCCCGGGCCAACCGGTCCGCCTGGTCCGCCTACCAGTTCGACTGGTCCACCGACCACTGCTCCTCCTCCCCCGACAACCCCTTCGGCTTCCCCTTCTCGACCGCCTGCGCCCGTCATGACTTCGGCTACCGCAACTACAAGGCCGCGGGCACCTTCAGCGCCAACAAGTCACGGATCGACAGCGCCTTCTACGAAGACCTCAAGCGGGTCTGCAACGGTTACGGCGGTGCCACGAAGACCGCCTGCAACAGCACCGCGTGGACGTACTACCAGGCCGTCAAGGCCTTCGGCTGAGCCCGGCGTCCACCGCGCCGGACGCCGCCGGTCCCGCGACGGGCCGACGGCGTCCGGACGTTCACCCGCGCGGGCTACCGGCGGCTGCGCACCAGCACGTACAGGAAGTACGGCGTTCCGATCACGGCCGTCATCAGGCCGGCGCCCAGCTGGGCGGGAGCGATCACCGTGCGGCCCAACAGGTCGGCCGTGCACACCAGTACGGCACCGAGGAGCAGCGCGACCGGCAGGACGCGGGTGTGCCGCCGTCCGACGAGGGCGCGCGCCGCGTGCGGGGCGACCAGGCCGACGAAGCCGATGGTGCCCGCGGCGGCGACGGCGGTGGCACTGAGCAGCACGCTCAGGACCAGGAAGCCCAGTCTCCCGCGCGCCAGGTCGAGTCCGAGGAGCCGGGGGGTGTCCTCGTCGAGGGAGACCAGGTCGAGTTCCCTGTGCCGTACGCCGGCCACCGCGACGCCGACGGCGAGGACGGCGGCGAGGGGGAGGACGTCGGGCATGGTCCGGCCGTACGTGGAGCCCGACAGCCAGGTGAGGGCCTTGGTCGCGTTGAACGGGTCGGTGAGCACGATCAGCAGGCTGATCAGGGCCGTTGTCGCGGTCGCGGCGCCGATGCCGACGAGCACCAGCCGGTTCTGCTGGTAACCCCCGCGCGCGGCGAGGCCGAACACGACGACCGCGGTGACCGCGGATCCCGCGAAGGCCGCCCCGGCGACGCCCCACCCCCCGGCGACGGGGACCGTCGTCACGAGGATCACCGCGCCGAGCGCGCCACCGCCGGAGACACCCAGGACGGCGGGTTCCGCGAGCGGGTTGCGGGTGACGGCCTGCACCAGGGTGCCGGCCAGCGCGAGCGCCGCTCCGGCGAGGAGCGCGGCGGACACCCGGGGCATACGGGTGTCCAGCACGAAGGAGACGGTCCTGCCCGCCCTGCCCTGCGCCCAGTTGACCACGTCGCCCAGCAGCAGCTTGCTGTCGCCCAGCAGGACCGCGGCGACGGTGATGCCGACCAGGACGACCGACAGCACGGTGAGCGTGGTGAGGAAGACGGCGCGGCTGCGGATGCGCAGCTTGTCCGGCGCGGCAACGCCGGCGGTGTCGCGGAGCCGGGCCGCCATCACCACCAGGAACACCGCGCCGACGAGGCTGGTGACCACACCGGTGGGCACGGCGACCGCGGTGTCCGAGTCGACGAACGCGCGCAGCAGCACGTCCGCCCCGAGCACCAGTGCGGCGCCGACGAGTCCGGCGACCGGCACGGCGCTGCGCAGTCGCAGGATTCCCCGGATCCGGCGGGCGAGCGGGCGGACGAGGGCCGGGGCGCACAGGCCGACGAAGCCGATCGGTCCGGCGAGGGTGACGGCCGCCGCGGAGAGCAGCGTCGCCAGCACGACGGCGGTGACCCGGGTGGACCGCACCGGGACGCCGAGTCCGCGGGCCGTGTCGTCGCCGAGGGCGAGGGCGTCGACCCGGCGGGCGATGAGCAGCAGGCCGACGAGTCCGAGGACGGCGACGGGCAGCATCTGGAGGACACCGTCGAAGCCGTTCTGGCCGATGCTGCCCTGGTTCCACTGGTAGAGGCCCTCGGTCTCCTGCGGGAACAGCAGGAGCAGTCCCTCCGTGACGGCGGTGAGCCCGAGCGCGAGCGCGGTTCCGGCGAGCACCAGCCGTACGGTGCCGGCGCCGAGTCCCGACAGCCCGAGGACGACGGCCGCCGCCGCGAGTCCGCCGGCGAAGGCGACGCCCGAGGAGGCGAGCAGCGGCAGCGACACCCCGGCGACGGAGACGACGCCGAGGGCGAGGTAGGAGCCCGCGTTGACGGCGAGGGTGTCCGGGGAGGCCAGGACGTTGCGGCTGACGGCCTGCAGGGCGACGCCGGCCATGCCGAGCGCCGCGCCCACGAGGAGCCCGGCGGTCATCCGGGGCAGCCGCGAGGCGATGACGACCGACGCGTCGGCCGCGTCGGCCCGTCCGGTGAGGGCTTTGAAGACCTCGGCCGGGCCGACCGCGGCGGTGCCCTGGGTGATGTCGACGACGGCGAGGGCCGCGACCAGGAGCACGAGCGCGGTCGTCACCGCGGCCGCGCCCGTCCGGGACGACACCGTCGCCGGACGGGCGGTGGGAGTGGTGGCGGTGACGGCCATCGCGCTACTTCGTCAGCGCCGTGACGACGGAGTCGGCGTACGCCTCCATCGAGCCGGTGCCGCCGAACATCCAGATGCCGTCGTCGATGCGGTGGACGTCACCGGACTTCACGAACGGCAGCGACTTCCAGACGGAGTTGTCGGCGAGCTCCTTGCCGAAGGGGTCGCTGCTGGCGTCCTGGTCGTTGCCGATGTAGACGAACTGGACCTTCCCCAGGTCGGTCAGTCCCTCGACGTCGGTGGCCGCCAGACCGTACGCCTCGTCGCCCTTCTGCTTCCAGGCGTTCTTCAGTCCGAGCCGTTCGTTGACGGCTCCGATGAGCGAACCGGAGGTGTAGGGGCGGACGGAGACCTGGTTGGAGGCGGCGTAGCCGTCGGCGAAGGCGATCTCCGCGCCGTCCAGGCCGGCGTCGGCGAGGGCCTTCTCGCCCTCGGCGAGCTTGGCCTCGAAGTCCTTCTTCAGGGTCGCGGCGCGCTCGGTGGTGCCGGTGGCCTCGGCTATGAGGTCGACGTTCTTCAGCATCTGCCCGATCGGGTCGGCGGCGTCGGCGGACTTCACCTCCAGGACCGGGGCGACCTTGCGCAACTGCTTGACCGCGTCGGGCTGCAGGTCGGTGGTGGCGACGATGAGGTCGGGCTTGAGCGAGGCGATGGTGTCCATGCTGGGCTCGCCGCGGGTGCCGATGTCCTTGGGCTCGTTCTTGAGCGGGACGGCGGTGTCCCAGGTCTTGTAGCCCTTGACGTCGGCGACGCCCACCGGGTCGACGCCGAGGGAGACCAGGTGCTCGACGACGTTCCACTCGGTGCCGACGACCTTCTTGGCGGGGCCGTCGAGTTCCACCTTCGCGCCGGTGGCGTCGGTGAGGGTGATGGCCTGCGCGGACTCCTTGGTGTCGGCGTCGGCTGCGGGTTCGGTGGTGCCGCAGGCGGCCAGCAGGAGGGTGGCGGCGGTGGCCAGGGGCACGGTGAGCAGGAGGCGTCTCATGAGGTGGTGCTGAGCCTTTCGGTGCGGGTGTGGTGACGGCCGATGGCGCGGGTGCGCAGCCGGCCGGTGAGGGGGTCGGTGTCGACCTCGATCCGGATGCCGTAGACCTCGGTCAGGCGCTCCGGGGTGAGGACGTCCTCGGGCCGGCCCGCGGCGACGACGCGTCCGGACGCGAGGAGCACGATCCGGTCGGCGACGGCCGCCGCCTGGTCGAGGTCGTGCAGGACGACACCGACGGCGATGCCGTGTTCGTCGGCCAGGTCGCGCATGAGGTCGAGGAGTTCGACCTGGTAGCGCAGGTCGAGGTAGGTGGTGGGTTCGTCGAGGAGGAGGACGCCGGTCTCCTGGGCGAGGCAGCCGGCCAGCCACACGCGCTGGAGCTGCCCTCCGGAGAGGTGTTCGGCCCCGCGCCCGGCGAGTTCGGCGACGCCGGTGAGGGCGAGTGCGCGGTCCACGGCGGCCCGGCCGCCGGGGTCGTTCCCTCCCCATCTGCCGCGGTGCGGGTAGCGTCCGAACTCGACGACGTCCCGCACGCTCAGGCCGCTGGGCGTGGGGCGCCCCTGGAGCAGCAGGGCGACGCGGCGGGAGAACTCCCGGGGGCCGAGGGCCAGCGCGTCGGTGCCGTCGTCGATCGTGAGCGTGGCGTGCCGGGGCCGTTGCAGCCGGGCGACGGTGCGCAGCAGGGTCGACTTGCCGCTGCCGTTCGGGCCCACCAGGGCGGTCACTTCGCCGGGCCGCAGGGTCAGTGCCGCGTCGTGCACGACGTCGGCGCCGTCGTACGCCACGGTCACATCGGTGGCCGACAGTCGATGGCCACGGGGGCCCTGGGCCGCCTCTTCAGCAGGAATCACGCGGCAAGGTTAGCCTACCCTTAATTGCCGTTATCGAGAGGTGACCTGCGGGAAGGCCGGACCGGTTCCTGTCGGCCCGTCAGAAGGCGTAGCGGATATCCAGCCACGGTGTGTGGCGGGCGACCAGTTCCCGCAGATCCGCGAGGGCCCGGCGCTTGATGCCGGCACGGTAGCGGAGGTTGAGGGCGCCGTTCTGGGAGCGCTTGGTCTCCTGCGCGGCAGGCTGCCACAGCATGTCCTCACCGCGCGGATGCCAGCGGAGGTTGACGTCGTGCAGGTCCGCGTTGTGGGTGAGCATGATGACTTCGGCGCGGGCCTGCCGCTTCACGCGCTCGGGCAGTACGTCGTCCATGTGCCGCAGCAGCTCGGCCCAGGCGTCCTGCCAGCCGGGGCGGACGACGACGGGCGAGAGGTTGAAGTGCACCTCGTACCCGGCGTCGAGGAAGTCCGCTGCGGCGGCGATCCGCCGGTCGACCGGGCTGGTGCGCAGGTCCAGCAGACGTGAGTCGTCGGCCGGCATCACCGAGAACCGGACACGGGTGCGCCCGCGCGGGTCGAGCTCCAGCAGGTCGGGGTTGACGAACTTGGTCGCGAAGGACGCCTTCGCGGTGGGCCAGTCGCCAAAGGCGCGTACCAGGTCGGCGGTGTTGTCGCAGACGAGGGCGTCGACTGAGCAGTCGCCGTTCTCCCCGATGTCGTACACCCACGCCTCGGGGTCGCACTGATTGGGCTCCGGTTTGGGACCCTGGGCGGCGACGTGGCGGCCGAGGTGGGCGATGATCCGGTCGATGTTGGTGAAGAGGGTGATCGGGTTGGCGAAGCCCTTGCGGCGGGGCACGTAGCAGTACACGCAGGACAGGGCGCAGCCGTTGGAGGGGCCGGGGGCGATCCAGTCGGCGGAGCGGCCGTTGGGACGTGTCGTGAGCGTCTTCTTCACGCCCAGTACGAGGGTCTCGCGCTTGACCCGCATCCAGCGGTCGGCGCTGCCCTCGTTGCCGTGCAGCTCGGGGATGCGCCAGTGGGAGTCCGCCTCGATCACCCGGGCATCGGGAAACCGCGCGAGGATCTGCCGCCCGCGGGGCGAGGCGGCGGCGGCCGGTTCCGCGTGGATCTCCCGGATCGCGAGCAGCCGGCGCGCCTGCGCGGAGTCCCGGAAGGCGGGAGTGGACGGCGCCGGCCCGGCCGCCGGGGCCACCGGCAACGCGTCGAGGCCGAAGAGCGGCTCCTGCGGGCCGTGTGACGGGGGAGGATGGTGGCGCATGTCCTGACCGGCTTCTCGGGTGGGGAGGCGGTACGAGTGCCCGCCGGCCGGTTCCCTCGGAATCCGGCCGTCCTCCCACTGTACGGCGACGGGGCGGCGCGCCACGGTCGCAACCGGGACCCGGCCGGCCGCCAGGAATCCCCGGCGCCCGTCCGCTCCCCCGGCGGCCGGGGCGAGCCGGTCGCCGGGGGCCGATCGCGGCCGGCCGGGATGTCAGGTCCGGACCGTGAAGCGTTCCCAGACGCGGTGCGAGGCCAGCAGCTCGCGGACCTGGCCGAGGACGGTGGAACCGGAGTCGGCGACCACGATGCCGGGGGCGTCGGTGGGGACGCCGGCCGCTTCGAGGGCCGCCTCGCCGCCCGCCCACGCACCGATCGCCTTGCCGTGCCGGAACGCCTCGGTCAGCAGCAGGCCGATCCGCGGGTCGGCCGCCGTCCGCTGTGCGGCGGAGGGCGCGCCCTTGCCGTCGCGCGCGCCGGCCGTGTCGTCGCCCATGGCCGGTGTCCCGGCCAGCAGTACGGCGTCGAACTCGACGGAACGCGCGGTGACGTAGGTGCGCTGGACCGTCAGCGCCGAGTCGCCCGAGCCGAGCGTGCCGCCGGTCGGCGCCACGACCAGCGGGACCATGCCCGCTTCCAGCACCGCGTCGCGTACCGCGTGGACACCGCCGAGGTCGCCGTCCGGGCCGGCGACGATGCCGATGACGCGCCCGTCCACCGGCCAGGTCCCCCCGATCTGCGAGAGGGCCGGGCTCGGCGCGACGTCGGCGAGCGGCACGGTGGGTTTCGGCGCGGGCAGGCCGAGCCCTTCGGCGACACCGGCGCACAGCTCGGGGTCGATGTTGGCCAGGACCTGAAGGGTCCGTTCCCTGATGGCCTGCTCGTAGCACTTGCCCAGCTCGAAGGTGTAGGCGCCGATGATGTGCTCGCGCTCCACCGGGCTCATGCTCAGCCAGAACCGGCGGGGCTGGCTGAAGTGGTCCGCGAACGACTCCGGCGCCTCGCGCACCTTCGACGCCTCCGGGATGCGCACCGGTGCCTCGGTGAACGCGCCCATGTCCGCGCCCGCGGTGAACGGGCAGCCGCCGTCGAGGGAGTTGGGCCGGTAGGGGGCCACACCCCGGTGCACGGCCGTCTGGTGCATGCCGTCGCGCAGCATGTCGTTGACCGGGGCGTGCGGCCGGTTGATCGGCAGCTGCGGGAAGTTGGGGCCGCCCAGGCGCGTGATCTGCGTGTCCAGGTACGAGAACAGCCGCCCCGCGAGCAGCGGGTCGTCGGTGACGTCGACACCGGGCACGAGGTGACCGACGTGGAAGGCGACCTGCTCCGTCTCGGCGAAGAAGTTGGACGGGTTCCGGTTGAGGGTCATCAGCCCGACCGGCTGCACCGGGGCGATCTCCTCGGGCACGAGGTTCGTCGCGTCCAGCAGGTCGATGCCCTCGAAGGTCTGCTCCGGGGTGTCGGGGAAGGTCTGGATGCCCAGCTCCCACTGCGGGTAGGCACCCGCCTCGATGGCGTCGGCGAGGTCCCGGCGGTGGAAGTCCGGGTCCACGCCGTTGATCGTCTGCGCCTCGTCCCACACCAGGGAGTGCACGCCCAGCTTGGGCTTCCAGTGGAACTTCACCAGCGTCGTGGCACCCTCGGCGTTCACCAGCCGGAAGGTGTGGACGCCGAAGCCCTCCATCATCCGGTAGGAGCGCGGGATGCCGCGGTCGCCCATGAAGAAGAGGGTGTGGTGGGTCGCCTCGGTGTGCAGGGAGACGAAGTCCCAGAAGGTGTCGTGCGCGCTCTGTGCCTGCGGGATCTCCCTGTCGGGGTGCGGCTTCGCGGCGTGGACGACGTCGGGGAACTTGATGGCGTCCTGGATGAAGAAGACCGGGATGTTGTTGCCGACCAGGTCGAAGACGCCCTCACTGGTGTAGAACTTCGTGGCGAAACCGCGGGTGTCGCGCACGGTGTCGGCGGACCCGCGTGAGCCGACCACGGTGGAGAACCGTACGAACACCGGCGTCTCGACGTCCGGGGCGAGGAACCCCGCCTTGGTCACGGAGGCCGCCGTGCCGTAGCTCTGGAAGACCCCGTGCGCGCCCGCGCCGCGGGCGTGGACCACGCGCTCCGGGATGCGCTCGTGGTCGAAGTGCATGACCTTCTCGCGCAGGTGGTGGTCCTGGAGGAGTACGGGGCCGCGCGGACCCGCCTTGAGCGAGTGGTCGGTGTCGTACAGCCGGGTGCCCTGCGCGTTGGTCAGGTAGCTCCCGGACTGCGCCACCCTGGCCTGGTCGGCGCCGGTGGGCTGGCCGGTGGGCGACACGGTGGCCGGGCCGCCCTGGTCCGGCTTCGGCGGCAGCGGCTCGCGGGGCTCGGTCGGCTCGGCCACGGACGGTGGCTGGGGGCCCGGCCGTCCGGGAATGCCGTCGGCCGGGGCCGATCCGTCGTCCTGCAGCTTCTCGGCGATCTTCTTCGCCGCCCGCTTGACGGGGTTGGCCTCGCTCATGGGGTGACACTCCTCCGCTTCAGACCGGCCACGGACGGGTGGCCGTGCGTTCAGTTGCCGACTGCGGGCGATCCAAGGGAACGAAAGGACCGATAAGGGCCTCGGGTGCCGTCAACGTCTCACGGCGGGCACACCCTCGCAGCGGGCACCCGCCGATGGGGTGAAATCCCCGCCCGGAGCGCCTCGTCCCGCGGGCCTCGGCACACCCGCACCCCCTCTCCGCTCTCCCCCGCCGGATCCGACCGCCCCGCCCGCGTACCCCCGGCCCGGCGGTCAAGGCATGCGGATTCGGCCTCCGTGCGCCGCCCCACCGACGGGGCCCGCCCACCAATTCACGTCCGAGGACGCGCCCGCACAACACCTCACCGCTTAAATCAGAATCTGAACTAAGCAGTCACGGAGCCGTGTTCACTCCTGCGGCATGCCCTCACGCACAGAGAGCCGCGCCACCGCACCACCCGCCGCCCGGACAGCCCGGCCCGCGCGCACGCGGGCTCGTCCGCATCCCCACATCGCACCAGCAGAAGGCTGACGCATGGGACACATGAAGCACTCGAGCCACCTGAGACGCAGAGCCCTGGGTGCGGCGTTCGTCGCCACCGCGGCGCTCGTCACCCTGCCCGCCGCCCAGGCCCGGCCGCCGCGGCCGATACCCCGTGGTCCCAGGGCAAGCCGGCCACCGCCTCCTCGGCCGAGAACGCCGGAACGCCCGCGAGCGGCGCCGTGGACGGCGACACGGGCACCCGGTGGTCGTCGGCCGCGAGCGACGACCAGTGGCTGCAGGTCGACCTCGGCGCCACCGCGTCCGTCACCCGGGTCGTCCTGAACCGGGAGGCCGCCATCACCCATGACGGCATCGTCGGATACGCGGCCTGCAAGGTCGCCGACCCGGTGGACGAACACGAGGCCTGGGCGCTCGGCAGCCACTGCACCTACACGTCCGACGACACCATCGTGCAGCACCACGGCTTCCAGGTGCCGGTGAAGCCCGGCATCAGGATGCGGCACCTCCAGGTGATCTCCCTCGGCGGCAAGGGGCAGTACCGCCACGTCATCGACGACCCGGGCTCGCCCGCCTCGGGGACGGACACCGTCCCGTCCAAGGCCACGCGGTTCCCCTGAGCGTGACAGTGCCCCGCGCCGGATTCAGAACAACTGCCCCTGCTCGTCGGGGGCGGTCCTGCGCGGGGTACGGCGCGGGCCGGCGCCCCGCACCGGGGTCTCCTCCCCGAACAGCGGCGCCGTGCCGTACTCGTCCGGCTCGGCCGGCACCACGACGGGGCCGGTTCCCACGTTGAGGCACAGCGGGGCGTCGAGGTCGAAGTCCCCGGGCGTCATGTCCGTCCAGTCGCGTTCCCGACGCTCACTCACCGACGCTCCGCTCCCCGTCCATCGGGCCAGGTTATCGGTCGTCCGGCGCCCCGAGAACGGCACGCTGCGCGACGCCACCCGCCGATGAGACGCAGGTCACACTCCCGCTCCGGTCACACGAGGGGGAGCCCGCCCGTCAGTGCCGCGCAACCACAGGAACCGACCAGGAGATCACCATGGAAGCGCGCCTCGACCTCTTCACCGACCCCCTCGCGGCCAAGGTGCTGAAGCACATCGACTCGGCGGGCAGGGCGGTGACGGACTCCGGGCTGCCGCACACCACCCAGGAGCTGGTGAAGATCCGCGCCGGCCAGATCAACGGCTGCGGCTTCTGCACCGACATGCACACCAAGGACGCCGCCGCGGCCGGGGAGACACCGGTCCGGCTCCATCTGGTCGCCGCCTGGCGGGAGGCCACGGTCTTCACCGAGGCGGAGCGCGCCGCCCTGGAGCTGACGGAGCAGGGCACCCGGATCGCCGACGCGGCCGGCGGCGTCGACGACGAGGCCTGGGCGAACGCCGCCAAGCACTACGACGAGGACCAGCTCGTCGCCCTGATCTCGCTGATCGCCGTCATCAACGCCTACAACCGCATCAACCGGCAGCCCGCCGGCCACTACCGGCCCGGCCAGTTCGGCTGACCGGCCGCGCCCGTCCCGGCCCACCGGGGCCGGGACGGGCGTCCGGTCAGGCTTCCGCGCGCTTCGGCAACCGCCAGCCGGGCCGCGGGAAGTGGCAGGTGTAGCCGTCCGGGTAGCGCTGGAGGTAGTCCTGGTGCTCCGGCTCGGCCTCCCAGAACGGGCCGGCCGGCACGACCTCGGTCACCACGGCGCCCGGCCACAGCCCCGAGGCGTTCACATCGGCGATCGTCTCCTCCGCGACGCGCTTCTGCTCGTCGTCGAGGTAGAAGATGGCGGAGCGGTAGCTCGTCCCGATGTCGTTGCCCTGCCGGTTCTCCGTGCTCGGGTCGTGGATCTGGAAGAAGTACTCCAGGATCGTGCGGTAGTCGGTGACGGCGGGGTCGTAGGTGATCTCGATCGACTCGGCGTGGGTGCCGTGGTCGCGGTACGTCGCGTTCGGCACGTCACCGCCGCTGTAGCCCACCCGAGTGGTCAGCACCCCCGGGAACGTGCGGATCAGCTCCTGCATGCCCCAGAAGCAGCCGCCCGCGAGCAGCGCCCTCTCCTCGTTCGTCGTCATCTTCGTCTCGCCCTTCTCCCACGTGTCCTGCGGCGTTCATCAGTGAGAACCGCATCGGCGATCCCATTGTTCCGGCCGCGCCGGCGCCTTCGGACAGCGGGCCGGACAGGGGCGTACCGGCGCGTTCGCGCACGTCCGCGCGGCGGTGCCGGAAAAGGGGCATGGCCGGTTTTCCGGGCCGCCTCCGCCCGGTGGTGACCGCGCGTCCCGTCGTCCACCGGGTGTTCGCCCCGCACGTGGCGATCGTCCTCGTCCTCGCCGCGGCGGCCCTCGCGCTCCAGACGCGCGCCGGCACCGGGCGGGAGGCCCGCGACAGGGCTCTCGCCGTGGCGCGGGCCCTTGCCCGGGCGCCGTGTGGGACGTCCCGTCCCGTCCGGTCCGTCCACCACGCCCCGCCGCCCGTCCGGGTACGGCTCGTCCGCGACCGCGCCCTCGTCCGCGAGGTGTCCGACGGCAGCAGCACCTGCGCCGGGCGACCGCCACGGACGGGGGCGGACGCGGACGGCTCAGGCGAGGAGCGAGATACGGGCCCTGATGCTCTTGCCGGCCGGCTCCTGCCGTACGTCCAGGGCCTGGGCGACGGCCATCACGATCTCCAGTCCGTGCTGGCCCACCCGGCCGGGGTCCGCGTCCCGGGCCACCGGCGGCGCGGGGTTGCCGTCCCGGACGATCACCTCGACGGTGTCGCCGTCGACCCGCAGGTCGAGGCCCACGGGACCCGGAGCGTACTTGCGGGCGTTGGTGACCAGTTCACTGACCACGAGCTGGGTGATCTCCACCGCGCGGGTCGACACCGGCAGGCCGTCCTCCGCCCGCGCCCGGGTCAGGAACGCGGCGGCGAGATGACGCGCCTGCGCTATCCAGCTACCGTCCTCGGCCAGGGCGTACGAAGCCCGCAGCCGCGGTGCCCCCGGCACCGTGTCCCCCTCGTCGACTGGAACTGGTTCCATCCGGTCCGCCTTCACTCACCGATCACACCGCGCGACTACCCGCATCGCTCCCCCGCACGCCACCGAAGTGTGACAGGTGCCTCCGACATCTCAGTCCGCCAGGTGCCGTTCCAGCCAGTCGGCGGCGGTCCGGCGGAACAGGCGGCGGTTGTCGGAGCGGCGGAAGTCGTGGCCCTCCTGGCGCAGCAGGAGGCATTCCGCTTCCAGCCCGCGCTCCCTGGCGGCCCGGACGAACTGCTCGGACTCCCCCGGAGGCACGTTGGTGTCGTGTTCGCCGTGCACGGTGAGGACCGGGACCCGCAGGGCGTCGATCCGGCTCATCGGCGACAGCGCGCGCAGCAGTTCCCGGTCGTGTTCCGGGTGTCCGTACTTGTGGGCGGCGGACTGCGCGATCCAGGGTTCGGTCCCGGCGAAGAAGGTGGTGAAGTCCGACATGCCGCAGACCGCCACGCCGGTGCGGAACAGGTCCGGGTGCCACACCAGGGACGCCATCACCAGATAGCCGCCGTACGACCGGCCCATCACGGCCATCCGCCGGGGATCCGCGAGGCCCCGCACCATCACGTGCGCCGCGCAGTCCGCGACGTCGTTGATCGCGTCGAAGCGCCCGGCGCCCAGGTCCGCGTCGACGAAGGAGCGGCCGTGGCCGGACGAGCCGCGGACGTCGGGCGCGAACACGTCCAGTCCCCTGCCGAGCAGTTCGAGGTAGAGCGGTTCGAGTACCGGGCGTTCCTGTTCCTCCGGTCCGCCGTGCAGGTGCAGGACGCACGGTGCCGGCTCGCCGGGCGAGCGGCCCGGGGCACGGTAGTACCAGCCGCCCAGGACGAGGCCGTCGCGGGCCACAGGGCTCACGGGCATCGGCTGCACGGGCGTACGGCCTTCGGGGAACGCGTCCTCCTCGTGCGAGGACCACGGGGTGCGCAGGGGCAGTCCGTGCGGCAGCCACCACACTCCGGGATGGCGCCGGGATCCGGACAGCGCGACGACGGGGCCGTCGGGGTCGGCGGTGGGCGCGATGCGCGTGACCACCTCGTGGGGCAGGCCGACGGTCCGTGCGGCACCGGCCGAGGCGGGCCGTGGTGACGGGGCGCCGGCCGGTCCGCCGTCGGGCGACACGGCCGCGGTCAGCCCGGCCGTCTCCAGCTCGCTCACTCCGCGCACGTTCCAGGCCAGCACCGCGCGCCGCCCGTCCCGTCCCAGAGCGAGCAGCTCCAGGTCGCAGTCGGGGCGCTCGGCGGCCACCGTCGTACCGGTCAGGCGTCCCCGCGGATCGAGGTGTGCGGCGACGAGGGCGGCGCGCTCCCGGCCGCCGTCGCTGCGCAGCCACAGCGTGCCGGCGTCGGGTGAGAAGCCGCCGACCCACGGGTCGCCGTCGGCGACCGGCAGCGCGCAGGTCACCGTGCCGTCACCGGTGCGGACGACGAGGGCCTCCCGGCGTCCTCGAGGACCCCGGTAGACCAGGGCGAGCCCGCCGTCCCGGCTGAGGTCGCACACGCGTTGGTTGGCCGCGCCGCGTTCACTCACCAGCAGCACGGGCGCGGCCACGCCCTCGGGATCGATGAGGTACGCGGAGAGGGTCCTCGGTTCCGGCTCCTCGGCGGACGGCGTCCGTTCGCCGTCGACGGCCCCTTCGGGCACGCGCCGTACCCCGCCGGGATCCAGCAGTACGGCGCGGCCGTCGCGGCCTGCCCGGTGGCCGGCGCGGGAGGCGCCCGGCGGCCCGGGCGCCTCCGGGCCGGGGCGCGCGGCCGGCGGTCGCCCGGGCGGTGCGGATTCGGTGACGGTCACCGCGACCGCCGAACCGTCGTGCTGCCAGCAGCCGAGGCGCGCGGAGGTGTCCGGTTCGCCGCCGGCCAGCAGGTGCCGTCCGCTGCCGTCGGGGCGTACGCACAGGACGCGGGTGAGTTCGCCGCCGCCCGGAGCCGCGGTGTAGGCGATCCAGCGTCCGTCCGGTGACCAGGACACCTCCGTGACCGGATGCGGGTCGGCGTCGAGCAGGCGCACCTCCTCGCCGTCCACCGGACCTGTCCACAGCTGCGGCACCCCGGCGCGGTCGCAGATGAAGGCGACGTACCGGCCGCCGGGGTCCGCCGAGGGGTACCAGCAGCCGTGGACGGCCGGGGGTGGCAGGTCGTACGGCCTCGAGGTGTCGGCGAGCGGCACCGCCTCCGGTGCGGAAAGCGCCCACGGTGAGGCGCCGGTGCCCGCCCCCATGGCCGTCAGCGGATCCCGTGCGTCTGCAGCCATGTCTCCAGCAGCGCCATCTGCCACAGCGTGTTCGCTCCTCGCCTGGTGCGGTGCGCGCCGGGTGCGGCGAGCAGCTCGGCGACGTACTCCTCGCGGAAGACGCCGCGGGCCCTGGCCTCGGGGGCGGTGAGGGTCTCGCGGACCCGCTGGAGGACGGGCCCGGCCATGTGCTTGATCGCCGGGACGGGGAAGTAGCCCTTGGGCCGGTCGACGACCTGGCGCGGCAGGACCTTGCGGCCGGCGGCCTTCAGGACGCCCTTGCCGCCGTCCGCGAGCTTCAGCTCGGGCGGGCAGGCGGCGGCCAGTTCGACCAGCTCGTGGTCGAGGAACGGCACCCTGGCCTCCAGGCCCCAGTCCATCGTCATGTTGTCGACCCGCTTGACCGGGTCGTCGACCATCATCACGAGCGTGTCGAGGCGGAGATCGGCGTCGAGCGCCGTCTCGGCGCCCTCGGTCGCCATGTGCGCGCGCACGAACTCGGCGGAGGTGTCCCGGTCGGGCAGCAGACCGGGGTGGACCATGGCCGCGAGATCGGCGTGCGAGCGGTCGGAGTAGGTGTCGATGTATGCCTCGGCGGCACGCGGGCGCGGCACGTCCGCCATCCGCGCGTACCAGTCGTAACCGGCGAACACCTCGTCGGCGCCCTGGCCGCTCTGCACGACCTTGACCTCCTTGGCCACCTGCTCGGACAGCAGGTGGAAGGCCACCACGTCATGGCTCATCATGGGCTCGCTCATGGCGCGGACCGCCCCGTCCAGGGCGCCGGCGACCCGGTCGGAGGGAACCATCAGCTGGTGGTGGCGGGTGTCGAAGTGCCGGGCCACGAGGTCGGAGTAGGAGAACTCGTCGCCCTCCTCGTTCCCCTCGGACTCGAAGCCGACGCTGAAGGTCGCGAGGTCCTCCTGGCCCTCGCCGGCCAGCAGGGCCACGATCAGGCTGGAGTCCAGGCCGCCCGAGAGCAGCACGCCGACCGGCACGTCGGCGACCATGCGGCGGCGTACGGCGGTGCGCAGGGCGTCCAGTACGGCGTCGGCCCATTCGTCGGCGCCGAGATCCGCGTACTCGGGGCGGCGGGTGTGAACGGGGTGCCAGTAGCGGTGGTCGTGGTGGGTGCCGTCGGGCTCGACGACCCGCACCGTGGCCGGGGGCAGCTTGCGTACGCCCTTGAGGACGGTGTGGGGCGCGGCGACGGTGGCGTGCCAGCTGAGGTACTGGTGCAGTGCGACGGGATCCAGTGAGGTGTCGACGCCGCCGGCCGCGAGCAGCGCGGGCAGGGAGGAGGCGAACCGCAGGCGTTCGGTCGTGCCGGACAGATAGAGCGGCTTGACGCCCAGCCGGTCGCGGGCCAGGACGACGCGCCCGGTGTCCTGTTCGACGATCACGAAGGCGAACATGCCGTGGAAGTGCTCGACGCAGTCGATGCCCCACTGCCGGTAGGCCTTGAGCACCACCTCGGTGTCGGACTGCGAGAAGAAGCGGTGGCCGAGCGCGTGCAGTTCGTCCCGCAGCTCGCGGTAGTTGTACACGCAGCCGTTGAAGACGCCGGCGAGCCGGGCACGCGGGTCGGTCATGGGCTGGGCGCCGCTGTCCGACAGGTCGATGATCTTCAGTCGGCGGTGTCCGAGGGCCACGGGTCCCTGGGACCACAGGCCGCGTCCGTCGGGGCCGCGCGGTGCCAGCCGGTCGGTCATGCGCTCCAGCGCCGCGATGTCCGGCTGCCCGCCGTCGAACCGGATCTCCCCGCAGAGGCCGCACATCAGCGGGCCCTCCTTTCCCTCGCGTACCGGTCCTGGGGCGGGGGTGAAGAGATGTGCGTGCTGCTGGACATGACGGTGTGACACTCTCCTTGGTCAGGGGGACACGGATGCGCGCGGGGTGGCCGAAGGGCCGGCGGTCCGTCCGGATCAGCCGGGTGTGCCCGGTGTCGTCGCCGAGTGGACGCGGGCCGGGTTCCGGCCGGCGCCGCGCGGGGCGTTCGGACGCCGGTGACGGCGGCCGGGGTCGCCGCGCGCGAGGCGGGTCTCGGCGACCAGCATGTCGATGCCGGCGAGCAGGTCCTCGTCCTGAGCCGCCCGCCGCAGCCGGTGCGCCGCGCTGCCCGTCGCGAGGGCCTCCTCGAGCAGTGTGCGCACGGTGGTGAAGTCGCCGGACGCCTCCAGCGCGGCACGCAGCCGGTGCAGCATCCCGCGCAGCACCACGGGGGCCGAAGTCGCGCGGCGGGTCTCCGGATCGACGAGCCGGCCTTCCAGCCCCGAGCGCGCGGCACGCCAGGTGGCGGCGCGCAGCCACTCGTGGTGTCCGTCGCACCCGTGGTCCGGCCCGCGCTCCAGACGGTCGCAGGCGTCGCGCACCAGCGCACGGAACAGTCCGGCGACCAGCACCACGGTCTCGGCGCGCGGGCAGGCGTCGCAGACGCGCAGCTCCAGCGTGCGCTGGTGCGCCGACGGCCGTACGTCGTGGTAGAGCATGCCGGTGTCGCCGATGACACCCGAACCGATCAGCTCGGTCACGGCGGCGTCGTAGTCGGCGGCGCTCCCGTAGCACCCCGCGGGGCCCGCGGTCGGCCACCGCTGCCACACCATGGTGCGCCAGCTGGCGTATCCGGTGTCGGAGCCGAGCCAGAACGGTGAACTGGCCGACAGGGCCAGCAGCGGCGGCAGCCAGGGCGACACCAGGCACATGGCGCGTACCGCGGTGTCCCGGTCCGGTACGTCGACGTGCACCTGGGCGCTGCAGATGAGCTGTTCGTCGGCGACCCGGCGGTAGTCGTCGGCCATGCGCCGGTAGCGGGGATCCGCGGTGATGTCGTGGGAGGTGACGCGGGCCAGCGGAACGGTGCCCGCGGCCACGACGGCCAGGCCGCAGGAGGATGCGACGGCGTCCAGTCGGCGCCGGGTGCCGGACAGGTCCGCGTAGAGACCGTCGAGGGTGTCATGCACCTGGCTGTTGCTCTCCACGGCCGACTGCTGCAGCTCACGGCTGAACCCGGATCCGCCGAGCCGGCCGAGCAGCGTGTCGGCCTGTGGCGCGAGCCGGCCGCTCTCCACGTCCAGGACGTGGAACTCTTCCTCTGCTCCGATACGCACCGTCACCACTGATCCCCTTGGCCTCGTCCTGCGCCGCCCCCGCACGGCTCCTGAGGTCACCGGCGGTGAGTTCGGCACACCCCGGGTGCCCCGGATGCGGTGAGCGCAATCGGCCCGCGGCCCCGCGCCCGGCCGGACCTCCGCGGGTGCGGGAAGCCCCCGGCCCGGCTAGGCCGCGTCGCGGACGTCGAACACTTGATCGAGACCGGTCATGTGCAGCAGGCGTCGCATCGTGGCCGGCACGGCCACGAGAACCACCTCCGCGCCGGCCGAGACGACGTGGTTGCGGACGGCGAGCAGCGCGGTGATGCCGCTCGAGTCGCAGAACGACAGCCGGCCCAGGTCCACCGCCAGGAGCCGCCCGGCCGGCAGAGTCGCCTCCCGTGCGGCGCGGCTCAGTTGCCGCGCGTTGGTGTGGTCGAGGTCGCCGGCGACCACGAGGACGAGAGCGGCGGGCGTGGAAGACGCGATGATCGTCAGGGGTTTCATTCCGAGGTTCTGGATCCGGTGTCGGTGCGGGTGGGAGGGCCGATGGCGAGCAGGGCGGTGTCGTCGTCCAGCCCTTCGCCGAAACCCTTCAGCAGGTCCGTCAGGGCGTGGACCACGCGGTGGGGACCCGAGGGGGCGAGGCCGGCGGCGAAGGACTCCAGGGCCTCGTAACCGTACAGCTCCCGGCCGGGGCCGATGCGGGCCTCGGTGAGGCCGTCGGTGTACAGCAGCATCGTGTCGCCCGGCCGCAGGGTGGTGCCGACCTGGACGAACTGCGCCCCGGGAAGCGCTCCGACGAGCATGCCGCCCCGGGTGGACAGGTACTCCACCCGGCCGTCCGCGCGCAGGACCAGCGCGGGAGGATGGCCGCCGGAGGCCAGGCGGACCTCCACCGCGCCCCCCACGCGTTCCAGGACACCGGACACGACGGTGCAGTACCGCGGATCGTCACCGGTGTACCGGTCCTGCAGGACCGTGTCGAGTACGTGCAGGTTGGCGACGGGGTCGGAGTCGTGGAGCGCGGTGGCGCGCAGGGTGTAGCGGATCAGCGAGGTCAGCGCGGCGGCCTGCGGCCCCTTGCCGCACACGTCGCCGAGGAAGAACGCCGACCGGTTGTCGTCGAGCGCGAACAGGTCGTAGAAGTCGCCGCCCACCTCCATCGGGGAGGCCGTGTGGTAGTGGCAGGCGGCCTCCACGCCGGGGATGTCGGGCAGGGCCGCGGGCAGCAGGCTGCGCTGGAGCACGGCCAGCGCCTCGCGCAGTGCCTCGTGGTCGGCCTCGGCCTGCCGGCGGGCCTCGTCGGCCGCCCGGCGGGCGCGCAGCAGCTCCGTCTCGTAGGCGCGCCGGTCCGTGGCGTCGAAGACGGTGGTCCGGATCAGCAGCGGCTCGCCGTCGTCGCTCTTCTTGACGGTCGAGGTGACCAGCACCGGCAGCCGGGAACCGGGTGAGGTCCTCATCTCCAGGGCGATGCCGCCGAGGTGTCCCTGCATGCGCAGCAGGGGGGCGAAGTGCGTCTCGTGGTAGAGCCTGCCGCCGACGGTGAGCAGGTCGCTGAAGCGCATCCGGCCCACCACCTCGTCGCGGGACAGACCGAGCCAGCCCAGCAGGGTCGCGTTGATCTTTGCGATGGTGCCGTCCATCAGGGTGGACAGGTAGCCGCACGGCGCCGACTCGTACAGTTCCTCGGCCGAGTCCTCCAGCAACGCGCTGAACGCCGCGCGAGTGCCGGGCACGCCTGTGCCCGGCTCCTCCGAACCACCTGCCCCCCGGTTCATCGGCCGAGGGACGACACGAACGCACGGATCGCCGCGGCGGTGGCCTCCGGGGCGCTCAGCTGGGGGCAGTGACCGGTGGCGTTCAGAGTGACCAGCTCGCTGCCGGGTATCGCGGCGTGGACGTACGCGCCGACCTCCGGGGGTGCGATGACGTCCTGCTCGCACTCCAGGATCAGCGTGGGCGCGGTCACGCCCGCGAGGTCCTTGCGGCTGTCGGACAGGAACGTCGTGCGCGCGAAGACCCGGGCGATGTCCGGGTCGGTGGCGCAGAAGCTGTTGGTGAGCTCCTCGCCCAGCTCGGGCCGGTCCGGGTTGCCCATGATCATCGGAGCCATGGTCGCCGACCAGCCCAGGTAGTTGGACTCCAGCGATTCCAGGAGCTCGTCGATGTCCTGCGCGCTGAAGCCGCCGCGGTAGCCGTCCTCGTCGATGTAGCACGGCGACGGACACACCATGACCAGGGAGCCGATCCGGTCCGGGGCCGCGGCCCGGGCCAGTACGCCGGCCATCGCGCTCATGGAGTGGCCGACCACGACCGCGTCCCGGAGATCGAGCTCCTCGCAGACCTCCACCACGTCACGGGCGTAGCCGTCGAGGGAGGAGTAGCGCTCCTCCCGCCAGGCCGACAGGTCGGAGCGGCCCGCGCCCACGTAGTCGAAGAGCACCACACGGAAGTCCTGGGCCAGTGCGGGCTCGACCAGCCGCCACATGTTCTGGTCGCAGCCGAATCCGTGCGCCAAGACCACCGGACGACCGGAGGCACGCCCGGTCACACGGATGTTGTTCCTGCGGTGAATGCTCATCAACCCATGCTCGCACGTCGGGCGGAAAAGCCGTCGGCGTGCATCGAGGACCGCTTTTCCGCCGGAGCGCCCGGGGCCGCGGCGCCGGTCCCTGTCTCCGGTGCACGCGGTACGGGCCGCCTTCGCCGGGCGGACCGGTGCGGTGGTCCCGGCCCTGTCGGACACGAGCGTCCCCGCCGAACGCCGGGCCCCTCGCCACCTCGGTGATCAGCTCCCTGGAGGGGGCGATCCCCCTTGGAGCGCGCCGAGCGGGACGTCCGCCCCCCGACAGCGGTCTCCCGTGAACTCGGGCCCTTCCCGGATCCGGCGGTGCACCCGACCGGCCGAGCCGGCTTTTTATTAAAGTGATCGCGCCAGTATCCGGTGATCCGTGGATCAGTGAGGTAATCGCGCATCATGCCGACCGAAACGTTTGAGTTCCAGGTAGAGGCCCGTCAGCTGCTCCAGCTGATGATCCACTCGGTCTACTCGAACAAGGACGTCTTCCTCCGTGAACTCGTCTCCAACGCCTCCGACGCGCTCGACAAGCTGCGTCTGGCCAAGCTGCGGGACGACTCGCTCGACGCCGACGTCTCCGACCTGCACATCGAGCTCGAGATCGACAAGGACACCCGCACCCTCACCGTGCGGGACAACGGCGTCGGCATGTCGTACGACGAGGTCGGGCAGCTCATCGGCACGATCGCCCATTCGGGCACCGCGGAGTTCCTGCGGGAGCTGCGCCAGGCGCAGGACGGGGCCGGGGCGGAAGGGCTGATCGGCCAGTTCGGCGTCGGCTTCTACTCGGGCTTCATGGTCGCGGACGAGGTCACCCTGCTCACCCGGCGCGCGGGCGAGGGGCAGGGCACCCGGTGGACGTCGCGCGGCGAGGGCACGTACACCCTGGAGCGGGTCGACGACGCGCCGCAGGGCACCTCGGTCACGCTGCGTCTCAAGCCGGCCGACCCCGACAACCAGCTGCACGACTACACCTCGGTGTGGAAGATCAAGGAGATCGTCAAGCGCTACTCGGACTTCATCACCTGGCCGATCAGACTCGTCGGGGAGACGGGCGAGGACGGCGGCGGGACGGCCGGGCCCGAGACGCTGAACTCGATGAAGGCGCTGTGGGCGCGCTCGGGCGAGGAGGTGTCCGAGGAGGAGTACCACGAGCTGTACAAGCACATCGGCCACGACTGGCGCGAACCGCTCGAGACCATCCGGCTGCGGGCCGAGGGCACCTTCGAGTACCAGGCCCTGCTGTTCGTCCCGTCGCACGCCCCGCACGACCTGTTCACCCAGAACTTCAGGCACGGGCTGCAGCTGTACGTGAAGCGCGTCTTCATCATGGACGACTGCGAGGCGCTGCTGCCGCCGTATCTGCGCTTCGTCAAGGGTGTGGTCGACGCCCAGGACCTCTCGCTGAACGTGTCCCGCGAGATCCTCCAGCAGGACCGGCACATCCGGATGATGCAGCGCCGGCTCACCAAGAAGGTGCTGGCGTCGGTCAAGAGCATGATGACCGGTGACGCCGAGCGGTACGCCACGTTCTGGCGGGAGTTCGGCGCCGTGCTGAAGGAGGGCCTGGTCACCGACCCCGACAACCGTGACGCCCTCCTCGCGGTGGCCTCGTTCGCGACCACGCACGGGGACGGCGGCACGGCCACGCTGAAGCAGTACGTG
Organism: Streptomyces sp. NPDC059454; assembly: GCF_042749965.1. Taxonomy (NCBI): domain Bacteria; kingdom Bacillati; phylum Actinomycetota; class Actinomycetes; order Kitasatosporales; family Streptomycetaceae; genus Streptomyces; species Streptomyces sp. NPDC059454. The sequence goes on along the minus strand of NZ_JBHYVC010000032.1, from coordinate 32,354 downwards.
GAGCGGATGCCGGACGGGCAGGACGACATCTGGTTCGTCACCGGCGAGTCCCGGGAGCACATCGACGGCTCCCCGCACATGGAGGCGTTCCGGGAGCGCGGCATCGAGGTGCTGCTGCTCACCGATCCCGTCGACGAGATGTGGGTCGACGCCGTGGGCGAGTACGAGGGCAAGCGGCTGCGGTCGATCGCCAAGGGCGAGGTCGACCTCGGCGCGCGGGAGGACGACCGGAGCGAGGGCGAGCGGGAGCAGCAGGCCGAGGAGTACGCGGGTCTGCTCGACTGGATGCGGGAGCGGCTGGACGAGGACGTCAAGGAGGTGCGGTTGTCCACGCGTCTGACGGTCTCCCCGGCCTGTCTCGTCGCCGACGCGAGCGATCTCACGCCGGCGCTGGAGAACATGTACCGGGCCATGGGCCAGGAGGTGCCGCGCACGAAGCGCGTCCTCGAACTCAACCCGGATCACGCGCTGGTGAAGGGCCTGAACGAGGCGTACGGGGAGCGCGAGGACCGGTCGGACCTCACCGACACGGCCGAACTCCTGTACTCCCTGGCCGTGCTGGCGGAGGGCGGCCGGCCGAAGGACCCGGCGCGCTTCGTGCGGCTGATGGCGGACCGGCTGGAGCGCACTCTGTGACGTTCCCGTGATCACAGGCGCGCCGGTCCGGGCCTCCGGGCGGCCGCCCGGAGGCCCGGGCCGCGGCGGGTCGGCCCCCACGGCTCGAGGACCGGGATCGGCGTCATGAAGACGTAGGCGGTCAGGGAGACGAGCGGCCCCATCAGGTCGTCGCCCCCGTCGGGCAGGGAAGGCCCGACGGACGCGGCCGCCGCGTCCGCGCCCGGCCGCAGCGTGAAGGCCGTGGCGGTGGTCGTGGCCGGGGTCGGCCAGAACTTCGTCCCCGCCCAGCGGTGCCTCGCCGGTCCTCACGGTGTGCTCAGGGACCGGACGAGGCCGCTGGTGAGCGTCAGGAAGGCGACCTGCGGCAGGAGCCGGTCCGCGAAGAGCCGCATGGCCCGGACCGACGCCTCCGCCACGGCCGCGGACCCGGTGGTGTTCGCGGTGACGCCGGACGCGAGCAGCCCGACGGGGAGACCGGGCCGGCCGGCGGAGGCGAGGACAGGCACGACGAGGTGGGCCCGGCGTGCGGGGCGGACGAGTTCCACCCGGCCCACGGTGCCGGGCCCGGGCGGCGCGGACATCCGACGGCGGGAGCGACCCCGCGTACCGACGTCGGCGTACGCCGGACGCGGTCAGCGCTCGCGCAGCCGGCCCACCCCCGTCAGGGTGCGCCGGGCCGCGTCGGCCAGCCGGGGGTGGCCGCGCACGAAGCGGCGGGCGGCCCGCGCCGGCTCCCGGCCCAGCCGGTACGCGGCCCCGCCGGGTCCCGGACGCACCACGGCGCCCTCGTAGACCGGGAGTTCGCGGGTCTTGAGGGAGTCCTTGTAGCGGGCGGGACCGCTGCCCAGATCGACCATGCGGATGCCGTCGGCGGCGGCCGCCTGGAGCATCCGCAGGTGCAGCACCAGTCCGGGTGAGTACCGGCCGTGGTCGCGGTCGTACGCGGGGAACCACCAGGACAGCACCGTGGCCGAGCGCAGGCCGAGGTGCGCGGCCACGGGGCGGCCGTCGGCGTACAGCACGGAGAGCAGTCCGCGGCACTCGGGGTCGTCGCCGTGCGCCAGCAGGTCCACCAGCCGGGTGATCCACTGCTGGGCGAACCGGTCCCGGCGGCCCGTCCGCCGGTACTGGGCGGATTTCCAGCGCATCAGCGCCCGTAAGGCCTCCGGGTCCCGGGTGTCGTACACGAACCGCACCTCGCCGACCTGCCGGGCGAGCCTGCGTTCCTTGGCCAGGGTCTGCTTGAGGAAACCGGGGGAACGGGCGCGCAGCCCGTCGGTGTAGTACTCGTACCCCCGGTCCAGGTCGATGACCGGGCTCGCCAGTTCCCCGACGGCGTGCGGCACGAAGAGGTGCTGACCGGCCTCCAGGTTGTCGAACTCCCACGAGGAGAGCGCGCAGGCCGCGAGCAGGGTGTGCGGGTCGAGCCGGAGGCCCGGACGCAGGACGGCGCCCTGGCTGTCCGACACTCCCAGGCCGATGGCCCGGCCCTGGCCCAGCGGCCCCTTCTCGTACGGGAGGAAGCCGACCGGGGCCCCGTCGTCCTGGAGGACGGCCACCCTGGCGCCGGGCCTGACCTGTCCGACGGCCGTGGTGAACACCGGATCGAGGAACGGGTTCTCCGGCGCGCCGGACTCCGCGCGCAGGTGTCTCCACGTTTTGTGCTCGCTCGGCCCGAGTTCGTCGGGCCGCACCACGAGAACGCGCTTTCCCTGCATGTGTGCCTCCTGTGTCGGCATGGTTTCCGGGACACGAGAAGGCCTGCTCGTCGCCGTGGACCGCTCGGGGAGCACGCGGCGGACAGCATCCGGCCGCACGGCGCAGGCCTTGGGTGGTACCGCGGCCGCTCAGCAGCGGAATGTCCGCAGACCGGTGGTGCTGGGGGCCGGATCGGCCGTGCCCCGGCCCTGGGGCGGTCCCGCCGGGTACGGCCGGGGAGCGGATCGTCGCCGCGCGGTGACCGTCGACGCGGTCCCGGCCGTCGGGTGGGCGGTGCCGACCGCTCCGGCCGCTCCCGAGGCCCTCGGCGGGCGGGTGACGGGCCGGTGGGGCGAGGCGTCGCCCTCTCCGGGAAAGGGCACTCCGACGGCCTCGGGCATTCCGGCAACCTCGGGCGCCCCAATGGCCCCAGGCGTTCCGCCGCCCTCCGGCACTGCCTCGGCCGGCTCGTCGTGCCGGGCCTCCGCCGGCTGGTCCTGCTGTGCCACGGGGTGCACCGGGGCGGGCCGGTCCGCCGCCGGCGCCGGTGAGCACAGGGTCAGGAGCAGCACCGAGGCCAGCAGTACGACTGCCGCCGCCCATCGAGACCGCACCGGTCACCCCTTCGGCATGCGTCCGGCGGGGGTGGGTACACCGGGTCGGCGCCGGGCGGGCCCCCCACGCATGTGCGCCCGGCACGTCTTCCAGTAGCGCCGAGCGCCTCCCGCTCCGTCAAGACCTCCGCGTCGCGAGGCGGCGCATTCGGCGCGCGCCGGCCGCGGTGCTTCCCACGGGCCCCGCCCTTCACTCCGGAGCACGCTTCCCGGCGGGCGGCGGGGGCCGCACCCGTCCGTCCGTCCGGGCGGGTTCCTGCCGCCGGGATGATGTTTCGGCCGGGGCCCCGGCGTGCTCCCGGCCGACTCCGGGCACCTGTGACCGGTGAGTTCACCTGAATACCTCTTCACCCTGCTCGGAGCCGGCGCCCTCGGCGCGGCCGTGCTGCCCCGGGTGGTGGCCCGCAGACCGCTGTCGTTGCCGCTGGTGTTCCTCGTCTGCGGAGCCGCCCTCCAGTTGCTGCCCCTGCCCATGCCCGGCATCGACCCGGTGGCGGACCGGGCGTGGGTGGAGCACGTCACCGAGATCTGTGTGATCATCTCGCTCATGGGCGCCGGTCTGGCTCTGAACCGGCCGTTCGGCCGCCGGCACTGGCGGGGCACCTGGCGGCAGCTGGGCGTCACCATGCCGTTGACCATCGCGGCCGTGGGCCTGCTGGCCTGGGGCCTGCTCGACTGGCCGCCGGTCGCCGCGCTGCTGCTGGCGGCCGTGCTCGCGCCGACCGATCCGGTGCTCGCCTCGGAGGTGCGGGTGGGCGCGCCCACCGACTCCGAGCACGACGAGGACGAGGTGCGCTTCGCGCTGACCAGCGAGGCCGGGCTGAACGACGGTCTCGCCTTCCCCTTCGTCCTGGCCGCCGTCGCCCTCGCCGCCGCGGGCGGACGTCCCACCGCTGACGGGATCGCCCGCTGGGCGCTGGTCGACGTGCTGTACAAGTGCGCGATGGGCGTGGCCGCGGGGCTCGCCGTCGGCGCGCTGCTCGGGTGGCTGCTCTTCCGGGCGGGCCGGCGGGCGATGCGGCTGTCCGAGCACCGGGAGGGGTTTGTCGCCATCGGCGCCACGTTCCTCGCCTACGGGGTGACGGAGCTGCTGCACGGCTACGGCTTCCTGGCCGTGTTCGTCACCGCCTGCCGGATCCGCGGGGCGGAGCGCGCCCACGGCTACCACATGGTGCTGCACGATTTCGTGGAGCAGGTGGAACGGCTGCTGACCGCCGCCCTGCTGTTCCTGCTCGGTGTGTTCGTCGCGCAGGGCGGGCTGGCGTCGCTGACCTGGCAGGGGGCGGTCGTGGGTCTGCTGCTGCTGTCGGTGGTCCGGCCGCTGACCGCGTGGGCCGCCCAGTTCGGTACGTCCGCCGGCCCCCGGGAGCGGGTGGTGATCGCCTTCTTCGGGATCCGCGGCATCGGCTCGTTGTTCTATCTGGCGCACGCGCTCGGCTCCGCCGGTTTCGGCGTCCCGGCCGAGCGGTTGTGGGCGGTGGTGACCTTCACGGTACTGACCTCCGTCGTGCTGCACGGAGTGAGTGCCACCCCCGTCATCTCGCGCCTCGACCGGCTGCGGACCCACCGGGCCCGGGCGGGCGGTGCGGGACCGGAGCCGGACGAGGACGAGGTGGCGGGCGAACGGCTCTGACCGCTCCCCTCCCCGAGGGGCGGGGGATTCCCGGCTCGGGCCGCCTTCCGGAACAGCGCTCCGGAAGGTCCCGCGCCCCCGGCGCCGGCCGGATCCGGGCGTGACGGCCAAGGCGCGCGGGAATTGAGCCCTGCATTGGCATAGACCTGACACGAATCGGCTCGCTAAGCTCTGCTCGACTCAGATTGAGAGCGCTCTCACGCTGCGTGTGTTCCACCCCCACCTCGCTGGAACGACGAAGGACACCTCCCATGAGACGCACCCGACTCACGCATGCCGGCGTGGCCGCCCTGCTCATGATCGGCAGCTGGACCGCGGCCGGTACCCTGCCGGCCGCGGCGCAGGACGCCCCCGACTCCCCCACCGCCCGCGCCGCCGACTCCGCGCCCGCCTCCGCCGGCCTGCTGGAGGCGATGCAGCGGGACTTCGGACTGACCCGCGCCGAGGCGGAGGACCGGCTGGCCGCCGAGCGCGCGGCCACCGATCTCGCACCCCGGGCCCGCAGGACCGCCGGATCCGCCTACGGCGGCGCCTGGTTCGACGCGAAGAGCGAGAAGCTGACCGTGGCCGTCACCCCGGACGCCGGCGCCTCGACGGTACGGTCCCTGCGCGCGTCCGGCGCGGCCGTCCGCACCGTCGAGCACAGCGCACGGCAGCTCGACGCCGCCAAGTCCCGCATCGACCGCCTCGACGCGCCCTCGGGCGTCAGCAGCTGGGCCGTCGACCCGACCGCCAACACGGTCGTCGTGAACGTCGTCGCCGGCAAGCGTGCCGACAACGATGTCCGCGCCTTCGTGGGCGAGGCCCGCGAGGCCGGCCCGGTCACCGTGCGGACCGTGGAGGCCCCGGCCGAGACCTTCGCCGCCGGAACGGTGGGCGGCGACCCGTACTACACCGGCAACGTCCGCTGCTCCATAGGATTCTCGGTGCACGGCGGCTTCGTCACCGCCGGGCACTGCGGCGGCGTCGGCGGCCAGGTCAGGGGCTGGGACGGCTCGTACATCGGCAACTTCCAGGGCTCCTCGTTCCCGGAGAACGACTACGCCTGGGTGAACGTGGGCAGCGGCTGGTGGACGGTGCCGGTGGTGCTCGGCTGGGGCACGGTGTCGGACCAGCTGGTGCGCGGCTCGGCGGAGGCTCCGGTCGGCGCCTCGATCTGCCGCTCCGGCTCCACGACCCACTGGCACTGCGGCAACGTGCTGGCCAAGAACGAGACGGTCAACTACAGCCAGGGCGCGGTGCGCCAGATGACGAAGACCAGCGTCTGCGCCGAACCGGGCGACTCGGGCGGCTCGTTCATCAGCGGCGACCAGGCGCAGGGCGTCACCTCCGGCGGCTGGGGCAACTGCTCCGGCGGGGGCGAGACCTGGTTCCAGCCGGTCAACGAGATCCTCAACCGCTACGGGCTGACCCTGCACACGGCCTGACCGGCCACGACCAGGAGCGGGCCCCGCCGGGCGACCGGCGGGGCCCGCTCTCGCGTGCGGCGCTCCGCGCACCACTTCCCGCAAAAGTTACCGTGCCGTAACTTACCCATGGGTTACCGGCGGTAAGTAAGCGCTGCTAGTTTCCGGTTCACTTTCCTTGAGCAGAGCGAGGAGTGAGCCGTGAGCCGTATCAGCAGCGTGCTGACCACCGTGGTCGCCACGACCGCCTGTGTCTGCGTGTCCGCGCCGCCCGCCGCCGCGAGCGACCCCGTGGTGTCGCGGGGCGTCACCATCCCCGCCTTCTACACCCCGCCCGCCGAACTGCCCGCGGGCGAGGGCGTACTGGTCCGCCACGAGCCACTGCGCCTCGGGCTGAGCCTGCCCGGCCTGGACGGCCGCACCCTGCCCGGCACGGCGACCCGGCTGATGTACACCTCCACCGACTCGGGCGGGCAGCCGGTGGCCGTCACCGGGGCCTACATCGAGCCGTCCGCCGCCTGGAAGGGCGACGGGCCCCGTCCCCTGGTGGTCGTCGGCTCCGGCACCATGGGCCAGGGCGACCAGTGCGCGCCCTCGCTGGCCCTGCAGAACCCGCTGACCCTGACCGGGGAGACGCTGTCCGTCGGGTACGACAATCTGGCCGTCTACCGGCTCCTCGCCACCGGAGCCGCCGTCGTGGTGACCGACTACGTCGGGCTCGGGGCGACCGACCGGCTGCACACCTACGTCAACCGGCTCGACCAGGGGCACGCCATGCTGGACGCGGCCCGCGCGGCCCGCTCCGTGCCGGGCGCGTCGGTCACCGCCGGCTCACGCGTGGGCATGTACGGCTACAGCCAGGGCGGCGGGGCCAGCGCGTCCGCCGCCGAACTGCACTCCGCCTACGCGCCCGAGGTGAACCTCGTCGGCACCTACGCCGGCGCGCCGCCCGCCGACCTGACGGCGGTCATGAAGGGCATCGACGGCAGCGCCCTGGCGGCCGCGCTGGGCTGGTCGGTCAACGGTTTCGCCCAGGCGGAGCCCGCGTTGCAGGAGGTCGTCGACCAGCACATCAACGCCACCGGCCGGAGCGCCCTCGACGACATCGGCACCAGTTGCGTCGGGGACGCGATCCTCGGTCACGGCTTCACCAAGAGCACCAAGTGGACAAAGGACGGCAGCTCGCTCGCCGACATCATCGCCGACGAGCCGGACGCCCGGGCCGTCCTCGACGAGCAGCGCATCGGCAGGCTCGAGCCCACCGGCCCGGTCCGCCTGGTCACTGGCGTCCAGGACGACATCGTGCCGCACGCACAGGCCCGTCAACTGGCCCTGGACTGGTGCCACAAGGGTGCCGACGTCACCTACAAGGCCGTCGTGCTGCCCAACCTCGGCGACAGGATCCTCACCAACCACCTCGCGCCGCTGCTCACCGACCAGGGTGACGCGGTGAAGTGGCTGACCGACCGGCTCGAGGGCGAGCCGGCGCGCTCCAACTGCCGGACCATGCCGGTCCAGCCCTGAACCACCGGCAACGCGACGAGCCCCGTCCCGAAGCTTCGGGACGGGGCTCGTGATGGAGCGCCGGGCAGGCCTTGCACCTGCATCTCCCCGCAGGAAGCGGGGCGTCTTTCCTTGGACCACCAACGCACGGTCGGGCTGCGGGTGATCCCGCCGCCGTGACGTGCCTCAACCATAGCGGCATTCGCCCCAGTAGTCACATCAGCCACATGAGCGCTGGGGCAGGAGGCATCCCGTGCGGGCGTCGGGCGGTCCGTCAGTCCCGGATCAGGACGGCTCGCGGCGCCGGCACCGGCTGCCCGGCGACCGCCTGGGCGAAGTTGTCCTCGACCTCCGCCTTCTCCGCCGCGTTCGGGTACGGGTTCGTGCACGCCACACCTGCGCTGGAACCGGACATCAGACTGGAGCAGGGCCCGGGCTTGCGGTCGGGCAGGCCCAGGATGTGCCCGAGCTCGTGGGACGAGATGCGGACCGTGTTGTACCCCTGGTTCACGGCCTGGCGGCCGATGTAGACGGTGCCGTTGCCCAGGGAGCCGGGCAGGGCGCGCGGCCAGCCGTTGTCCGCCAGGACCCGGATGTTGGCGCGCTGTCCGGACGCGACCGGGCGCAGTTCCACGGCGTCGACGCTCTCGTTCCAGATCGCCGCGCCCCGGTCGACCGCGGACCGGAACTCCGCGGAACCGCTCGCGTCGTAGGTCAGCACCCGGGCGGCGACCGGTCGCGCGGTCGCGTCGGACGGCGCGGCCGTGGCCTGGCCGCCCAGCAGGGCGAGGGACATCGTGACAACCGCGGCCAGGCCGCCGGTCACCTTGCGAACGTGCATGGTCGACCTCCATGTGGGGGGGAAGGGCAGTCGTGCACATGACACACCTGGCGTTCCTGCCCCACCGGCGCAGCCGCCAATCCCTCATTCCGGCCGCCCCGGGCGGGAAACGGCACCGCTGCACTCCGTGGAAGGGACGGGTTGGACTTCCTGATCACTCGGGGGCACTGTTGGCAGAAGTTCACACCATGCCACGGGACACCCCTGCCCGCACCACCGGAGACGCCCCGATGAACCACGTCAGCAATCCCGAGCGTTACGACGGCACCATGCGCTACCGGCGCACCGGCCGCTCGGGACTCGACCTCCCCCTGCTGTCCCTGGGCTACTGGCACAACTTCGGGGACGACAAGCCGTTCGAGACGCAGCGCGAGATCGCCCTGCGCGCCTTCGACCTGGGCATCACCCACCACGACCTGGCGAACAACTACGGCCCGCCCTACGGCTCCGCCGAGATCAACTTCGGCCGGCTGATGAAGCGGGACCTCGCGCCGTACCGGGACGAGCTGGTGGTCTCCACCAAGGCCGGCTGGGACATGTGGCCCGGCCCGTACGGCCAGGGCGGCGGCTCCCGCAAGTACATGCTGGCCTCGCTGGACCAGTCGCTGAAGCGCACGGGCCTGGAGTACGTGGACATCTTCTACTCGCACCGGCTGGACACCACCACTCCGCTCGAGGAGACGATGGGCGCCCTCGACACGGCGGTCCGCCAGGGCAAGGCGCTCTACGTCGGCATCTCCTCGTACGACGCCGAGCGCACCCGCGAGGCCGTGGCCGTCCTCCGGGACCTCGGGACTCCGCTGCTGATCCACCAGCCGTCGTACAACATGCTGAACCGCTGGATCGAGACGGACGGCCTGCTGGACGCGGCCCAGGAGGAGGGCTTCGGGGTCATCGGCTTCACCGCGCTCGCGCAGGGGATGCTGACCGGGCGCTACCTGGACGGCATCCCGCGGGACTCGCGGGCGGCGGCCGGCAAGTCGTTCGACACCGAGTGGCTGACCGACGACATGCGGCACCGGCTGCGCGCCCTGAACGACATCGCGGCCCGGCGCGGGCAGACCCTCGCCCAGATGGCGCTGGCCTGGGCGCTGCGGGACCCACGGGTCACCTCGCTGGTCATCGGCGCGTCCCGCACCGAGCAGCTGGAGCAGAACGTCGCCGCGCTGGAGAACCTCGACTTCGGCGCCGATGAGCTGGCCGAGATCGACACGTACGCCACCGACGGCGGCGTCGACCTGTGGCGCGAGGCCCGGCTGGGCACGCTGGGCTGAGCCCTCGGGGGCCGGCCGTGAGGTGTGCGCCGCCGCGGAAGGGGAACTGCGGTGCGGTGAGCCGCTTGGCCCCCACACAGTTCGGACGGCCGTATGCAGACCTTCCTGCCGTACCCCGACTTCTGCGAGTCGGCGCTGGTGCTCGACCGGCGCCGGCTGGGCAAGCAGCGGGTGGAGGCGGTCCAGGTCCTGCGCGGCCTGATCGTTCCGGGCTACGGGTGGCGCCGCCATCCCGCGGTCCGCATGTGGACCGGTTACGAGGAGGCGCTGGTGCGGTACGGCCTGGAGGTCTGCCGGGTCTGGCGGGACCGGGGCCATCAGGACAGCTGCGCCGCCACCCTCGTCGCCGACCTCGCCGGGGTGCGGCCCGGGGCGCCGGTGCGCGGGCAACGGGAGCTCGCCGAGGCCGGTGAGCTGCCGCCCTGGCTGGGGGACGACGCCGTGCACCGCAGCCACCGCTCGGCGCTGGTCCGCAAGGACCCGGCCGTCTACGCCGGCCTCTTCCCCGGGGAGCCGGACGACCTGCCGTACGTCTGGCCGTCGTCCGACCGCGATCCGGAGGCGGTCGCCGACTGACCCCGGCGTCCCCTCCCCGGGGTCCGCCGGGGTGCCCGGCCGTCCGTCACCGCGCGGACAGGTAATCCTCCACTCCCGGTGCCGCGTGCGCCTCCTCCGCGTTCACCACGCCGCCGACCGCCTCGGCGTCGGGCTTGAGCACATACGTCTCGACGCTCGCGGGGCGGTCGACGTCGGAGAAGTTCTGCGGGGTGCCGAGGCCGGTGTCGGCGTTCGTCTGCGCGCGGTGCGCCTTGACGACGTCCTCACGGGTGAGGCCGCCCGCCTCGCAGGCCTTCTTCAGGTCGGCGCCCATGAGCTGGGCGGCGTTGTATCCGGACAGCACCCCGGAGTCGACCGGCGAGCCCGGGTACTTCTTCTGGTACGACGCCACCATTCCCTTCACGCCGGGCAGCTCGGAGCTGACCGCGGGCGCCGCGCTGACCACGTTGAGCATGGCCGCCAGGGCCGGCGCGGCGGGGGTCTTCATCAGCTGGGGCGCGAAGCCGGGGGCGCTGCTGACGACGGGGACCTTCAGGCCGCGGGAGGCCGCGACACCTACCAGGGAGGCCGTCTGCGCGGGTCCGGCGCTGATCAGGATGGCCTTCACGCCCTCCTTGCGCAGGGCCGAGACCTGGGCGGACAGGTCGGTGTCCGTGGCCTTGATCTTCTGCCCGGTCACCTTCAGTCCGGCCTTCCCGGCCGCCCAGGTGGACCCCTCCAGCGCGTTGGCGCCGTAGTCGCCCTCGAAGTAGACGTGGCCGATCGTGTCGCCCTTCTTCAGGCCCTTGGCGCGGGTGAGGAACTCGACTGCGGCGATCATGTCGACGTCGTAGGTGGTGCCGAGCACCTGGATGGCGTCCTTGCCGAGCAGCGAGGCCGCCCAGGCCTGCGGGAAGGTGAGCATCTTGTCCCGCTCGATGTCGTCGAGCAGCGCGGCGACCACCGGGGAACCGATGACCTGGGGCAGCGCCACGACGTCCGGGGCGATGTCGGCGTAGGCGGTGACCGCCTTCTGCACGTCGTAGCCGTGGTCCTTGACGACGATCTCCACCTTGCGGTCGCAGATGCCGCCCTTGGCGTTGGTCTCGTCGGCCCACATCTGCTGGGCCTGCACGATGCTCTTGCCGAGTGTGGCGTAGGGACCGGTCAGGTCGGTGAGGGCGCCCAGCCTGATGGTGTCGGCGCCGACGCCGGGGCCGGTGCGGACGCCGTCGGCGGCCTCGCCGCCCTTGTCGCCGTCGTCCGCCTTGGAGCTGCATCCGGTGGCCGCGAGCAGCAGGGCGAGGGCGCCGGCGAGGACGGTCCCGGCGGTGCGGTGCCGGTTGCGGTGCGTGGTGTTCACGGAGTGTGCTCCTTGGGTCGTGCGGCCGGTTGCGGGGGCGAAGGGACGACGGTGTCCGGGGCGGGGGTACGGGATCGGCGGCGCCGCAGGCGGTCTTGGACCCGGCGTGCCAGGCCGTGCAGACCGTCGGGGGCGTACAGCAGGACCAGGACGATCGCCGCGCCGTAGAGGTAGCGGGCCGCCTCGGTGGGGCCCACGGCGCCCTCGGCGGAGCCCGGGGCGGCCACCAGCGGGAGCTGGTCGGCGTACCGGGTCATCAACAGCGGCAGGGCGGTGACGAAGACGGCGCCGGCGGTGGCTCCGGCGACGGAACCGAGGCCGCCGATGACGATCATGGCGAGGTAGTCGACGGAGAGCGCGAGGGAGAAGTAGTCCGGTACGACGCGGCGGAAGGCCAGCGCCAGGAGCACTCCCGCGAGGCCCGCGTACATCGACGACACCACGAAGGCCGCCGAGCGGTGCCGGGCGACGTCGACGCCCATCACGGCGGCCGCGGTCTCGCTGTCGCGCAGGGCTGCCAGCGCCCGGCCGGGGCGTGAGCGCAGCAGACCGCGGGCGGTGAACCAGGTGAACGCGAACAGGGCCAGGCCCAGGAACCACAGCCGTTCCTCCGCGCCGAACGGCACCCCGAGGACGGTGAGTTCGGGGTCGCTTTCCGCGAAGGTGAACCCGCCGAGGGTCAGCGGGGGCACCGAGCGGCCGTTGAAGCCGCCGGTGACGGAGTCGGCGGTCAGCAGGACGTGGTGGCCGAGGAAGACCAGCGCGAGGGTGGCGATGCCCAGGTAGATGCCCTTGACCCGGGCGGCGACGGGGCTGAACAGTCCGCCGGCCGCTCCCGCGAGCAGGACCGCGAGGAGCGCGGCGAGGGCCGGGGGCAGTCCCGGTCCGGGTTCGCCGGCCAGCCAGGCGTAGCCGTAGGCGCCGACGGCGAGGAAGAAGGCGTGGCCGAGGGAGAGCTGTCCCGCGGTGCCGCTGAGCAGGGCGAGGCCGGTGGCGCCGATGGCGGCCGCCAGGGAGAACAGGCCGATGCGCAGCCAGAAGGCGTCCAGGTAGAACGGCGGCAGGCACAGCACCACGGCCAGCAGCAACAGCGAGGCCCGTCGGCGGGTCAGGGCGCCGAGGAGTCGGTCAGACACGGGCCGCTCCCTTCGCGCCGAACAGCCCGGTGGGCCGTACGAGGAGGACGAGCAGCATCACGGCGTACGGGGCGACGTCGCCGAATCCCTCGCCGAGGACGTGCAGATCGGACTGGTAGCCGACGACGAGCGCCTCGGTCAGGCCGATGATCAGGCTGCCCGCGAGGGCGCCGGCCGGGGAGGCCAGTCCGCCGAGGATGGCGGCCGGGAAGGCGTTGAGGGCGATCTGCCCGGTGGTGCGCTCCAGTCCGGGCGCGGGGAACGCGGCGAGGAACACGGCGGCCAGCGCGGCGAGCGCGCCCGCCAGGCACCAGGCGCCCGCGCGCACCCGGCCGAGCCGTACGCCCATGAGCGCGGCGGCCTCCAGGTCCTCGGCCGCCGCCCGCAGGGAGAGTCCCCAGGAGGTGAAGCGGAAGAGCGCGAACACTCCGCCGATGACCACGGCCGACACCACGATCGCGGCGAGCCGGCTGTCGGCGACGGTCACCGGGCCCAGTTCGGTCACCGAGTCGCCCCACGGGTCGCCCAGGGACAGCAGGTCGCCGCCGATGCGCCGGGCCAGATCGGTGAGCAGGACGATGTCGATGCCGATGGTGACGATGGTCTGCACATGGGCGGAGTGGGCGTCCTGGCCGCCGCGTTGCAGCAGGAACCGGTCGAGTGCGCCCGCGAGGGCGGCCGTGGTGAGGACCGCCAGCGCGAGCGCCCCGGCGAAGCCGAGGTCGTCGTGGAGGACGGCGGTGAGGTAGCCGCCGAGCAGGAGCAGGGAGCCGTGGGCGAAGTTGAGGACGCCGGAGGCCTTGAAGATGACGACGAAGCCGAGCGCGACCAGCGCGTAGACCGCGCCGAGCGCCAGTCCGCCGAGGATGTTGTCGAGGAATGTCGTCATGCCGCGTCCTCCCCGGTCGTGTCGGTGCCGAGGTAGGCGCGCAGCACCTCGGGGTCCCGGCGGACCTCGTCGGGGGTGCCGTGGGCGATGGGCCTGCCGAAGTCGAGCACGGTGACGTCGTCGGCGAGACGCATGACGAGGCCCATGTCGTGCTCGACGAGGACGATGGACAGGCCGAGTTCGGCGCGGAGTTCGCCCACCACCTCGGCGGTGCGGGCGCGTTCGGCGGCGTTCATGCCGGCCACCGGTTCGTCGAGGAGCAGCACGCGGGGCTCCAGGCAGAGGGCACGGGCGAGTTCGACGCGCTTGCGGTCGCCGTACGACAGCAGCGCGACGGGACTGTCGAAGTGGTTCTCAAGACCGGTGAGTTCGGCGATCTCGCGTGCTCTGGCGAGGTGCTCGCGCTGTTCCCGCACGGCACTCGGCAGGCGCAGCGCGCTCGCGGCGAACCCGGCGCGGGACAGGACGTGGCGGCCGAGCATCAGGTTGTCGGCGACGGTGCCGTGGGTGGTGACGATGTTCTGGAAGGTGCGGGCCACGCCGAGTCCGGCGATGCGGTGCGGGGCGAGGCGGGTCAGGTCGGTGTCGCCGAGCGTCACCGTGCCGGCGGCCGGGCGGCACAGACCCGAAAGGACGTTGAAGCAGGTCGACTTGCCGGCACCGTTGGGTCCGATGAGCGCGTGCACCGAGCCCGGGGCGACGGTGAAGGAGACGCCGTCGAGGGCGGTGAGTCCGGCGAAGCGCACGGTGACGTCCCGTACGTCGAGCACGGGCGGTGCGGTGGTGGTGCGGTCGGTCACGCCGCCCCCTGGTCCTCGGCCGACTCGCCCAGGTAGAGGCGGCGTACGGCGTCGGTGCGGGCGAGTTCGTCGGCGGGTCCTGACAGGCGGGTCTCGCCGACCTCCAGGACGTGCGCGTGGTCGGCGAGGGAGAGCGCCATGCCGGCGTTCTGCTCGACGAGGAGTACGGCGGTGCCCTGGGCGTTGATCTCGCGGATCACCTCGGCGATGCGGTACACCATCTGCGGGGCGAGGCCGAGGGAGGGCTCGTCGAGGAGCAGCAGGCGCGGGGCGGCCATCAGGGCGCGGCCGATGGCGAGCATCTGCTGCTCGCCGCCGGAGAGCAGGCCCGCGGCCTGGTGGGTGCGTTCGGCGAGGCGGGGGAAGAGCGTGAAAACCCTCTCGCGGGACTCCTGGACCTGGGCGCGCCCGCGCCGGCCGAGGCCGAGGCCGCCGGAGCGCAGGTTCTCGTCGACCGAGAGTCCGGCGAACACCCGTCGTCCCTCGGGGACCTGGACGACTCCGGCGCGTACCGCCGCGACGGGGTCCTTGCCGTCGAGCACCGTCTCGCCGTAGCGGATACGGCCGGCCGTGATCGCGCCGCGGTGCAGGCGCAGCGTGCCGGAGACGGCCCGCAGCAGGGTCGTCTTGCCGGCGCCGTTGGCGCCGAGCAGGGCGACGACGGCGCCGTGCGGCACGGTCAGGGACACGGAGCGCAGAGCGGACAGCGCGCGCCCGTACGTCACGTCGACGTTCTCGACGTGCAGGGTGGGCAGGTCGTCCGGTGGTGCTTCGGGCATCACGACTCCTCGGGGCCGTGCCGCGCGGGGCGGCGGCGGCTTCGGGGGAAGGGGAGCCTCACGACAGCACGGGGGCGGGCGGCGGGTACAGGTTTCGGCGCCCGTACGCTGCGGCGTACCAATGGGGGTGGGTGGCGGTTGTGCGGGTGCCCAGGGGCTGGGCACCGGGGCGGGGTGTCGCTTGCCGGCTCCGGCACAGGTGCCGCTGCGCCCACCCGTGCCGCCCTGGGGGCACCTCCCAGGCCCTTGAGGCACTGGGGGAGGCACGACTGCCCGCAGTCATACGGCACGGGTGGGCGCGGTCATACGGCACGAGTGGGCGCGGTTGCGTCGGACGCCTCGCAGTTACGTCAGATAGGTGCGGGCCGTCAGGGCCAGGCTGACCTCGATCAGGTCGGTGGGGCGGGAGAGGGAGCGGCCGGTGAGCTGTTCGTAGCGGCGGAGGCGGTTGAGGACGGTGTTGCGGTGGCAGTACAGGCGCCGGCTGGCCCGTTGGGCCGAGCCGTCGCAGGCCAGCCAGGTGGCCAGGGTGTCCAGCAGGACCTTCGCGTCGGCGGGTTCGAGGTGGGCCAGCGGGCCGAGCAGCCGCTCGGCCAGCGCGGCGCCGAGTTCGGGACTCGACACCACCAGCGCCGCCGGCAGGTGCTCGGTCAGGTGGACCGTACCGCCCTGCTCGGGACACAGGCTCAGTGCGGTGTCCGCCAGCCGCCGCGCCTCCCCCACGGCGGACAGCCCGTCGACCGCGCTGCTGACGCCCACCCGCGCACCGGCCACCTGCTCCTTGGGCACGACGGGCTCCGTACCGTCCTCGGCCAGGACGATGCCGTAATCGGCGTCCACACCCGTGTGCCAGTGCACGCGCACACCCGGAGCGAGGGCCGCTTGGGCACCGGAACAACCGGTGGGCCGGCCGCCGGCGACCGCGACGACCACGTACCGCCCGTGCTCGGGCAGGCTCAGCGCCTGCGCGGCCTCGGGCAGGTCGGCGATCCTGCTCGTGCCGTCCAGCAGGGCCGCGGCCAGCAGACGCACCCTGTTCTCCCTCCGCCACGCCAGTTGTCGCTCGGTCTGCCGGTAGGCGTCCGCGACGAGGGTGCAGTGCTCGTCGACGAAGTCCCACACGTCGGACGCCACGTGCACCAGCAGCCGTACGTCCTCGGGCGCCGTCCGGGATGTCTCGTCGACCAGGCCCTGCCACACCAGCGAGCCGCCCAGCCGGAAGGCGTGCAGCAGGGCGTCCAGCGGCAGCCCCTGCTCGGCGCGCGTGGCGCCGATCTTCCAGGTGCAGCGCCGCGCCGCGTCGCGGGCGCCCCGCGGATCGAGCAGCGAGGAGATGCTGTGCCGCAGCGAGCGGTGCACCTCCTGCCAGGTCGTGGTGGCGTCCCCCTCCACCGCGGCCCGGTACGCGGGCTCCTGCTCCTGCAGTGCGGCGACCAGCCCGTCGGTGAGCTGGGGCAGGTCGTCCAGCAGGACGCGGGCGGCCCGGTGCAGCACGCGCAGCGCGTCGGCATCGATCAGCGACCGCACGCGCGGTGTCCGGGGCCGTGGAGCGGGCACGGGTCCGGGGCGCGGCAGGGTACGTGGCCGTACGGCGTGTCGCATCGCGCATCTCCCCCAGGGTCGGCTTCCCGGCGGTGCCCGCGCGGCAGCGGTCCCCGTACCGGCGCCCGGCCGGTACGGGGAGCCCGCGGGCCGGCCGCCGTCGGACTCGTCCTGCCCCGAAGGATGGCATACCGTCCGGTCGGTCCCTAGGGTTGTGCACCGGTCTTTTCCGCCTGTCCGACGAGGCGGACCAGCTCGACCCGGGAACGGACCCCCAGGGTGGCGAAGATGTTCCGCAGGTGGTAGTCGACGGTGCGGGTGCTGACGGACAGGCTCAGGGCCACCTCCCGGTTGGTGGCGCCCTCGGCGACGCGCCGTGCGATACGCAGCTGCTGCGGGGTCAGCCGGGACAGCTCCCCGGCTCCCGGCCGGGGGCCGCACCGCCCGCCCGCGACTCGGCGGCGGCCTGTTGCGCCCACAGGTGCGCGCCGCAGCGCTCGAAGTCCATCAGCGCCTCCCCGAGACGGTTCCGCGCCTCGCGCAGCCTGCGTCTGCGCCGCAGCCACTTGCCGTAGAGCAGTTCCGTGCGGGCCCGCTCGAAGTCCCCGGCCGTCTCCTCATGGCGGTCCAGGGCACGCAGGTAAAGGGTGTCGGCCGCGTCCGGGGCGGCCAGGAGGGCGCGGCAGCGCAGGAGCTGGGCGGGGGCCTGCGGGTCGGCTCCGCAGGCGGCCCACAGGGCGAAGTCCTCGACGACCGCGGCCGCGTGCTCGGGGCGTCCGGCGAGCGCCGTGGCCTCCACGAAGCAGGGGACGGCGAGCATCCACACCGCGAAGTGGCCGCGGCGGGCACCGGGGCGGACCAGGGGGCCCAGCCGGTCCGCGGCCTCACGGGGGCGGCCGGCGCCGAGGTCGGCGCGGGCCGCGGCCCACTGGGCGAGCGTCGCGGCCTGCGCGAGTCCGTGCCGGCGTGCGGTGCGCAGGGCCGCGGCGACGTGCTCGGCGACGATCTCCCGCTCCCCCTCGATGGACGCGGCGAGCGCCAGTACCGCGTGGTGGTGGGCGGCCGTGTTCCGCTGTCCGGTCCGCGACGCGGTGCGCAGCCCCTCCTCGGCGTGGGTCCGGGCGAGCTGGTGGCGTCCGGCCCGCAGTTCGGCGTAGGCCAGGTATTCCAGCGCCCTCGGTTCGAGGGCGGCGGAGCCGAGGGTGCGGGCCGCGGCGAGGGCCCGGGCGCCGGCGCGGCGGGCGGCGGTCACGTCACCGAGCATGAGCGCGGCGGAGGCGGACCGCAGGAGCGGCTCGGGCTCGTCGCCGGACAGCCCGCGCTCGACCACCCGCCGCAGCGGGCCGGCGGCACGGTCGAACCGCCCCAGCAGCACGGCCCGCATCCCGTCCCGGTGATCTTGCAGCAGTACGGAACGCAGGCCGGCGGCCGGGGCCTCGGAGGAGAGCGCCCGGGTGGGGGTGAGGGCGTGGAGGCAGGAGGTCAGGTCGCCCGCCGCCCATGCCGCGTCCGCCGCTCCCAGCGTCGCCGTGCCGGCGGCCTCGTGGCCGGTCTCTGCGAGCAGGTCCGCGGCCAGCAGGAAGGACTCGCGGGCGTCGTCCACCGGCCCGTCGGCGAGGAGCACCGCGCCGCGCAGGAGTTCCGCCCCGCCGCGTACGGACGCGGGGGCCGGGCGACTGCGGGCGGCGTCGAGCAGGCGCAGGGCCCCGGGAGGGTGCCCGGCGAGCAGGGCCTGTGCCGCGGCGTCGGTGTAGCGGTGTGCCCGCTCCGCCTCGTCCGTCGTCAGTTCGGCGGCGCGGGTGAGCGCCCTGCGGCGCAGGCCCGGCTGCGGCGCGGAGGCCGCTGCCGCCGCGAGTTCGGCCGCGAGGGCGGGGGCGTGGCCCGTGACCGTCCAGGAGCGGTGCAGCAGCGCGAGGACGCCGTCCGCACCGGTGTCCGCCAGGCACGCGGCCAGTGCGCGGTGCGCGGCACGGCGTCGCTCGGGCGGCGCACCGGCGTACACCGCCCTTCCCAGCAGCGCGCTGCGGAACCGCAGGCGGCCCTCGGCCAGGGCCAGTACCTCGGGCAACGGCCGCATCGCGTCGGCCCCGGCCGCTCGCCGTACGAGGTCCGCGTCGGCGTCCGGTTCCCCCGTCGCGCGCGCGGCGGCCGCCGCCGTCAGCAGCAGGTCGGCCCGGTCCGGTGGTACGCCGGTCAGGCACCCGCCGGCCACCGCGGTGAGGACCTCCCCGTCGGCCAGCGGCCGGGGCAGCGCCCGGCGCCCGCCGAGCTGGGCGGGCGAGAGCCGGTGGATCAGCGCCAGCAGCAGCGCGGGGTTGCCCTCGGCCGCCGTCACCAGTTCCTCGCGCACGCCGGGATCGACGGCACCGCCGGTCACGTCGTCGACCACACGGGCCGCGTCCCCGGGCGTCAGCGGACCCAGCCGCAGCACGGGCAGTGCCGCCAACTCCCGGTCGACGGGCCGGTGTCCGGGAACCGTGAGGAGCAGCCCCGCCCGGACCCCCGCCGCGCGCACCCGTGCGGCGGCGTGCCCCAGCGCGGCGCGCGACGCGGCGTCCCACAGGTGTGCGTCGTCCACGCACACCAGGAGCGGCGACGCGTCGGCCGCCGTGCGCAGGACGTCGAACAGCGCCTCCCCCGCCGTACCGTCCCCGGCGGTCCGCACGGTACGGCCGGCGGCACGCAGCAAGGTGTGCAGGCCGCTCAGCGGCGGTGCGCTGCGGCCGGGGTCGGCGCGTACGTGCCACACCGGTCCGGCACGGAAGGAGCCGGCGGCGTGCTCCAGGAACGCCGTACGGCCGCAACCGGGTTCACCGGTCACGACGTGGACGCCGACGTCGGTGCGCAGCCCGTACGGCAGCCGGTGGATCACCTGCCCCCGCGGGGTCGTCTGTCCGGTCATCCACTCGATCTTACTCACGCGTAAGGTGAGGTGGAGGGGGCGCGTCCACGCGTGTGCCGGGGCCCAGGACGCCCGGCGTCCGGCGATGCGCGCGCACAACGCCGGTGGCGGCCCGCGTCGTGCGCGGACCGCCACCGGTTGGTCGTTCGGCGGGAGTTCGGGATCCTCAGGAGGTGTGCGGGCAGTTGCCCCGGGACTCCTCGATCGTCAGGCTCGGCCGGGGCAGCGGGCACAGGAACTGCTCGTAGCGGGTGTCGTTGTCGATGAACCGCTTCAGCCAGGAAACGCTGTACTTGGCGATCGTCGTGTTCGACGAGTTGGGCGTGAAGTGGGTGGCGCCGTTCAGCTCGATGTAGGCCCGGTCCAGGGAGGACGGCAGACCGGTGTAGAGGGGCTCGGCGTGGCTGGAGACGGAGGCGATGGTGTCGCCGTCGGCCCCGAAGAGGAGGGTGGGGGTCCTGACCTCGGACCAGGTCTTGTCGAGGTTCCAGGGCGTCAGCGGGATCGCGGCCTGGAGCGAGGGCCGGTCCTTGGCGGCTTCGAGGGTTCCGCCGCCGCCCATCGAGTGGCCCATGACGCCGAGCCGGCTGCTGTCGACGCGGCCGCGGACCGCGCTGCGCTGGGTGAGGTAGTCCAGCGCGGCGAGCAGCTGGTCACCACGGGAGGCGGGCTGGTCGAGGGTGGAGTTGGTGTCGATGGTGAACACCACGAAGCCCTGCGAGGCCAGGCGCGGGCCCAGCCAGGCGATGGAGGACTGGTAGGCGGTGTAACCGGGCGAGATGGCGATCGCCCCGAAGGTGCCGTCGGCGGTGCTGGTCGGGTAGTAGATGGTGCCTCCGCCGAAGCCGGTGACGGACAGCGAGGAGACGGAGATGTCCGACACGGCGTACGGGCCGCGCGACGCCTCGATGCTCGATTCGGTCGGTGCCGGGCCGCGCTCGTAGGGGTTGTCGGCCGCCTGGGCGCCGGGGCCGCCGATGGTGGTGAGGCCGACGACGACGGCGACGGCCGCGGTCAGTGCGGCGAGCCTGCCGGTCCTGCGCCTGCTGGTGTGGGGGTGCTGCTGCACGACGAGTGGTCCTCTCTGTCGCGGCGAGCCGGCCGGCCGGTGCACGGGGATCACGGTGTGGTGGGGGCCGTGCCCCGGCCGGGGTGCCGCCGATTGACTGGCGGTGCCACTGTCGGAGAGGAGGGGGCCGGTGCGGACCGGCAATCTCACCGGTCTCGTGCGCCGCGCCGGGCGTCCCGGGCGCCGGGGCGCGGGGCTTCGCGGCGGGCTCGGGCACCCGGAGGCGGCCGCGCCCGCGGGCACGGCATCCGGGTGTGAAGTGGGGGTATACGGACAGGCGCGGTCACCGTCGGAGTCGGCGCCGACGGTGGCCGCGGTGTGCGGAGGCGGCCCGCGCCGCTCTCGGTTCCTCGGCGGTCGGCGGTCGGCGGGGTCCTTGCGCCGCGTCGTAGACGTGGGCGCGGCCGCCGGCCCACTTGGACCCGGGCGGGATCGTCCACCAGCCGTTCGTCCTCCGGCGGTCCCGCGCGCCGCGGGGACTCCACCACGTCCCGGCCGGAGTTCGCGAGGCCGGCGATCTCACCGCGCACGGTCACCCGTCGTCCGCCCGGCCCGCGCGACGGGCGCACCACGACCGGCGCCTTCGTCGTCCTTCCGGGATCCGGTCCGCACCACCGATATGCGTTCCGGCCCGCACATCACCCGACTGGCTCGCCGGACGAGCCGTCCGGGCCCGGGCCGTGCTCGTATGGAAGCGGCCCCCATGCCTACCCGGAGGGAGCTGGGAATGCACGAGATGTGGTGCGGTGCAGACACTTCGGGAGAGCTGGTGTGGCATGTCCTCACGTCGGACAAGTCATCCACGCTCTGCGGAGTGGAGAAGCAGGACGAGTCGACTCGTCGGCACATGACGGACCGGCACTGCTTCTCCTGCATGAAGACGTTCCAGGACGTCGTCGAAGCGAGCTGAGGCCGGCCGGTCCGGCCCCGCCGAACCGGCCCGGGCGGGCCGGTTCAGTGGCAGGGGCGGGCCGCGCCAAGGGCCCCCGGGCGGTGGGTCTCCAGCCGGCAGAAGCAGGATGCCTCGACGGGTACGTCCGCCAGCGCGGTCGCCTGCTTGAGCTGCTGGGCGATGATCGCCGCCTCCCCGGTCCTCCCGGTGCGCAGCAGGCACTCGTGGAACCCGTGCAGCGCCCAGACGTTGCCCGGGTGCTGCAGGGGCCGGGGCAGGGTGCCGTCGAGGCCGAGGTCGGCCCGGTACACGGCTTCGGCCTCTTCGACGCGGCCCTGCTCCAACAGCAGCGCCCCGTAGGCGTGCCGGGTGGGCTGCATCCAGCCCCAGGGCTCGTCGTAGGGCAGGTTGTCGTCCAGCTCGACCGACCGCTCCAGCGCGGCGAAGGCGGTGTCGTACTCGCCCTTGCGGTAGGCGAGTTCGCCGTCCAGCATCGCCGACGCGATGGCGAGGATGTCGTGGCAGGTGTTGTTGAAGAGCATCCGGGTCCCGGGGACGCGGTCCACGGCCGCGCGGAAGCCGGCCCGCTCCGCCTCGGCCCCGTCGGTGGCGCCGGTCGCGGAGAGGGCGACGCCCCGCGCGTAGTGGAGCATGGCGGTGGTCACGCAGTACAGCTCCGGGTCGGCGGGGAACGGCAGCGCCAGGACGTCGTCCCAGCGGCCGAAGCGGATCAGGACGTGGACGCGCATCGCCAGGAACCCCTCGAGCCAGTCGGCCATGGGCGGGCTCTGTACCCGCAGGAGTTCCTCGGGGACGGCGGCCTCGAGCCGCGCGGCGGCGTCCAGGGCGACCTGTGACTGGCCGGCGAACATGGCGCCGTAGATCCTGAAGTGGTGGTTGTGGGCGCGGTAGAGCGTGTAGAAGTTCATGGCGCCGGCCCGCTCGAGGTACTTCTCGTCGGCGGCGACGGCGACGGTGTTGTCGGAGACGACCCGGCGGTAGTCGCCGCAGAGCACTTCCAGGTGCGAGGGCATGTGGTGCAGGTGCCCGGCGTCGGGCACGGCGCCGCGCAGCCGGTCGGCGACGGTGAGGGCGGCTTCCGGCGTGGGGGACATCTCCATCAGGTGGACGTACAGGTGGAGGACGCCGGGGTGCCGGGCGCCCGCTTCGGTGGCGAGCGCGCCGTCGAGGACGGCCTTGGCCTCCAGGGTGCGGGCGCCGTCGGCCGGACGGCCGGTCCTGAGGTCCCACAGCTGCCAGGGGGTGAGGTTCATCAGGGCGTCGGCGCAGAGCGTGGCCACGTCCGGGTCGCCGGGGGCGTCCTCGTACACGGCGAGCATCCGGTCCGCGTAGGGTTCGTTCCACACCGAGCAGTCCTCGGCGGCCTCCGCCTGCGGGTAGCGGGCGCGCAGGGCCTCGATGAGGGCCCGCTCGACGGGGGTGGCGTGCGCGGCCTTCTCGTGCGCCCGCTCCACCGCCTCGTGGGTGCGGGCGACGGTGTCGACGAGTTCGCCGCCGTCGAAGGCCTCCCAGGGCTTGTTGTAGTTGGGGCCGAGGGCGTAGGCGATGCCCCAGTGGGCCATGGCGCAGTCCGGGTCGGCCTCGGCCGCCTTCTCGAAACAGGCGACCGCCTCCTCGTGGTTGAACGCGTACGTCCACACCAGCCCGCGGTCGAACCAGAGTTGCGCGTCGGCGGAGGAGGTCGTCACGGGCCGGCGGTGGTCGCCGAGGTCGTAGTAGTCGTCCATGCGTGCCTCCCGGGGCAGCGGATGGCCGGCCGCCGGCGACGCCGGCGACGGACGTCCCGTAGGGACGAACCCGACGATAGCGGGGCACACCCGCCGGCGCAGGCGTCGGCGGGGATCCGCCGCCCGGGCCGGTCACGCGCCGACGAGGAGCTGCGGCGGCAGCACCTTGATCATCGTGTTGGTCCAGCGCATCCGGCGCAGGGTCTGCGGACGGCAGGAGGAGGCCGGCTCCAGCAGCTCCCGGTCCCGGATGGCCTGTGCCGCCCGGGCGAGCATCTCCCAGTGCGGCGAGCTGCCCGAGGCGGCCTGATGCAGGGCGCGCAGGTCGCGCAGGTCGTGCAGGTCGTGCAGGTCGTGCAGGTCGTGCAGGTCGTGCAGGTCGTGCAGGAGGAGCAGGCCCGTCTCCGGGTGAGGAAGTCAACTGGAGCGGCCCGCAGCCGGGGCGGCCCGGCATGCCCCGGATCAGACGCAGGTTGCCGACCTGCACGGCGGCGGCGGAGGCCTGATGGGACCGGTAGACGCCCTGCAGGACGGTGGACAGCAGTCGCCGCGCGTCGCCGAGGAGTTCCGCCACCCGTTCGATCCGCACGGCGGGGACGTCGCAGATCTCCGCGGCCCGCTTCGGGGTGCACCGCTCGACGCGGGCGGCGAGTTCGTCGAAGCCGACGGTGTGCGCGTCGATGCAGGCACGGTCGGTCCGGCCGGCGTGGATGATCTCGGGCAGCAGCGCGACGCCGGTGCCGGGGCGCGGCGCCAGGTGCATGTCGGTGCGGTCCGGCCAGGGGGTGCCGGGCGCGCAAGGGGTGCGCGCCCCGGGGGTTCGCGATCCGGTCCGTCGAGCTGTCCAGGATCCGGTCCCCCCGGGAAAACGGTGTCACCCTGCGCGTACCCCCTCTCCGGAGCGCAAGCGCTCACAGTGAGTGCCCGATGTGACACTCCGGGTCATTCCGAGCGCACGGCGTGCCATTCCTTCCGAGCGACGTTCACCGCCTGGCTGGCACGGCCCCTTCATGGCTCCCTAGGATGTACTCCCTGTCCAGCCAGTCCAGTTGGCGCGGCCCGCAGGGGGAACGATGCACACCGGTAAGCAGCTGTCCACCGAGATCGACGCGACCGTGCCGACGGCAGCGCGTATGTACGACTACTACTTGGGCGGCAAGGACAACTACGCGGCGGACCGTGCCGCGACCGAGGAACTCGACAAGGTGGTGCCCAGCACCCGCCGCCTGGCACTGAACAACCGGCGCTTCCTCCAGCGGGCGGTCCGCACCCTCACGCAGGAGTACGGGATACGGCAGTACGTCGACCACGGTTCCGGTCTGCCCACCCAGGACAACGTCCACCAGGTCGCGCAGCGCATCGACCCGACCACCCACGTGGTGTACGCCGACAACGACCCGATGGTGCTGGTGCACGGCCGTGCCCTGCTGGAGCAGGACGAGCGCACCGTGGTCATCCAGGCCGACATGCGCGACACCGACGGGATATTCGGCCACCCGGAGACCCGGCGGCTGATCGACTTCTCGGAGCCGGTGTGCGTGCTGTTCAACTCGGTCTTCCACTGCATCCCGGACAGTGACACCGACGGTCCGCTCGCCCTGGCCCGCCGGGTGCGCGAACGGCTGGCGCCGGGCAGCTTCATGGTGATGTGCCAGCTCGTCAGCGAGGACGCCGAGGTCCGTGAGTCCGTCACCGACTTCATGGACCGGGCGACCCACGGGAACTGGGGCCGGGTGCGCGAGCCGAAGGACGTCGAGTCGTACTTCGAGGGTCTGGAGATCCTGGAGCCGGGCCTGGTGGAGGTGTCCACCTGGCGCCCGGACACCGAGGTGGCGCCCCGTCAGCTCACCCAGGAGTGGATCGAGTTCGGCGGTGTGGGCCGGCTCCCGGTGTAACCCGTGACGCCGCGGCGCCCCCGCCGGACCTCTCGGGTCCCACGGGGGCGCCGGCGTGTTCGTGCCTTCCGCTACGCCGTGGCGTAGCGCTCCTCGATCGTCCTGCGGAGCAGCTCCACCGAGTCGCGCGGCTTGAGCGCCTCGTCGGCGAGGCGGTCCAGCACGATCCGGTACTCCTCCGTCTCGTCGCGGTCCTCGAGGAAGTTGGCGCTCCTGATGTGCTCCAGATAGACCACGTCGGGCAGGTCGAGCCCGCCGAAGCGCAGATAGGTCACGGGGATGGCGGGAGCCGACGCGTTCGTCACGTCGAGCGGCACGATCTGCACCGTCACATTGGTCCGCTCGGTCATCGTCACCAGGTGCTCGAGCTGCTCGCGCATCACCGCGGGGCTGCCCAGGACACGCAGCAGGACCGACTCGTCGATGACGGCCCAGATCTGCGGCGCGGCCTCGCGCAGCAGCAGTTCGGCGCGGCGCATGCGCAGCTCGACCCGGCGCTGCACCTCGCTCGCCGGGGCGTTCGGCAGCCCCCGCTCGACCACCGCGCGGGTGTAGGCGGCAGTCTGCAGCAGTCCGGGGACGTACTGGATCTCGAAGGTACGGATGGTGGCGGCGGCCTCCTGGAGTCCGACCAGACGGTCGAACCACTCGGGCATCAGCCGCTTGTCGTACCGCTGCCACCAGCCCGGTTCCCCGGCCCGCAGGAGCAGCTTGAGCAGCACCGAGGCCTCGTACCCGTCGGTGCCGTACAGCTTCAGCAATGCCCGGACGTCGGCCTCGGTCGGCGGGCGGCGGCCCTTGCCGGACTCGATGCGGGAGAGTTTCGCGGCGCTGAAGCCGACGGAGCGCGCCGCCTGGTCCTGGGACAGTCCGGCATCGTCACGGAAGCCCGCCAACTGCACGCCGACCAGCATCTTCAGCAGGGTCGGAGCGGGCTCGAGCCTGTCCAGATAGGGTTCCAGGCGGGAGATTCGATGCGACGCGGCAGACATCCCGACTCCCAGCAGACCGGCACAAGGGCGATTTACACTATCGCACCTGACTGCCCCTCACCGCATCCGCGTACGAAAACCCCGAGGAAGTGGCGGGTCGGGTTCCGCCTCACCGGCACCGGCCGGGACAGTCGGCGCCGGTGCGACGCGGGCGTTCAGACCAGGTGGTCGAACTCGCCGTCCTTCGCGCCGGCCAGGAACGCCGCCAGCTCCGCGGCCGTGTAGACGAGGGCGGGGCCGTCGGGGTCACGGGAGTTGCGCATCGCGATCCCCCCGTCGGTCAGCGGGGCCACCTCGACACAGTTGCCCTCGGCGTTGCTGTACCGGCTCTTGATCCAGCGGGCGTCCAACTGGCTGGCCCGCACTCCGTTGCGCACTCCTGGCACCGCTGTCTCCTTGCCGTTCTTGTGTCTCCCGGTGCGCGGCCGGACGTCGGCCCGCGCACCGGGAAAAATCTCGCGCAATTTCTCGTGCAATTGCACGCGAGCGCTGTCAGCGTGGATAATAGCTGCGGCGTCAACCCCCGTGCTGACGCCCCGTCCTGACGTCGCATCGGGGAGATGCCGTGTCATCACCTGCGCATCCGTTACTCCGGCCGCCGGCCACCGCCGCAATACGGACGAGTGGCCGCGGCGCGGCGACGGCGGATCCGCGCCGGCCGCTCCCGGTGCCGGAGACCGTCCGCCCCGCGTCCGCCTCGGTCACACTGCGCCTCGCACGTGGCCGGGAGGGGCTCGCGCGGGCGCGGTCCTTCACCCGGGACACCCTGCGCGACTGGTCGCTCGGCCACCACTGCGACGACGCCACCCTCGTGATCACCGAGCTCGCCGCCAACGCCGTGACACACGCGGCACCGCGGTGCGCGGGTGCGCCGGACATCCGGCTCGGGTTCCGCCTGGAGCCCGCGCACCTGCTGCTCACCGTCTCCGACCCCGACGACCACCCGCCCGTCCGCAGACCCGGCGACGGCTCCGGCCCGGCGGAGCACGGCCGGGGGCTGTGCATCGTCGCCGCCCTGTCGGAGGGGTGGGGCTGGACCCCCACCCCTCCGGCGGGCAAGACGGTGTGGGCCCGGTTGTCGACCCGACCGCCCATCTGACACGACTGCCGCGGAAAGGCACCCAACGCCATGCGCAGCGCTTCTACGGAACAGCCGAGCAGCGAGCGCCCTGTGCGCCACACGTCCCCCACCAAAGTGGCACGGACCACGCCCCTCACGGCACTGTCCCGCGTGCCGTGGGCCGACATGCAGGACTCCACCGGCTCGGCGGCGGCCATCCCCCTGCTGTTGAACGGCATCGCCTGGGGGGACACCGGCACCGCCCGCGCCGCCCTGGAGGATCTGCGGAAACGGATCTGCCAGTACGGCTTCGTCACGGAACAGGCGACCGCCGCCACGGTCCCCTTCCTCTGGGAGCTGGCCCAGCTGCCGCACGTCAGCTGCCGGGCCGGGATCATCCAGCTGCTCAAGGCCATCGCCGACGCCCGGCAGTGGGAGAGCACCGCCACCGCGTATCCCAAGCTGCTCAACCGCAGGGAGAACCCGGTGGTGTGGGAGCGGGCCGCCCGGCAGGCGGTGCGCGCCCGGCGCGGCGACCTGAACCGGCTGCTGGCCGAGCCGGACACCGAGATCGCCCGCGCCACCACGGAACTGGCCCGCGCCCTGGCCGACTGAGGCAGCGGAGCACGGTTTGCCGGGGTGGCCCGGTCGAAGAGCGCGCGCGGCTTTCGGGGGACGGTCGCGCGCCGGGGGAGGGGCGCGCGCGGTCCTCGGGGGACGGCCGCGCGCGCCCCGGGGAACCCGTGCCGGAACGGTGACAACCCGCCGGTCGGGCGGGTGCCTCGCCTCGCGTGGCGTGGCAGTGTAGACATGGCACATGGTCCGACTCATGGGTCGATCCCGGCCCCGGTCGTCCCTGCGGCCCGGTGCCGCGGCGTCCGTGCGGCGCCGGCGGGCCGCGGACGGCCGCTTCCGGTGGCGTCCGGCGGCGGGACTGCGGTCGGTGCTGAGCGGGCGCAGCGTCGCCGGACAGGTGTTCGTGCTGCATCTGATGATCGTGCTGCTGCTGGTCGTGGCCGCCGTCCTGGCGCTGGTGCTCCAGGTGCGGCGGGACAGCACGCGGGAGGCCCGCAACCGTTCGCTCGCCGTCGCGGAGACCTTCGCGAACGCGCCGGGCATCCTCGGGGCGCTGGAGTCCTCCGACCCCACGGCCGTGCTCCGGCCGCACGCCGCGGCGGCCCGCGAGCAGGCGAACGTCGACTTCGTCGTCGTCATGAACACCGACGGCATCCGCTACACGCACCCCAGACCGGACCGCATCGGCAAGCGGTTCGTCGGCACCATCGAGCCCGCGCTGGCCGGCGAGCCGGTGGTGGAGGAGATCGAGGGCACCATCGGACATCTGGTGCAGGCGGTGGTGCCGGTGAAGGACGCCGGCGGCGAGGTGGTGGGCCTGGTGTCGGCCGGCATCACGACCGAGCACGTCGGCGGGGCGGCCGAGGACCAGCTGCCCCTCGTCCTGAGCGCGGCGGCCGCCGCGCTGGCCCTGGCCACCTGGGGCGCGGCCCTGGTCAGCAGACGGCTGCTGCGCCAGACCCATGGTCTGGGCCCGCACGAGATGACCCGGATGTACGAACACCACGACGCGGTACTGCACGCGGTGCGCGAGGGAGTGGTCATCGTCGACGGGGACGGGACGCTCATGCTCGTCAACGACGAGGCGCGCCGGCTGCTCGGCCTGCCCGGGGACGCCGAGGGCCGGCCCGTGCCGGACATCGGCCTGGACCCCGGCACCGCCGAGCTGCTGTCCTCGGGCCGTGTCGCCACGGACGAGGTGCATCTGGTGGCCGACCGGCTGCTGGCGGTCAACCAGCGGCCCACCGACCGGACGGGCGGCCCGCCCGGCAGCGTGGCCACGATCCGCGACTCCACCGAGCTGCGCGCCCTGTCCGGCCGGGCGGAGACGTCGCGCGAGCGGCTCAACATGCTGTACGACGCGGGTGTGGGCATCGGGACGAGCCTGGACGTCACCCGCACGGCCGAGGAACTCGCCGAGCTGGCCGTGCCGCGGTTCGCCGACTTCGCCACGGTGGACCTGTTCGAGTCGGTGCTGGCCGGCGGCCATCCCGACGCGGCCGGCGTACTGCGCCGCGCGGCGTCGGCGGGGATCGACGCGGACGCTCCGCTCTACCCCAGGGACGAGCGGATCCGCTTCGTCGCGTCGTCCCCGCAGGGCGTCAGCCTCGCCACCGGCCGGCCGGTCCTGGAGCCCCGGCTCGACGAGGCGCCGGGCTGGCACGCGCAGGACCTGGAGCGCTCCGGGCAGGTCATGGAGTACGGCATCCATTCGCTGGTCACCGTGCCGCTGCGGGCCGGGGCGCTGGTGCTCGGGGTGGTCAGCTTCTGGCGTTCGCGGAAGGCGGAGCCGTTCGACACCGAGGAGCTGGCCCTCGCGGAGGAACTGGTCGCCCGGGCCGCGGTCTCCATCGACAACGCCCGCCGTTACACGCGCGAGCACAGCATGGCGGTGACGCTCCAGCGGAGCCTGCTGCCGCGCACGCTGCCCGGGCAGAGCGCCCTGGAGATCGCCTACCGCTACCTTCCCGCGCAGGCCGGGGTGGGCGGGGACTGGTTCGACGTGCTGCCGCTGTCCGGTGCCCGGGTCGCGCTCGTGGTCGGTGACGTCGTCGGCCACGGCCTGCACGCGGCGGCCACGATGGGGCGGCTGCGCACGGCGGTGCACAACTTCTCCGCGCTGGACCTCCCGCCCGACGAGCTCCTGGCCCTGCTCGACGAGCTGGTCGGGCGCATCGACCAGGACGAGGCACAGGACGAGCAGAGCGCACCGGTGACAGGGGCGACCTGTCTGTACGCGGTCTACGACCCGGTCTCCCGGCACTGCACCGTGGCCCGGGCGGGTCATCCGCCGCCGGCCGTGGTCCGCCCGGACGGCGGGGCGGAGTTCTGGGACGTGCCCGCCGGCCCCCCGCTGGGACTCGGCGGTCTGCCGTTCGAGTCGACCGGGCTGGAGCTGCCGGAGGGCAGCCGGCTCGTCCTCTACACCGACGGGCTGGTCGAGGACCGCGGGCACGACATCGACGTCGGTCTGGAACGGCTGCGCGAGGCACTGTCCCGGGCCGGTGACTCCCCCGAGGACACCTGCAGGGTCGTACTGGAGTCCCGGCGCCCGGCGCGAGCCGGTGACGACATCGCGCTGCTCGTGGCGCGGACGCGGGCGCTGCCCGCCGACCGGATCGCCCAGTGGCCGGTACCGCCGGATCCGGCGGCCGTCGGCGAGGTGCGGGCGGCGGTCACCCGGAAGCTGGCCGAGTGGGGGCTGGACGAGCTGGCGTTCAGCACCGAGCTGATCCTGAGCGAGCTGGTCACCAACGCGCTCCGCTACGGCGGCACCCCCATCCAGGTGCGGATGCTGTACGAGCGCAACCTGATCTGCGAGGTGTACGACAGCAGCAGCACCTCACCCCATCTGCGGTACGCAACCATGACGGACGAGGGCGGACGCGGCCTGTTCCTGGTCGCCCAGCTCACCGAGCGCTGGGGCACCCGCTATCTGCCCGCCGGCAAGGTCATCTGGACGGAACAGCCCGTTCCCTGAGACATAAGGGCATGTGAGGAGACCTCATAAGAGAGGCTTATGAGCCCATAGACCGGACCCGCGTACCAGGTAAGGCATGCCTCAGTTTAGGCTTCCCACCGAGTCGCCTGTCATCACTCGAAGGGAACCTGACCATGCCCCGCCCCCTGCGGGTAGCCATCGTCGGATCCGGCCCCGCCGGGATCTACGCCGCCGACGCCCTGCTCAAGTCCGACGTGGCCGCCGAACCGGGCGTGTCCATCGACATCTTCGAGCGGATGCCTGCGCCGTTCGGACTGATCCGGTACGGCGTCGCCCCCGACCACCCGCGGATCAAGGGCATCATCACGGCCCTGCACCAAGTGCTCGACAAGCCGCAGATCCGGCTGTTCGGCAATGTGGACTACGGCACCGACGTCCACCTCGACGATCTGCGCACGTTCTACGACGGGGTGATCTTCGCCACCGGCGCCACGGCCGACCGCGCGCTGGACATACCGGGCATCGACCTCGACGGCTCCTACGGCGCCGCGGACTTCGTCTCCTGGTACGACGGCCACCCGGACGTGCCGCGCACCTGGCCCCTCCAGGCCGAGAAGGTCGCCGTGCTCGGTGTCGGCAACGTCGCCCTCGACGTGGCCCGCATCCTGGCCAAGACGGCCGACGAGCTGCTGCCCACCGAGATCCCGCCGAACGTCCACGAGGGCCTGAAGGCCAACAAGGCGCTGGAGGTCCACGTCTTCGGCCGCCGCGGCCCGGCGCAGGCGAAGTTCAGCCCGATGGAGCTGCGGGAGCTGGACCACTCCCCCAGCATCGAGGTGATCGTCGACCCCGAGGACATCGACTACGACGAGGGCTCGATCGCGACCCGGCGCGGCAACAAGCAGGCCGACATGGTCGCCAAGACCCTGGAGAACTGGGCGATCCGCGATGCCGGCGACCGCCCGCACAAGCTGTTCCTGCACTTCTTCGAGTCGCCCACCGAGATCCTCGGTGCGGACGGCAAGGTCGTCGGCCTGCGCACCGAGCGCACCGAACTCGACGGCACCGGCAACGTCAAGGGGACCGGCGAGTTCAAGGACTGGGACGTCAGCGCGGTCTACCGGGCCGTGGGCTACCTCTCCGACAAGCTTCCCAAGCTGCCCTGGGACATCGGCTCCGGCACGGTCCCGGACGAGGGCGGGCGTGTCATCCAGGAGACCGGCGAGCACCTGGACTCCACGTACGTCACCGGCTGGATCCGGCGCGGTCCGGTGGGCCTGATCGGCCACACCAAGGGCGACGCCAACGAGACGGTGGGGAACCTGCTGGCGGATTACGCGAGCGGCCGGCTCCAGACGCCCGAGTCGCCGGCCCCGGAGGCCGTGGACGCGTTCCTCGCCGAACGCGGCATCCGCTTCACCACCTGGGACGGCTGGTACCGCCTGGACGCCGCGGAGAAGGCACTGGGCGAGCCGCAGGGCCGCGAACGCGTGAAGCTCGTGGAGCGCGAGGACATGCTGCGGGAGAGCGGCGCGTGACCCGCTGACCCCGCGCGGGGCCGTGCCCCTGGGCGCGCGTGCGGTGTGGGTTGGGGGGGGGGCGGGCGCGCGAGCGGGTGAGTGTGGGGGGGGGCGGCGGGGGGGGTC